>CAJQRS010000001.1 GCA_905612375.1 uncultured Candidatus Pelagibacter sp.
TGAAATTCACCAGAAACTAGAAGGTGGAAAAAAATTTAAACTTGTTACAGATTTTAAACCTGCTGGTGATCAGCCAGAAGCAATAAAACAATTAGTTAAGGGTGCAAATACTGAGGAATTAAACCAAGTTTTGCTTGGTGTAACAGGTTCTGGAAAAACTTTTACAATGGCTCAAGTAATTGAAAAAACAAATAGACCAGCATTAATACTTGCTCCTAACAAAACACTGGCTGCACAGCTTTATGGGGAAATGAAATCTTTTTTCCCAGACAATGCCGTTGAGTATTTTGTATCTTATTATGATTACTACACTCCAGAAGCATATGTACCAAGGTCAGATACTTATATTGAAAAAGAAGCATCTATCAATGAACAGATTGATCGTATGCGTCACTCAGCTACTAGATCTCTATTAGAGAGAGATGATGTAATTATTGTTGCTAGTGTTTCTTGCATCTATGGTTTGGGCTCTGTTGAGGCCTACAGCAAGATGACGTTAAGTTTAAAGAAAGATTACGAATACAGTAGAGAGCAACTAATAAAAACTTTAGTAAATTTACAATACAAAAGAAATGATCAGAGTTTTTATAGAGGAACTTTTAGAGCTCGTGGAGAATATCTTGAAATATTTCCTTCACACTTTGAAGATAGAGCGTGGAGATTAAGTTTATTTGGTGATAAATTAGAAAAAATTGAAGAATTTGATCCCTTAACAGGAGATCTAATACAAGATTTAGATGTAATAAAAGTTTATGCTAATAGTCATTACATCACTCCCAAACCAACTATTGAGCAAGCAATTATTAAAATTAAAAGAGAGTTAGAAGTAACTTTAAAAAAATTTAAAGAACAGAATAAATTACTTGAAGCACAAAGATTAGAAGAAAGAGTTAAGTTTGATCTAGAAATGATAGAGGCAACAGGCTCTTGCGCTGGTATTGAAAACTATTCACGTTTTTTATCTGGAAGAAAACCAGGTGAACCACCTCCTACTCTATTTGAATACTTTCCTGATAACACTCTAATTTTTGTAGATGAGTGCCACGTAACAGTTCCTCAATTAAATGGTATGTATAAAGGAGATAGATCTAGAAAAAGTAATCTTGCTGAATATGGTTTTAGATTACCCTCTTGCATGGATAATAGACCTCTTAAATTTGAAGAATGGGACGCAATGAGAACTCAAACAGTTTTTGTATCCGCAACGCCTGGCCCTTGGGAATTGGAGCAAGTTAAGGGTAAATTTGTTGAACAAATAATAAGGCCTACCGGTTTAATTGATCCACCAGTTGAGATAAAACCTGCCAAAAATCAAGTTGATGACTTAATGCATGAGTGCAAAAAAACAATTGATAAAAATTTTAGAGTTTTGGTTACGACATTGACTAAGAAAATGGCTGAAGATCTAACAGAATATTTTCATGAAAATGGTATTAGGGTTAGATACTTACACTCAGATATCGACACACTGGAGCGAATAGAAATCATGCGGGATTTAAGACTTGGTGTTTTTGATGTATTGGTGGGTATTAACCTTTTGAGAGAGGGGCTTGACATTCCAGAATGTGCATTAGTTGGAATTTTAGATGCGGATAAAGAGGGATTTTTAAGATCTGAAACTTCCTTGGTTCAAACTATTGGAAGGGCTGCAAGAAACTTAGAAGGTAGAGTTATTCTTTATGCAGATAAAGAAACAAAAAGTATAAAAAAAGCCATACAAGAAACTGATAGAAGAAGAGAGATTCAAGTTGCCTATAATAAAAAACATAATATTGATGCCGTTTCTATTAAGAAAGAAATTAGTGACGTTTTACAAAATGTTTATGATAAAGATTATCTAAAAGTAGGTACTGGAGACAATATTGGTGGAAATTTAAAGAAACACTTAAAGATGCTGAACAAAAGGATGAAAGATGCAGCCACAAATCTTGAATTTGAAGAAGCTGGTAAAATTAGAGATGAAATAAGAAATTTAGAAGCATCAGAGTTAGAAATTGTTTTAAACCCAAAAATAAAACACTATAACCAAGAAAACAGAGCATATCCAAAAGGTAGATCAACAATGGGCTTACCTGGTACAAGGGCACAAAAAGGTAAGAAAAAATGGAAGCAAACAAAATAATTATCACTGGAGCGGCAACTAGAATGGGTGCTGCTATTGCCAAAGAACTCTCAGGTCCGGGAGTTGAAATGGTAATTCACTATAACAAATCAAAAAAAGAAGCTAAAAAATTACAAAAAGAATTATTTAGAAATAAAACAAAAGTTTATTTAGTAAAAGGTGATCTTGCAAAAGAAAAAGATTTAAAAAAAATCATAAATTTCTCAAAGTCAAAATTAAAATATTTTGATTGCTTAATTAATAATGCTTCACTATTTGAAAATGATAGTCTTAAAAATTTCTCTTCAAAAAGTTGGAGCCAGCACTTAGATGTTAATTTAAAAGCACCCGCATATCTTACAAAAGAATTTTCAAAAAATGTAAAAGGTAAAAATAATAATATTATTAATATAATTGATCAAAGAGTTTTCAAATTAACTCCTTTTTTCTTTTCATATACTTTAAGCAAAACTGGGCTTTATACACTTACGAAAACTAGTGCCATGGCATTGGCTCCAAATATAAGAGTTAATGGAATTGCGCCTGGACCTACTATTAAAAATAAAAGACAAACTGAGACACATTTTAAAAAACAATATTTAGCAACACCTTTGAAGCAACAAGTGAATATAAAAGAAATATGTTCTGCTGTTGACTTTTTTATCAAAAACAGTTCAATTACAGGGCAAGTAATTGCTATAGATAGTGGGCAGTGTTTAAACTGGCAAACAGCAGATGTGATTGGAAAAGAATGAAAAAAAATAATTTAAATATTGTAAAAATTGATAAAAATAAAAACTTATTTAATTACGAAAAAAAAATTCTTATTAAAGAACTAATCTTAGATTTAAAACTTGGATTTTATGATTTTGAGAAAGAAAAAACTCAAAAAGTAAAATTCAGTTTAGAAATTGATTATGAGGATAGAAAGCCAACAAATGACAGGGATATAAAGTCTATTGTTAATTATGGTCAGGTTGTAAAACTAATTACAAAACTTGCAAAAAAGAAACACTACAATTTTTTAGAAACACTTGCAGAAGATGTTTTTGATGTGCTATTTAAAGATAAACGAATTGGGAAAATAATGCTTCAAATTGAAAAATTAGAAATCATAAAAGAATGTGCCTCTGTTGGTATACAAATTACCAAAAAAAGAAGTCATGAAAAGCTCTGAATTAGGCAAAGACGTAATTAGAAAAGAACTACCCTTAATTCCCAAGAGTCCTGGAGTTTATCGTATGCTTGATCACAAAGATGTGATTTTGTATGTAGGAAAAGCAAAAAATCTTCCTAATAGATTAAAGAGTTATGTAGCTGAAAAAAATCATATTATTAGAACAGCAAGAATGCTGTCTCAAACTTTTAAATTAGAGATAACAACTACTGCTAATGAAAGTGAAGCATTACTTTTAGAGGCTAATTTAATTAAAAAACACAAGCCTAAATTCAATATATTACTTAAAGATGATAAATCGTTTCCTTTTGTCTTTATCGGTAATAAAGATCAGTGGCCACAAGTTACAAAACATAGAGGAAAAAAAGATAAAGAAGGTTTTTATTTTGGACCCTTTGCATCTGCTGGAACAGCAAATTGGACAATAAAAATGCTACAAAAGATATTCCAAATAAGAGTTTGTGATGACACAACTTTTAAGAACAGAAAAAGACCTTGTATACTTTATCAAATTAAAAGATGCTCAGGACCATGTGTTGATTATATTAATAAAGAGGATTATAAAAAATCAATTGATCATGCAATTCAATTTGTATCAGGAAAATCACGAGATATTCAAAAAAATCTATCTGAACAAATGGAGGAGGCAAGTGAAAAACTTGATTTTGAAAGAGCTTCTATTTTTAGAGATAGAATTAAATCATTAAATATAATTCAATCTTCACAAAGAATTAATGAAGCAAATCTTGTGGATGCTGATGTGATTGCTGCGTATAAAGAATCTGGCAAAACTTGCATTCAGGTATTTTTTTATAGATCTAAACAAAACTGGGGTAATCAAGCTTATTTTCCAAAGCATGATCCTGATCAAGATGTTAATGAAATAATGTCATCATTTTTAATGCAATTTTATGAAAATAAAAATGTTCCAAAACTGATAATTATTAATTCAGATATTAAAGATAAAAAATTAATTGAAGAAACTTTAAGTAAAAAAGAAAATAGTACTATTTCTATTAACGTAGCTAAAAAAGGAACAAAGGCGAAGGTTATTAAAATGGCAGAAAAAAATGCTAAAGAGTCTTTAAATAGAAAAATTTATGAAACAAATAATAATAAAAATCTATTTGAGGGTGTGTCTAAAAAGTTTAATCTTAAGAATGGTATAAGCTTAGTTGAGGTTTATGATAACAGTCATATTTCTGGAACAAATAGTGTTGGGGCAATGATAACCTTTGGAAATGAGGGATTTATTAAAAAGAGATATAGAAAATTTGATATTAAAACAAAAGGTGCGGAACAAGACGACTTTGCAATGTTAAAAGAAGTTCTTACTAGAAGATTTAAGAGAGCAATGCTTGAAAAGGGAAACTATTTAACTTTACCAGATTTGATACTGATTGATGGTGGAAAAGGCCAATATTCATCTGCAAAAGAAGTTTTAGATGAGTTTGGCCTACATGATCTACCAATGATTGCTATTGCAAAAGGTAAAATGAGAAATAGTGGTGATGAAACTTTTTTTTATAAAGGTGAGTCTTTTAAGTTTGAAAAAAATGACCCTACTTTATTCTTTATGCAAAGACTTCGTGATGAAGCACATAGATTTGCTATTAATTCACATAGAGCTAAGAGAGCTAAAGGCATTACAAAATCACTACTAGACCAAATAGAAGGTGTGGGATCTATTAGAAAAAGAGCATTATTAAACCATTTTGGATCTGCGAGAGCCGTTGAATCGGCTAGTTTTGATGAAATTAAAACAGTTGAAGGTGTTGAAGAAAAAGTTGCAAAAAAGATATATAACTTTTTTCACGAATAATTATGCTTAAAAAAATTCCAAATATTCTTACAATCGGTAGAATAATAATCGTACCATTTTTTGTTCTTGCATTCTATTTACCTGGCTTTTATGGAGATCTAACTGCTTTTGCACTATTTGTGATTGCTTCATTCACAGATTTTTTAGATGGTATGTTAGCAAGGATGATGGAGCAAGAATCTAAATTAGGCGAATTACTAGACCCAATTGCTGACAAAATTATTGTTGCCACTGCACTAATATTACTTGTCATGAGTGGAACAATCAGACATTACGAGGTTATTGCTGCAATTATAATACTCACAAGGGAAATACTAATTTCAGGTTTAAGAGAGTTTTTAGCCAGAGGGCAAATTAAATTACCTGTTACTAATTTAGCAAAATTAAAAACTTTTTTACAAATGTTGGCTATAGCGCTTCTTCTTACTGGTGAAACTGGTAATAAAATTTTAAACTTTCAAAATTACAATGCACAAACTATTGGCATGATTCTACTTTGGCTTTCAGCATTTTTAACTTTATATACTGGTTATCAGTATTTAAGAAAAGGCATTGATCATGCAATTTCTGAAGATAATAAAAAATAGATATTTATTTTTTTCTAACTAAAGCTTGATAGCTTTCATTTAAATCGATTATAGTTTCACATACCTTAAACTTATTGTCAGCAATACATGATACAGGTGTTACTTCAGCTGCAGTTCCAGTTAAGAAACAACCAACAAAATTTGAAAGCTCTTCAGGTCTAATCTTTCTTTCATTAACTTTAATACCTTTAAATTTTAAAATTTCTATTACAGTTCTTCTTGTTATGCCGTCTAAAAAAGAATCTGGAATTGGAGTATGTATCTCTCCATTATTATCTTTAAAAAAAATATTTGCACCAGTTGCTTCAGCTACATTACCCTCATGATCTAACATTAAAGAATCTGTATAACCTTGTTGTTCAGCCTCATGCTTTGATAAAGTATTAATCATGTACAGTCCAGATGCTTTTGTATCCCAAGGTATTGTATTTGGTGCGGGTTTTCTCCAGTTTGAAATATTTAATCTAATACCTTCTACTTTTAATTTTGGATCAAAGTAGGATCCCCACTCCCAAGTTGCTATAGCAACATGAATTTTTGTTTGTTGTGCAGATATAGCCATCATTTCACTTCCTCTCCATACAGTAGGTCTTACATATCCATTTTCTACGTTTTGTACTGAAATAATTTTATTACAAGCATCATTTATTTCTTTCTCTGTATAGGGAATTGTCATTCCCATTCTTTTTGCAGAATAGAAAAGTCTTGATGTGTGCTCTTTTAATTTAAATATGGAGCTTTCATAAACCCTCTCTCCTTCAAAAACACAACTTGCATAATGTAGACCATGATTTAAAACATGAATCTTGGCATCAGCCCAGTCTACAAGCTCATTATTATACCAAATTTTACCTGATCTATTGTCGTACGCTGTCATGATTGAATTTATTTAATTTTTTTTTAAAAATATCTTTGTATCTATAATATGTCAATATAACTTACCCATAATGAAAGAACTTTTATATTTAAAGGATACGCAATTAAAACAATTAATTGAAAAGCTATTTACGAGCTACAGAGAATCCTTTGCAGATGCTAAGAGAACATTAGATAAATACTCCATTGGGATAGCACATCATAAGGTATTACACCTGCTTTCAATGTATAAAGGAATTACAATTTCAGAACTACTTAAAAAACTAAAAGTTACTAAGCAAAGTTTAAATAGGGTTTTAAAAGATTTGATTAAACTTGAAACAATTTTTTTTGAAAAAGACCAACAAGATACAAGAGTAAAACATATTTTCCTGAACAACAAAGGTGAGAAAATTTTTGAAGAAGTGTTTTTAATCCAAAAAAAAAGAATTTATAGTGCTCTACTAAATTCAAGTTCAGATCAGGTTCTTAACTTTGATGATGTTTTAAAAAAAATAATTAATGAATAATTTTATAGCTCACATTTTAGTTGTAGATGATGACGATGGAATTAGGTCTTTAGTCAAACAATATCTTAATGAAAATAATTTTTTAGTTACCACTTCAAATAGTGCAGAAAATGCTGAAGAAAAAGTTTTAATCATTAAATTTGATTTAATTGTTTTAGATGTGATGATGGTTGGTAAAAGTGGGTTGGAATTTATTAAAGATAATAAATCTAAAATCGATACACCTATAATTCTTTTGACTGCAAAAGGTGAAACACAAGATAGAGTTAGAGGGTTAGAAATTGGAGCTGATGATTATCTACCTAAGCCCTTTGA
>CAJQRS010000002.1 GCA_905612375.1 uncultured Candidatus Pelagibacter sp.
CTTTAGGTGATATATCAGTATACAATAAGGAAGTTGTAACACTTTTTAAGCTTTCATCGAAATCTGCAATTATTATAGAGTCAAATTTTACATCACCTAGAGTGTCTCTTTTCTTTAGTTTATCAATTAATCGTTCTTTGTTACTTTGATTTGATTTTTCTAACCTGACTATTTCATCTTCAAGGTTTTGTTTTCTTATACTGTAGCGAGTAATTTTTTCAATTTGTTGAGTAAGTTTGGTTGGATCATTATTATAAATATAATTCTTTATTATTTTTATTTTAGAATCAGAAATAGCTTTTTTAATCTCTTTCTTATAATTTACATCTGGAGTTAAGAAAATTGTTTTTTTTATTTCATTTAACTCTAAAAACTTCTTAATGGTGTTTAATTGAGATGTTGCATTGATACCAGCATTAATAATGTTTTTTGAAAAATTATCATTTTTGTTTGTTAATGATAAAAAAGTTACTTCAGTCAACTCATGAAGGTAAATTAAGTTTTCATTAAAGACTGGGCCAATAATTATTTTTACACCTAGTGTAGCCAGTTCTTTTGCTGCTCTTAGGGTGCTTTCAGGATTCGATTGAGTGTCCCTAGGAATAATTTCAATTGATAGGTTGTTTATTTTATTAATAGCCAGTCGTGTAGATTTAATTATAGATTTACCAATTTCAGAATTTTTACCTGTTAATGGAACAAGCAATCCAATCTTAATCTTTTCACTAGCAATGATTTCTTGCGCTGAAACTGACAAAGTTAAAGTTAAAAGTAATATAATTTTAATAATTTTCTTCATTTTAATGTTATTATTATAGCGATTATATTGTAATGATTCTAGACACTGAAAATAAAAATAATAAAGTGATGAGTGGTCTTTATATTGTGGCCACTCCAATTGGAAACTTAAGTGATATTACTTTAAGAGCCCTAGATATCTTAAAAAAATCAGATTATATACTGTGTGAAGATACACGTACCTCAAAAAATTTGTTAGATAGATATGAGATTAAGTCAAAGCTAATTTCAAATCATAAATTTAATGAAAAAAAAAATTTATCAAAAGTAATGGATATTCTAAAATTAGACTGTGTCGTATCATTGATTTCTGATGCTGGAACACCCTCAGTTTCAGACCCTGGAGCAATATTGATTAACGAGTGTGTGGTAAATAATATTAATATCTTTCCAATATCTGGTGCATCAGCAGTTTCAACAGCTGTCTCTATTAGTGGTTTCAATGAAAAATACTTTTTCTATGGTTTTTTTCCTGAAAAAAATATCAAGTTAAAAGAGGATTTTGTAAAACTGGAAAACTTAAATAGCTGTATTGTTTTTTTTATTTCTCCACGAAAATTTAATAAGTCTATAAAAGATATCAAATATCATTTTTCAGGTAGAAAAATTTTAATATGTAGAGAAATGACAAAGTTTTATGAAGAATATATCAGATCAGATATTGACAATTTAGAACCTTTTAAATCTGATCCAAAGGGAGAACTAACAATTGTTATTTCTGAAAAGCTTAAAGAGAAAAACTCTTCGATAATTTTAAAAGAATCTGATAAAAAGAATATTCAAAAAATGATTAAAAAACTAAGTATTAAAGATATTACTGATTTAATTAGTCAGAACAACAATGTACCAAAAAAAGAAATTTATAATTATTGTTTAAAATTAAAAAATGAAAAATAAAATTTTTTTAATAAGTTTAGTCTTTTTAATCTTTACAGGATGTGTAGGAATAAGCTCAAAAGGTATTTTTGGAACTGGTGTTAGTATTGCTTTAGATCCAAGATCTTTAGGTACCCAAATAGATGATTCTGTAATGCAGAAAAACTTAGCTACAAGAATAATATTAAGAGATAAAACCTACTTGTTATCAGTAAGCACAAAAGTTTTAGATGGTAAAATTTTTTTAACAGGAAAAGTAGAGGACCCAGAAGAAAAACTTCAAATTACAAAGTTAGCGTGGGAAACCAAAGGTGTTAGATCTGTTAGAAATGATATTACAATAAAAGAAGATTTTAATTTTAAACAATCAGCTAAAGATTTATTGATAACCTCTCAACTGCGTACAGCTCTAATATTTAATAAAAAAATTAAGGCAATGAACTATCAAATAGATACTTACAAAAAAAAAATATTCATTTATGGAATTTCTCTAACAGGAGATGAGAGAAAAGAAGTGATAAGCGAGGCTAAAGAAATACTTGATGTTAAAGATGTTATAGCAAGTATTGTTTTAGTTGAAGACTTGAGAATTCAAAAGAATTAATTTTTTTTATAATCAATCACATCAGCAGAGTAGGCGGCGACAGAAGCTAGATTAATTATTTCTGATGTAGAAGATCTTAATGGTGCTATTTCAATTGGTTGACCTAATCCAATTAACAAAGGTCCAATTACTTTTGTATCACCTAAGCTTTTTAACATTTTATATGAAATAGCCGCACTATGCTGCCCCGGCATTATTAAGATATTTGCATTTCCAACAATACTGGAAAAGGGATAAAGCTCTTTATATTCATCATTTAGAGCAACATCTGGTTGCATATCTCCATCAAAATCAAAATTTACATTTTTACTTTTTAAAATTTCAACTGCTTTTTTTATATGTTTAGTTCTACTTGTAAGAGGCTGACCAAAGGTGGAATGAGAAACAAAAGCAACTTTTGGGATAAAGCCAAACATTTTAACTACCCTTGCAGAAGATATAGCAATTTCAACAAGCTCTTCTGAGCTTGGGTATTCATTAACACTAGTATCTCCAACAAAAATAGTTTTTCCTTTTGCAACAACCATATTTAAACCAAACATTATCTCTCCTGGTCTAGCATCGATAACTTGTGTGACTTTTTCAAAAGATGCTCCAAATCTTCTAGTATTTCCGGTTACAGCACCATCTGCATCACCACACGCCACCATACAAGATGCCCATACAACTCTATCATTTCTAACTAATCTATCGCAGTCTCTTTCTAAAAGACCCTGCTCTCTTTGCATTTTTTTAAACAAAAAATTTACGTACTTTTCTCTTTTTTCAGAGTCTTGAGAATTTATAACCTCAATATCAAAATTTTCATTGTAGCCAATTTCCTTAATTCTTTCTTTAATCTTTTCTTTTTTACCAACCAAAATTGGAATTCCTAATTTAGAATTTTTAAATGCTATTGCAGCTTTAAGAGTGTTCTCGTCTTCACCATCTGCAAAAACAATTCTTTTTTGATTTTTTTTGATATAAGAATTAATACCCTGCATTATTGTAACAGATGGATTAAGTCTTTGTTTAAGCTGTTCTTTATAAACATCAAAATCTTTAATATTCTTTTTTGCAACACCACTATCCATGGCAGCCTTTGCAACAGCAGCAGGAATTACACTAATTAATCTTGGATCAAAAGTGGATGGAATTATATAATCTTTTCCATATTTGGGACGATCACCACCCATTGCTGCAACAACTTCATCGGGAACCTCTTCTCTTGCAAGTTTTGCTATTGCATTTGCAGCAGCTACTTTCATCTCTTCATTAATTGTAGTTGCTCTAACATCCAAAGCTCCTCGGAAGATGTATGGAAAACCAATTAAGTTATTTACTTGATTTGGGTAATCAGATCTTCCTGTTGCTATAATAGCGTCATCTCTAACTTCCATTATTTCTTCAGGAGTTATTTCTGGATCTGGATTAGCGCAGGCAAAAATTATTGGATTTTTAGCCATAGTTTTTACTAACTCTTTAGCCAATGCTCCTTTTGCAGATAATCCTAAAAATACATCAGCACCATTGATTGCTTCTTCTAAATTTCTATTTTTTGTATCAATTGCATGAGCAGATTTCCACTGATCCATACTCTCTGTTCTTCCTCTATAGATTACTCCTTTACGATCTAACATTGTTACATTTTCATTAGGTACGCCACTATTTTTAAATAAATTTGTACAAGCGACCGCAGAAGCACCAGCTCCATTAACAACAACTTTAATATCTTTTATTGATTTACCAGTTATATCTAAAGCATTGAGTAATGCTGCAGTAGTTATTATTGCTGTACCATGTTGATCATCATGAAAAACAGGAATATCTAAAATTTCTTTTAACTTTTCTTCAATAACAAAACAATCTGGAGCAGCTATATCTTCTAAATTAATTCCACCAAAGCTGCATGCAAAATTTTTTATACTATTAATGATTTCATCCACATTTTGTGAATCAATTTCTAAATCTATAGAATCTATATCTGCAAATCTTTTAAATAAAACTGCTTTACCTTCCATCACGGGTTTCGAAGCTAATGCGCCTAAATTACCCATACCTAAAATTGCAGAGCCATTACTTATCACCGCAACTAGATTTCCTTTAGAAGTGTAGTCATAGGCAGTCTCTGGATTATCATAAATAGCCCGAACAGGAACAGCAACACCTGGAGAATAAGCTAGCGCCAAATCTCTTTTGGTTGTCATTGGTTTTGAAGAATTTATTTCAATTTTTCCAGGCTTATTTAAGCTATGAAATTCTAATGCTTCTTTATCCGTGTAATGATTTATTTTAGTTTTTTTCATTTAAGTTAATTAGATATACAAATGTAGCAAATTTAAGACTAATATGATTTATGAATCTTATTAAGTCAACAGGCACATTTAGTTTCTTCACTATAATTAGTAGATTGCTAGGCTATGTAAGGGACATACTAATAGCGGTATTTCTTGGAGCAGGTCCCTTAGCAGATGCTTTCTTTGTGGCATTTAGGATTCCAAATACATTTAGAAGACTATTTTCAGAAGGTACATTTAATGCAGCATTTGTACCCAGCTACTCATCCTTATTAAATAATAAAAAAGAATCTCAAAAATTTGCAAATAATATTTTCAATTTACTTATAGTGGGTTTATTTTTTTTAGTTCTTATTATTGAAATTTTGATGCCACTATTTGTTTTTTTAATTGCACCAGGATTTGATAGTGATTACCAAAAAATGGAATTAGCTATAACTTTGACAAGAATTACTTTCCCTTTTTTAATGTTTATTAGTTTAGCATCTTTTTTTTCTGCAATTTTAAATTCACACAATAAATTTGCCATAGCTTCGGCTGCACCTATCATTTTAAATATTCTTTTAATAGGAGTGTTACTTTTTGGAAAAATTTTAAACGATCAATTGGTACATTACTTGTCTTATGCGGTTACTATAGCAGGATTATTACAATTTATATTTTTATATTTATTTGTAAAAAAATATTTTTCTCCAAAATTCAAACTACATATTAAAATTAATAGTAAGGTTAAAATTTTTTTTAAAAAACTACTTCCTAGTATTTTTTCTTCTGGAGTTACTCAAATAAATATTTTAGTAGGAACAATTATTGCATCTTTTCAAGCTAGTGCAGTATCCTATCTTTACTACGCAGACAGAATTTATCAAATAAATCTTGCTATTGCAGGAATTGCAATAGGTACAGTAATACTTCCTCAACTTTCCAAACATGTTCAAAGTAATAAAAAAAAAAAAATAAACCTAATTCAAAATAAAGCATTAGAGTTGAGTTTATTTTTAAGTATACCTGCGGCAATTGCATTACTAATAGCATCTGAAGAGATCATCTCTTCTTTATTTGGTTATGGGTCATTTGATGAAGAGAGTGTCAAGAACTCTGGAAAAGCCTTATTTTATTTTGCTATTGGTTTGCCAGCATTTTCTTTGATTAAAGTTTTTTCAACTTTTTTTTTCGCACGACATAATACAAAAATGCCTTTTTATATCTCTCTAACTTCAGTTTTATTAAATGTATTTATTAGTGTTACTTTTTTTAAAGAAGTTGGGTTTTTGATTATACCAATAGCAACCACAATAGCATCTTGGGTTAATGTCATTTTACTGTTTATTTTTTTAAAAATAAAAAGTTTATTCAATTTTAATTTTTTTTTCATAGTTAGATTTATTAAAATTCTAATAGCTTCAATGTTAATGGGAATATTTTTCAATTATATAATTTATTTTTTTAATGAAAAATTTTTCTATGAATCAAACGTTAAAGCAATTTACTTGGTCAGTGCAGTTATATTGGGACTAGTATTTTATCTTTTCATTGCAATTTTAATCAAGGCTTTTAAAAGAAGTGATATTAACTTAAACTATTAACATGAGTAAAAAAATTTTTTCAGGAGTTCAACCAACGGGAAACCTTCATCTTGGAAACTATCTTGGTGCAATTAAGAATTTTGTAGAACTTCAGAATAAAAAAGAAAATCAATGTATTTTCTGTGTTGTAGACCTCCATGCAATAACGGTTAAACAAGACCCTAGAGAATTAAAAAAGAATATAAGAGAAACTGCAGCTACATTTATTGCATGTGGAATTGATCCAGCTCAAAGTATAATTTTTAACCAATCAATGGTTTCAGCACATTCAGAAGCTGCATGGATTTTAAGTTGTGTTTCAAGAATAGGTTGGCTTAATAGAATGACTCAATTTAAAGAAAAAGCTGGTAAGGATAAAGAAAAAGCCAGTATAGGTCTTTATTCCTATCCAGTTTTAATGGCTGCAGATATTTTACTATATGATGCATCGCATGTCCCAGTTGGAGATGATCAAAAACAACATTTAGAGCTTTGTAGAGATATTGCACAAAAATTTAATAATGATTTTACTGCACCAGATTTTTTAAAAGTACCTGAGCCTTTAATACAAAAACAATTTTCTAGAATAATGAGTCTTAAAGATGGAATAAAAAAAATGAGTAAATCAGATCCTTCAGACTTAAGTAGAATTAACCTTACCGATAATAAAGAAAAAATATTGAATAAAGTAAAAAAAGCAAAAACAGATACTTTACCACTACCTAAAGAAGCTAAAGATTTAGCTAATAGGCCAGAAGCAGAAAATTTATTGAGAATTTATTCAAGTTTAAAAAATCAAAATTTGGAAAATTCTATAAATGAATTTAATGAAAAAAATTTTTCTACATTTAAAGAAAAACTATCAGAAGCTCTAACTGAAACAATTGAGCCAATTTCAAAAGAAATTAAAAAATTACTAAATGACGAAAAATATTTAGATACAATTTTATTAGAAGGATCTGTTAAAGCGGATAAAATTGCCTCAAAAAAGATTAAAGAAATTAAAGAATTAGTAGGTTTTTAATAAAATATATTAATTAGTTTAAATTTAGACATTTACCACTATATATAAAAGTATGTTCATTCAAACCGAAGTAACACCAAATCCAAATTCCCTTAAGTTTTTACCAGGAAAAAATGTATCTAATTGTGGTTCTTTTGAAGTAACAAAAAAAGAAGATACAGACAATGAACTAGTAAGAAATCTTTTGTCTATCAATGGAGTAACGGGAATATTTTTGGGAGAAGATTTTTTATCTATTAACAAAAAAGAAGATATGCTCTGGGAAGATATTAAACATATAGTCATTTCACTAATTAATGATTTTTATGCTACTGGTAAAGAATTTGTTATTGCAAATGAATTATCTAAGGGAAAAAAAGAAGAATACAATGAAATTGAAAAAAAAATTATAAATATTCTTGAGACAAAAATTAGACCGGCGGTTGCTAAAGATGGTGGTGATATAAAATTTAAAGAGTTTAAAAATGGTGTAGTGAAAGTAGAATTACAAGGAAGTTGTTCAGGATGTCCAAGTTCAACTATGACACTTAAACAAGGAGTCCAAAATCTTTTGTGTCATTATTTGCCTGAAGTAAAAGAGGTTGTTGCAATATAATCATGAAAAAAAAATTCTCAATTGATGAAGTAAGAAAGTATTTAAAAAAACAGATTTTTATAATAAACCAAAAAAAAAACCCAAAAAAAGAGAATAACCTAGGAAGTATACCCAGAACTTTTTTGGCTAGCCTGACTATAATATCCTTTTTTTTTATTATTCCAATAATTGTTGAGTTTTCAAAAAATACATCATTTATTTCTGCAGACTTTGAAAACAGTTCAAAAAATGATTTAAAAAAATTATTAGAAAAAAAGGATATTGAATCAGATAAAGTTAAAAATCCCAAATTTTTATTTGAAGATATATTGATACTTGATGAGCAACCTACTAACTCAATAAGATTGAGTGCAGCAACAATTGAGGAATTATTTAAATCTACGAATTATAGTTTACAAGATGTAAGAAAAAATAAGTTAGTTAAACCAATTTCATTATCACTGCTGCCAAGTGAAATCATAAAAATAGAAAATACAAAAAAAAGAAAAAATCTTTTTATTCAAATTATTTTGCCATTAATAATTCAAGAAAATAATAATATTAGATTAGATAGAAAAAAGCTTTTTAGTATTTTAAATAAAAGCATGAATACAAAAGCTGAAAAAGTTTGGTTAAATTCAAGATTCAAACAATACGGAATAGCAAATAAAGACTTATCATCATTAAAGATTAGAATGGATGAAGTTCCAGTCTCTATGGCCATTGCACAAGCAGCAAAAGAAACGGGTTGGGGCACATCAAGATTTGCACAAGAGGGTAATGCATTGTTTGGTCAATGGACCTGGTCTGGTGAAGGAATAAAACCCTCAGAAGCAGATGATAATAGCACACATAAGGTAATGAAATTTAAAGTATTACAAGCTTCAGTCAGAGCGTATCAAAGAAACTTAAATACTCACTCTTCTTATAAAGACTTCAGGAGTACTAGGGCTGAATTGAGAGATAAAGGAAAAAAACTAGACAGCATGATTCTTACTAAACACTTAGATAAGTATGCAGAAACTGGGAAACAATATGTCAAGGTTCTACAACAAATAATAAAACAAAATGATTTAACAGACTTTGATGATGCAAAGTTATTGCCATCAAGTATTAATTTAGAGAGTTTAATTTAACAGAAAATTGGACTCCAAACCATCTCCATATTCCATCATCATTAAGGGAGCAATTTACTCTTCCTCTTCTAAAATTAAACTTCTCTCTAAAATTTAAACTTAATATGTTTTGATTGAATTTGATATTAGATTTTTTCCACCTTCCTCCTTCATCTGAAAAACAATTAATATTATTTATATTGTTTTGTTCATCAAAAAATTCCACCAAGAATTTTGGAGGGTTATTATCATTTATTAAATATTTTTCATTAGGATGTAAAATTTTATATTGCAGCGGATTAAGATTGATTAAAAATTGAAACCTTTTTAGATCACCATATTTCTCATTAATTGGAAATCTTGGAATTTCGTAGCGATCTTTATTCACATCAATTACCCCAGAGTGCTGACCAAAAGAAAACTTAAAATTTTTGGAAATATATTTTTTTATAAGTGAGCTATACTCTCCAAAAGGATAAGAGAAAAAGATAGGGTTATATCCTAGTTTTTCTTTAAAGATTAAAGATGAGGTATCAATATCTCTTATAAAATCTTCATTTTCTAGGTTTACTAAATAATTGTGGGAGTGAGAATGATTTCCTATATATACTGTATCCTCCATCTCTAATTCTTTAATTTGACTCCAAGTCATGTACCCATTTCTTCCAACAGACTTCGTTGAAACAAAAAGAATAAATGGAATCTTTCTTTTTTTTAAATATGGCCAGGCAACCTCATAAAATGAAGAAAATGCATCATCTATAGTAATAAGTATTTTTTTTTCTAACTTTGGAGTATTAAATTTTTGTTCTAAGTCTTTTGGGTCATAAAAATTATATTTTAAATTCGTAATTATTTTAATTTGTTTCTTAAAAACATCCATTTGGATATTTGTTGATGGGTATTTATTTTCATCAAATCTATGGTACATTAATGAAAGAATACCCTTATCTTCAGAATAATATTTGATATTTTTTTCTTCTGCATTAGAGTTAGAATTAAATAATAATATTATAATGAATAACTTAATAGTAGATGCTGCAAAAGATAAAATTTTTTTAACGTTCATTATTGGATTGAATATTTATACTTGTAGTCATGAAAATAGTAAAATAAATTTTGAAAAACTGATGACACTAATTAATGAATTTTTAAAAGATAATAAAAGCTCTTTAGAAGATATAAGTGCTATTTATGTTAATAGAGGACCAGGTAGCTTTGCGGGCATTAGAAACTCCCTATCTACAATCAAAGCGTTGTTTTTAACTAAAAAAATTGATTATTATTGCTTTAGTTTTGAAGATTTTAAGCAATCTGAAAGTATCAAATATTCAGATGTACCACAATTATGTGAAAAATATAAAATTAAAAAGAATTTGATTAATCCTATTTATTTAAGTTAAAATTAACTATGTCAGAAAATATTGAACAAAAGTGTTTAGCCAAAGGAGTTAAACTTACAGACCAAAGAAAAATTATTGCTAAAATTATGTCAGAGTCAAATGATCATCCAGATGTAGATGAACTTTATAATAGAGTTTCAAAAATTGACTCAAAAATTAGTATTGCTACAGTTTATAGAACGGTAAAACTATTTGAAGAATCTGGGATTTTAGCAAAACATGAATTTAAAGGAGGGAAAGCAAGATACGAAGAATTAAATGAAGGTCATCATGACCATTTAATTGATGTTAAGTCAGGAGAAATTATAGAGTTTGTTGATGAAGAAATTGAAAAACTACAAGAAAAAATTGCAGAAAAGTATGGATATCGTTTAGTGGATCATAAATTAGAATTATATGGAATTAAAAAGAAATCCTAATCTGATGTTAAAAAAAATATTTATTAAAACTTTTGGATGTCAAATGAATGAATATGACTCAAATCGTATATTTGATACAGTTAAAAAAATAGGTTTTGAAAAAACAGAAAAGTATGAAGATGCAAATTGCTATCTTTTAAATACGTGTCACATAAGAGACAAAGCTAAAGAAAAGGTTTATCACGAGATTGGAAGAGTAAAAAAGATTTTTAGATTTAAAAAAAAACCAATTGTCATTGTAGCAGGATGTGTGGCACAAGCAGAAAATCAGGAGATGCTAAAGAGAGAACCTTATATCGATATAGTTATTGGACCTCAATCGTATCACAAAATTAATGACACTATTAAAGAGCACATCATAAAAAAAAAAAGAAAAGAAGAAACTGAGTTTGATACAATTTCAAAATTTGATTATTTGAGTAAAATTAAAAATAAAGATAGCAAAGTGTCTTCTTTTTTAACAATCCAAGAAGGATGTGACAAGTTTTGTCATTTTTGTGTTGTTCCATATACGCGTGGACCCGAATATTCTCGACCATTTGATCAGATAATAAATGAAGCTAGAGAAATAGTTCAAAGTGGAGCCAAAGAAATTATTCTTTTAGGGCAAAATGTTAACGCGTATAGTTATAAAAGTGAAAATAAAGAATTTAGATTATCTGATTTATTATTGAAGCTAGAAAGTCTTAATGAGCTTGAGAGAATTAGATATACCACATCTCACCCCAAAGACATGACTGATGATTTAATAAATGTTTATAAAAAATCGACTAAACTAATGCCCTTAGTCCATCTACCAGTGCAGAGTGGATCAAACAAAATTTTAAGACAAATGAATAGAAAACACACTATTGAAGAATATTTAATAATTTATGAAAAATTAAAAAAGATCAATCCTAATATAGAGTTTTCAAGTGATTTTATTATTGGATACCCTGAGGAAAGTGATGATGATTTTAAACACACATTACAGTTAATAGAGAAAATAAAATTTACCAACTCGTATTCTTTCATCTTTAGCCCAAGGCCAGGCACTGTTGCCGCTGACCTAGAGTTAGTTGATAAAAAAAAATCAAAACAAAGATTAGAAATAATTCAAAAAAAATTATTTGAAAATCAAATAAATAAAAATAAATCTTTAGAAGGTAAGATACTTAATGTTTTGGTTGAAAATAAAATGAAAGATGGAATTAAATTATTTGGCAGAACGGAGTTCATGACATCGGTAATTTTTGACGGCAATACTAATTGTATAGGAAAAGTTGTGCAAATAGAAATAACAAGTAGTAATCAAAATAGTTTGTTTGGTTCACTAAAAGAAAACAATAAAAAGAAGGTAGCCTAAAAGTTGAAGAATGTAGCATCAAAAAAAATTAATTCTATTCTCAAAATTGTCTATTCGGATAACAATTCTTTGAGTGTCATATTTCAAGACAATGATTTGTTAATGGGTGTTGTCGGTGAATTTAATGAAAATTTAAAAGAATTAGAAAAAATTACCAATACTGACTTATATTCTAGAGGTAATTCTATTTTAATAAAATCAACACCAAAACAAAATGAAATTGCAAAAAATGCTATTCAGTTTTTAGCCAACCAGTTTATAAATAATGGCAGTATAGAAAAAAAAGATATAATCTCTTCGGTAGATAAATTTATGATTGAAGAAAAAGTAAAAAATCAAAATGTTTCAGACATAATTAAAACCCCCAAAAAATCAGTTATACCAAGATCAGAAAGACAAAAAGAATATGTTAGAGCCTTAAGACAAAGTGATATTGTTATATCAGCAGGACCCGCTGGAACAGGCAAAACATTTTTGGCCGTTGCTGTTGGACTGACATTGTTACTTGATAAAAAGATTGAAAGAATTATCCTATCAAGACCAGCAGTGGAGGCTGGTGAAAGATTAGGTTTTTTGCCTGGAGACATGAAGGAAAAAGTAGACCCTTATCTTCGTCCTTTATATGATTCTTTATATGATCTTTTTGACTTTGATAAAATTCAAAAAATGATTGAAGTTGGTGACATTGAAATAGCACCACTCGCATTTATGAGGGGTAGGACTTTAAAAAATTCTTTTGCAATTTTAGATGAAGCGCAAAATGCAACTGATACACAGATTAAGATGTTTTTAACACGTATTGGAGAGAATTCAAAAATTGTTATAAATGGTGATCCATCTCAAATTGATTTACCTCACAAGAACATGTCTGGATTAAGTAGATCTAAAAAATTATTAGGACATTTAGATGAAGTTTCTGTGATAGATTTTGATCACTCCGATGTAGTTAGGCACCCCCTAGTCTCTAAGATTGTAAAGGCGTATTCAGATCAAGAAAATGATTAGTATTGATGTAGTTTCCGAGAATAATCTTTGGAGCAAAAAAATTAAAAATATAGATATTTTTTTTAATTCTTTGGCAAGGATATTTCCTAAAAAATATAGATTTATCAAAAAAAAAGTAAGCCTAACTATTTTGCTTTCAAATAATACAAATATTAAAAAACTGAATAAAAAATTTAGGAATAAAAATAAAGCTACAGATATTTTGTCCTTCCCTTCTGAAAAAAGAATAAATATAAAAAAAACATCTTATATTGGAGACATTATTATTAGCTATGATTTTATGAATAAACCAAAAACCTTAAGCGATCTAGAGTTTAAAAATAAAGTAACTAAGATTTTTATTCACGGTTTTTTACATTTATTGGGGTATGACCATATAAAATTAAAAGATTTTAAAGTGATGTTAATTGAAGAAGAAAAAATTTATCAAACTGTTAAAAAAAGGATTGTCAACATTGTTTAAAAAAAATTATTTAAATTACATTTATATATTTTTTTTAGGAGCAATAAGCTCTTATAGCTTACCTCCATATAATTATTTTATAATTAATTTTATTACTTTTTCTTTATTTTTTATTTTTATTTTTAATAAAAAAAAAATAACATCTGATAATAAATCCCTTTTTCAATATGGGTGGTGTTTTGGGTTTGGATATTTTTTATTTAGTTTGTATTGGATAGCAATTTCATTGACTTTTGATCAGAGTTTTAAGTTTTTAATTCCAATTGCTATAATTTTATTGCCAGCTTCTTTGGCTATATTTTATGGCTTAATGACATATATATTTTCAATTCTCTACTCAAAAAATGCAGCTAGTTCTTTTTTTATTTTTTCAATTTTATTTGGCACAATTGAATTTATCAGAGGGTCTGTACTTACAGGTTTTCCTTGGAATTTAATCGCCTTTAGTTTTTCAAAAAGTATTTATTTTATTCAAATCCTTTCTATGATTGGAACCTATTCTTTTAATTTAATTTGTATCTCTTTATTTACCGTCCCTGCCTTATTTATTTTAAGAAAATCTAGAGTAGAAATTATGGTTTGTTTTTTATTTATTTTATTATCCACTGCATTTTTAGTGCTCGGTCATATAAAAAATGACAATTTCAATTCTTCAGAAAGTGTAAAAAATTCGTATACAATAAAAGCAATATCACCAAATATTAGTCTAGATAGATTTTATTCAAAACAAGATGAGTTAAAAATAATTAATGAACTTATAGAATTAAGTGCCCCAACCAAAAAAGACCCTACAATTTATTTATGGCCAGAAGGAATTATTCCTGACAGTTATTTAAAAGAAATGAGTGTTTATAAAAAATTATTTCTAAATAACTTTGGAGAAGATGACTTAATTATTATGGGTCTAACTAGTGTAGAGAAAAAAAATGACAAAAATTTATTTTTTAACTCAATGGCTATATTCAACAACAAGCTAGAACTCATTGAAAATTACAATAAAGTTGAATTGGTACCATTTGGAGAGTTTATTCCCTTTGAGAATATTTTTAGTCTAATAGGCCTTAAAACTGTAACTAATGGCTACCAATCTTTTACTAGTGGAGAAACTAGGTTTCCAATAAATATAAAAAATAGTAAAATTGACTTAAATTTACTTCCTTTAATTTGTTACGAAATAATTTATTCTGGTAAATTATCCAGAGATAATAATTTTGATTATATAATTAATATTTCAGAAGATGGTTGGTTTGGAAACTCTATAGGCCCCAAACAACATTTGGCGCACAGTATATTTAGATCTATTGAAAGTGGTAAATATATTATTAGGTCTGCAAATAATGGAATTTCTGCCATTATTAACCCTATAGGAATTGTAGAACAAGAAGTAAAACTTGGATTAACAGGAAATGTAGAATTATCTGAGAGTAAATTAGTTAAATCCACATTTTTTATGTTATATGGGAACAAAATCTTTTTAATATTAATTTTAATATATATTTTTTTAATTTTTTCATTTAATAAACTTGAATATGAGTAATTTAAAAAATTTTTTATTTACTAGCGAGTCAGTTTCAGAAGGGCATCCTGACAAAGTATCAGATCGTATTTCGGATATGGTTGTAGATAGTTATCTAGCTGGAGATCCTTTTTCTAGAGTTGCATGTGAGACACTAACTACAACAAATAAAGTTGTTCTTGCTGGTGAAGTAAGAGGTCCAGAGATTAAAGAAGAGGAGCTTATTCAAAAAGTTAGAGAATGTATTAAAGACATTGGTTATGATCAAGATGGTTTTACATGGAGAGAGGCAACAAAGATAGAAAGTCACCTTCACTCACAATCTGCAGATATAGCTATGGGTGTAGACTCCGTGGGCAATAAGGAAGAGGGAGCTGGAGATCAAGGGATAATGTTTGGTTACGCGTGTAATGAAACAGAAGAGTTAATGCCAGCACCTATTCATTATGCGCACAAAATTTTAAGGCTTATGGCTGAAGATAGAAAATCTGGAATATTGAAAAATATAGAGCCAGATTCAAAAAGCCAAGTTACTTTTGAATATATTGATGGAAAACCAACTAAAGTTAAATCAGTTGTTATATCCTCTCAACACTCTGCGGATATAGATCAAGCTAAAGTAAGAGAATTACTAACACCCTATATGATAAAATCTATTCCAGAAAAATTTTTAAAAGATTTTGATGAAAAAGAATTTTATGTAAACCCAACTGGAAACTTTGTAATAGGTGGACCAGATGGAGATTGTGGTTTAACTGGTAGAAAAATTATTGTTGATACTTATGGTGGAGCAGCACCGCATGGTGGTGGAGCTTTTTCTGGTAAGGACCCAACTAAAGTAGATAGATCAGCAGCTTATGCAGCAAGATATATTGCAAAAAATATTGTTGCTTCTAAAATTTCTGAAAAATGTTTAATTCAATTAGCTTATGCAATTGGAGTTTCCAAACCCTTGTCAATTTATGTAGATCTATTTGATAACGACTTAGAAAAAAATAAATTTGTTTCAGAAAAAATTTCACAAAATTTTGATTTAAGTCCAAGAGGAATAAGAGAAATGCTGAGTTTAAATAAACCAATTTATGAGAAAACAGCAGCTTATGGTCATTTCGGAAGAGTGCCAGAAGCTGATGGGTCATTTTCTTGGGAAAAGACTGATAAAATGGGTGTTTTTTCTAAATAGTTCTTATTGAATTAAAAAAAATTCTTTATATATTGCCATTACATTATTGAAATTACAGATTGGGCTCCAGCCCATTTTTTTTTAGAAAATAAAAATATGTTAAATAGAAGATCTGATAAACTAGAATTATTAAGAATAGCTGAGGCTGTAGCCTTAGAAAAATCTATAGATAAAGAATTGATTATTGATTCCATGGAAACAGGAATTGCAAAAGCTGCTAAATCTAAATTTGGTCAAGATAATGAAATTAAAGTTTTAATAAATAGAGAAAATGGTGACATTGGAATTTTTAGAAAATTAATAGTTGTAGAAAAAATAGAAAATACAAATACGGAAATTAATCTTCAAGATGCAATTATCTTAAGTGAAGAAAATAAAGATAAAAAAATTGGTGATGAAATTTTACAACCATTGCCCTCTTTTGATTTTGGTCGTATAGCAGCACAAACTGCAAAACAAGTTATTAGTTTTAATGTAAGAGAAGCAGAGCGTGAAAGACAATATAATGATTTTATAGATAAAAAAGATTCAATCTTAAGTGGTATTGTTAAGCGTTTAGAATTTGGTAATGTAATAATTGATTTAGGAAGAGCAGAGGCGATCATTCAAAAAAATGAAATGATCCCCAGAGAAAATATAAAAGCAGGAGATAGAATTAAAGCTTATTGCTATGATGTTAAAAGAGAGCCTAGAGGACAGCAGATATTTTTATCACGAGCACATCCAAAATTTATGGAAAAACTATTTGTACAAGAAGTTCCAGAAATTTATGATGGTTTAATAGAAATTAAATCATCCGCAAGAGACCCAGGAAGTAGAGCAAAAATTTGTGTTAAAGCAGTTGATACTTCGTTAGATCCAGTTGGAGCCTGTGTTGGTATGAGGGGATCTAGAGTTCAAGCAGTAGTTAACGAACTACAAGGAGAAAAAATTGATATTGTGAATTGGTCTGAAGATCCAGCGATAGTAGTTTCAAATGCGTTATCACCAGCTGAGGTTCAAAGAGTAAATGTTGATAGTGTAGCAAAAAAATTAGATGTAATTTTAACAGAAGAAAATTTAAGTAAAGCAATTGGTCGTAGAGGTCAAAATGTTAGATTGGCTACAAAATTATTAAATTATGAAATTAACATAATGACTGATGCAGAAGATTCAGAAAGAAGACAGTTAGAGTTTAAAGAAAAAACTGAAAATTTCGTTAAAAATTTAGAATTAGATGAAACTTTGGGCCAATTACTTGTAGCTGAAGGTTTTTCTTCAATTTCAGATATTAAAGATAGTACACCAGAAAGTTTAATTAAAATTGAAGGAATAGAAGAAGACACAGCTAAAGCTTTAATAGAGAGAGCAAAAGATTTTTACAAAAAAGATCAAGAGGATATCACAAAAAGAATTAAAGACTTGGGACTACAAGATGACCTTATAAACCATAAAGGACTAACGCCAGGAATGCTAGTTACACTTGGGGAGCAAAAGATTTTAAAACTAGAAGATTTTGCAGACCTTGCGTCTGATGAATTAACTGGTGGTTACGATGTTGTAAAAGGAGAAAGAATAAAAATTCAAGGATATCTTGAAGATTTTGCTTTATCAAAAACTGAAGCAGACGAACTAATTATGTCTGCGAGAAATATAATTTATAAAGATTGAGTAATGAAATATGGACAACAAAAAAACAAAATTAACACTTTCTGGTATAGCCAAGAAATCGATAGAGAATATAGAGTTAGCAAAAACTCAAAGTAAAAACTCAGTTGTAATTGAAAAAAAAACAAGTAAATTTGCCCCTAGGTCTAACTTTAGTAGACCTGCTAGTGTGAGGTCAAAACTAGCGGAAAGTCAACCTGGAACCTTTACTCCAAGAACCAATCTAACAAATAAACCAGCCTCATCAATTACCAATGATTATGAAAAACGTAAATTAGCTGAACAAAGAGCAACCAGAAGACTTAAAGGTGAATCGGGAAAACCTGATACAAAAAAAAGAGAATTAAAATTAACAGTTTCAAGAGCTTTAAGTGATGAGATTGAAGCAAGATCAAGAAGTATGGCTTCACTTAAAAGAGCCAAGTTAAAAGAAAATAGAGAGCTTACTAAAGAAGAACTTCAAGAAAGCTTAAAACCAATAAAGAGAGATGTTAATATTCCTGAGGCAATCACAGTTAGAGAGCTATCTAATAGAATGGCTGAACAATCTAATAACGTTATTAAACATTTATTTGAAATGGGTGTAACGGTTACTATCAACCAGACACTAGCAGCAGATACAGCTGAATATTTAGTAAAAGAATTTGGCCACAACCCTATAAGAGAAACAAAAGCTGAAGAAATTATTCAAAAAATTAAAGAGTTGAGATCTGAAAACCTTAGAAATAGACCTCCAATAGTAACTGTAATGGGACATGTTGATCATGGTAAAACTTCAGTGCTTGACGTTTTAAGAAATGCAAATGTAGTACTTGGAGAATTTGGTGGAATTACACAACACATTGGCGCCTATCAAATAGAGCACGAGTCAAGTAGGATAACCTTTATAGACACACCAGGTCACGCAGCCTTTACTGAAATGAGAGCAAGAGGATCAAAACTAACAGATGTTGTAGTGCTAGTTGTTGCAGCAGATGATGGTGTTAAACCTCAAACAATTGAGTCTATAAAGCATGCAAAAGCTGCAAATGTCCCAATAGTTGTTGCAATAAATAAATGTGATTTACCAGAGGCAGATCCGCAAAAAATTAAAAATCAACTTTTAGAATATGAGCTTATTGCAGAAGATTTATCAGGAGATACTTTGATGGTTGAAATCTCTGCGAAAACAAAAAAAAATTTAGATAAATTAGTGGAAGCAGTTGTGCTACAAGCTGAAATTTTAGACTTAAAAACTGATTTTGAATCTAAGGCAACAGGAATTGTTTTAGAATCAAAAATTGATGTGGGCAGAGGAGCAGTAGCAACTGTTGTGGTAACTTCAGGAACAATTAAAAGAGGAGACTTCTTTGTTAGTGGATTAAAATGGGGGAAAGTAAGAGCTTTAATTAATGATAAAGGAAAAACCATTAAAGAAGCACCTCCATCAACACCTGTTGAAATTTTAGGAATTAACGGTGCTGCTAAATCTGGAGATGATTTTATTGTAGTAGATTCTGAAAAAGAAGCGAAAACATTAAGTGAGAACAGAGCTGATGAAACTAAAACAGGAGGAAGCCCGTTAACTCTTGCAACACAAGATTCCGCCTTTGCTGATAAATCTGCTGCAGAATTAAATATTATTATAAAATCAGATGTGCATGGATCTGCTGAAGCAATTAAAAGTGCTATCAATCAAATTACACATGATGAAGTAAAACCTAAAATTATTCTATCAGACATAGGAATGGTGACAGAAACTGATGTGACATTAGCAAAAGCATCTAATGCTACTCTAATTGCATTTAATGTTAAGCCTAGCAAAGAAGCAAAGAAATTAGCAGAGAATGAAAAAATTAAAATTTCTTCATACAATATTATTTATGAGGTTTTAGATTATATTAAATTGAGAATGTCAGGACTTCTTGCTCCAGATGTTCAAGAAACAATCAATGGTACAGCTCAAATCTTAGAAATCTTTAAAGTTTCAGGTACAGGAAAAGTTGCAGGCTCCAAGGTAACTGATGGAGAAATAGCTAGTGGTGCTAATGCTAGATTAATTAGAGATGGAGCAATTATTTATACTGGTAAGATTAGTACAATTTTCAGAGAAAAAGATCAGGCTAAACAGGTTAGCAATGGCCAAGAATGTGGAATAACACTCAAAGACTTTGTTGATTTTCAAAAAAATGACACAATAGAGGCTTATAGTTCAACTTCTACCGAGAGAACGGTATAATGGTAGATAAAACAGGAAAACCAGTATCACAAAGACAATTACGTGTTGGAGAGATGATTAAGCAATCTTTAGGTATGATTTTTGCTAGAAATGAAGCTAAGGTGCCCAATTTAGAAACTAACACCGTTACGGTTACAGAAGTAAAAATGAGTCAAGATCTTAAAATTGCCAAAGCGTATGTATTGCCTCTAGGAGGAAAAGATACAGAAAAAGTTATTAAAAAATTAAGAGAATATTCTTTTTTAATTAGAAAAGTTTTATCTAAAAAAGTATTTATGAAATATATTCCAAAAATACTTTTTGCTAAAGATGACTCTTTTGAATACGCAGAAAAAATAGAAAACTTAATAAAACAAACAAACAAATAGGAACATAAATAGTATGACGAATAAAGCAGAAGAATTAAAAATGCATGAGAAGGACACTGGTTCTTCAGAAGTACAAATTGCATTATTAACAGGTAAAATTGAAACTCTTTCAGCACATATTAAGCAATTCAAAAAAGATAAACACTCTTCGGTTGGATTGTTAAGAGCAGTAAATAGAAGAAAAAAATTGTTAGAATATTTAAAGAAAAATAAATTCGATTCTTACAAAAATGTATTAACACAATTAAATTTAAGAAAATAGATAGAAGGAAACGGAAAATAAATGTTTAAAGTATATAAGAAGGAAATTGAAGTAGCAGGAAAGAAAATAAGCTTAGAGACAGGTAAAGTAGCAAGACAAGCTGATGGAGCAATCATTGCTTCATGTGGTGAAACAGTTATTTTAGCAACAGTAGTAGGAGCAAAAAGAGTAAATCCAGATATGGATTATTTTCCGCTATCTGTAAATTACCAAGAAAAATATTACGCAGGTGGTAAAATTCCTGGAGGATATTTTAAAAGAGAAGCAAGACCAACTGAAAGCGAACAATTGATCTCAAGATTAATTGACAGACCAATCAGACCTTTGTTTCCAAGTGAATTTAAAAATGAAGTTCAGTTATTACCAACGGTAATTTCATATGACAAAGATAATCAACCAGATATTTTAGCAATTACAGCTTCTTCAGCGGCGCTAGCTATTTCAGGAATGCCATTTATGGGTCCTGTGGGTGCTTCAAGAGTTGGTTTAGTTGATGGTAAATACATTTTAAACCCATCAAAAGCAGAGCTAGAAAACTCTACTTTAGATTTAGTTGTAGCAGGTACTAAAGATGCTGTGCTTATGGTTGAGTCTGAAACATCAGGCTTAACAGAAGAAGTAATGTTAGATGCAGTTAAGTTTGGTCATAAAGGTTTTGTTCCAGTAATTGAAATGATTGAGGAACTTGCAAAAGAATGCAGAAAACCAGAATGGACTGTTGAAAAGAAAGATTTATCTGAAGTTAAGAAAAAACTTGAAGAAAATTTTACAGCAGATTTAATTAAAGCTTTTGGAACAATAGACAAGCAGGATAGATCAAATCAAATTTCAGAAATTTCTAATAAAGCCAAGCAGCTTTTTGCAGATGATGAAAATTATTCTGATTTCAATGTTAATGATGAATTAAAAAATCTTGAAAAGAAAATCGTTAGAACTGACATTCTTAAAAACAAAAAAAGAATTGATGGCAGAGGTTTAGCTGACGTAAGAGCTATCGAGTGTGAAGTTGGTGTTTTACCAAGAACTCACGGATCAGCTCTATTTACTAGAGGTGAAACACAGGCGATTGTTACTACTACTTTAGGTACATCTGATGATGAACAAAGATTGGAAAGTTTAGATGGACAGCATAGAGAAAGATTTATGCTTCATTACAACTTCCCTCCTTTCTCAGTCGGTGAAACTGGAAGAATTGGAACTGGAAGACGTGAAGTTGGTCATGGAAAATTAGCATGGAGAGCAATTAATTCTTCATTACCTGCAAAAGAAGAGTTCCCTTACACTTTCAGAGTAGTGTCAGATATTACAGAGTCTAATGGCTCTTCCTCAATGGCGAGTGTTTGTGGTGCATCTCTTGCGCTAATGGATGCTGGTGTGCCGATTAAAGAACCAGTTGCAGGTATTGCAATGGGATTAATTAAAGAAGGTGATGATTTTAGTGTCTTGTCAGATATTTTAGGTGATGAAGATCATCTGGGAGACATGGACTTTAAAGTTGCTGGAACTAAAGATGGAATTACTTCACTTCAAATGGATATCAAAATCACAGGTATCACATTTGAAATTATGGAGCAGGCTTTAAAACAAGCTAAAGAAGGAAGAGTTCACATCTTAGGTGAAATGAATAAAGTTTTAAGTGAATCAAGAGCTGATGTTGGTGAACACACTCCAAAAATGGAACAAATTACTGTTGATAAAAAAGATATCGCAGCTGTGATTGGAAAAGGTGGAGCAACAATTAGAGAGATTGTTGAAAAATCAGGTGCTAAACTCGATGTGAATGACGATGGTGTAGTAACTGTTGCTGCTCCAGACGAAGAGTCCAGAAACATTGCCATGCAAATGATTAAAGATATTATTGCTAAACCTGAGATGAATAAAATCTACACAGGTAAAGTAATGAAAATTATGGAATTTGGTGCTTTTGTCAATTTCTTAGGTAAACAAGATGGTCTTGTTCACATCTCAGAACTTGCTGCTAAAAGAGTGGAAAAAGTTACTGATGTTGTAAAAGAAGGTGATGAAGTTACTGTTAAAGTAATTGGTTTTGATAGAGGTAAAGTTAAACTTTCTATGAAACAAGTAGCTACTGAGACAGAAGCTAAAGCCTAATAACTTAAATTAAAATTCTAAACCCCTGGAATGAAAGTTCTGGGGGTTTTTTTTTAACTAAATTAAACTATATTTTAGGTAATATTCTTAGGGTCAGGCATTCCAACCTTATTATAACCAGCATCTACGTAATGAATTTCACCCGTAACACCACCAGCAAGTTCGCTTAAAAGGTATAAAGCTGAGTTGCCAACATCTTGGATATCAACGTTTCTTTTTAAGAAAGAGTGATCCGCATTCCATTTGTATAAGAATTTTGCATCTCCAATAGCAGAAGCTGCTAAAGTTTTAATTGGTCCTGCGCTTATTGCATTTACTCTTATGCCTTTAGCACCCAAATCTCTTGCAAGATATTTAACACTAGCCTCTAATGCTGACTTACAAACACCCATCACATTATAATTTGGAATAGCCTTAGTAGACTCGTAAGTTAAAGTTAACATACTTCCACCCTCTTTCATTATCTTAGAAGCTTCTTTAGCAACTTCGGTAAATGAAAAGCATGAAATTAACATACTTCTTAAAAAATTTTCTCTAGATGTATCTAAATATTCACCTGATAATTCTGCTTTATCTGAAAAAGCAACCGCATGGACCACAAAATCTATTTGCCCCCATTGTGATTTAATATCATTAAAAAGTTTTATAACCTCTTCTTTGTTTTCAACATCACAACTAAAAGTAGCTTTTGAATTTAATTTTTCTGCTAAAGGAATAACTCTTTTTTTTAATGCATCACCAAGATAAGTGAATGCAAGCTCTGCTCCGGCTTCTGCAAGTTTTTGCGAAATACCCCAAGCTATAGATCTTTCATTGGCAACACCCATGATTAATCCTCTTTTACCTTTCATCAAACTCATAAATTAAATTTTTTCAAAAATTAAAGTTGCATTTGTTCCACCAAAACCAAAACTGTTAGACATTACAGAGTTTAAAGTAACTCCTGTTTCTGTCTTAGTTACGATTGGAAATTTTTTAGCCTCATCATCCATGTCGGTGATGTTAGCTGAAGCTGTAATAAAACTATTTTTCATCATGATTAAACTATAAATTGCTTCATGAACTGATGCAGCACCTAGTGGGTGACCTGAAAGTGATTTAGTAGAGCTAATTTTTGGCACCTCTGAACCAAATGCTTCTCCAACACCTCTTAGTTCTGTTATGTCACCAACTGGAGTTGAAGTTCCATGAGTGTTTAAGTAATCCATTTTGTTTTTAGCAGTCGCCAAAGCCATCTTCATACATCTAACAGCACCTTCACCTGACGGAGCAACCATATCGTACCCGTCAGAAGTAGCGCCATAGCCTGTTAATTCAGCATATATATTTGCACCTCTAGCTTTTGCGTGTTCGTATTCTTCAAGTACCAAAACACCACCACCACCTGCTATTACAAAGCCATCTCTAGTCTTGTCGTAAGCTCTTGAAGCAGTTTCAGGTGTATCATTATATTTAGAAGACAATGCAGTCATAGCATCAAACATTGCAGTCATTGCCCAGTGTAATTCTTCACTTCCACCAGCAAAAACAATATCCTGTTTACCCATTTGAATTAATTCACTTGCATGACCAATGCAGTGTCCACTCGTTGCACAAGCAGAACTCATCGTATAGTTCACTCCTTTTATTTTAAAAGGCACAGCAAGAGTTGCCGAAGAGGTACTAGCCATAGTTCTTGGAACAATAAATGGCCCCATTAATTTTGGTGTCTTAGCTCTTGTTTTATCAACTGACAAAACAACATTTTCAATTGAAGGTCCACCAGAACCCATAACGATCCCAGTTTTAAAATTACTCACTTCGCTATCTTCTAGTCCGGAATCTTTAATAGCCTCCTTCATAGCTACATAATTATAAGCAGAACCAGACCCCATAAATCTAATTGTTTTTCTATCTATGTGATCTTCAATTTTAATGTTTGGTTTACCATGAATATGACTTCTTAAATTGTGCTCTTTATATTCTTCACAAAAAGATAGCCCTGATTTTGAATTTAAAAGAGATTGATAAACTTCTTCTTGATTATTTCCCAAACACGAAACAACACCTAAACCTGTAACCACTACTCTTCTCATTATTTAAATAACCCCACTTTTAAATTGTCAGCTGAATATATTTTTTTGTCATCTGCAAATAATAACCCATTGGCTAAACCGACGGAAGTACCACCAGGAGACATAATTTTTTTCATATCAATTACATATGTTGCTTTTTTAACACTTTTTAAAACTTCACCTGTAAACTTTACAGTACTTACTCCTAAAGCTCGTCCTTTTCCAGGATTTCCAAGCCACCCAAGATAGAATCCAACTAGTTGCCACATTGCATCTAAACCAAGACAACCGGGCATGACTGGATCACCCTTAAAGTGACAATCAAAAAACCAAAGGTCGTCTTTAATATCGAGTTCAGCTTTTATGGTGCCTTTATTAAAAGCTCCACCAACATCATTAATTTCAGTTATCCTATCAAACATGAGCATTGGTGGAAGTGGTAATTTTGCGTTACCTGGGCCAAAAAGTTCACCATTACCACAGCTTATTAGCTCATCATATGTAAATGAGTTTTTTTTCATAAATTTAAAGACTTTAATACTTGATTTATTAAGATTATAATATAGAAATAGTTTAGAACTGTTATAAACAATAATGATAAATTTAAATATTTATACAAAAAAACTTAGAGAATCAGGCTTAAGACCTACAAGACAAAGGTTAAAAATTTGTGAAGTGCTTTTCTCACCTGAAAAAACTTTTCACTTTACAGTAAATGATCTAAAAAAAATTATTGAAGAAAAACTAAGTGAAAAAATATCTTTAGCAACAGTTTATAACACTATTCATGCTTTTAAGAAAAAAGGCTATTTAAAGGAAATTTCAATCAATAGTGACAAAAGCTATTTTGATACAAACACAACTGATCACCAACACTTTTTTGATGAAGATAAAAGTGAACTGATAGACTGTGGAGATGATGAGATTGATTCTATTAATATTAAAAGAAACATTACTGGAAAGAAAATTAAATCAATTGAAGTTTTAATTAGAGTTGCGAGTGATAATCAAAATCAAAATTAAGTCAATTATTTCAATTACTTAGCAATTAGATTAAAACAATTCTAAACTGTTGACACTAATTTAGAATGATTATATAAACTCTTTAATCATTAAGGAGAAAATATGTCATTAAAAGGAAGTAAAACAGAAGAAAACTTAAAAGATGCATTTGCAGGTGAAAGCCAAGCAAACAGACGCTATTTATATTTTGCTCAGAAAGCAGATATCGAAGGGTATAACGATGTAGCATCTGTATTTAGATCTACAGCAGAAGGTGAAACAGGACATGCTCATGGACACCTTGAGTATTTAGAGGAAGTTGGAGATCCAGCTACGGGATTACCAATTGGTGAAACTAAAGATAATTTAGCTTCAGCTGTCCAGGGTGAAACACATGAGTACACAGATATGTATCCAGGTATGGCAAAGACAGCTAGAGAAGAAGGCTTTTCAGAAATTGCTGATTGGTTTGAAACTTTAGCAAAAGCTGAAAAATCTCACGCAGGTAAATTTCAAAAAACATTAGAATCTATTGCGTAGATAACACTTAATTTATGGTGGGGTTCTTCCCCACCAATAAATCTTAAAATTTTAAATATGAATAAAGAAGGCGGCATACACGCGCCCACTAGACACCCTATAAATTTTGAGCATCCTGATTTTTTGGATCCAAAAAAATTAGATGACGAAATGAGAAGAGCTTTTGATATCTGTCATGGATGTAGAAGATGTTTTAATTTGTGTGACTCGTTTCCAAAATTATTTGACATGATAGATGAGTCAGAGAATGAGGATGTAGAAAGTTTAAAAAGTGAACAATTTGAACCTGTGGTTGATGCCTGCACATTATGTGACATGTGTTTTATGACTAAGTGTCCTTATGTACCGCCACATGATTTCGATCTAGATTTTCCTCATTTAATGTTGAGATATAGAACGGCTCAAAAAAAATTAAATAAATTACCCTTAGTACCAGCATTATTAGCTCAAATTGATAGAAATGCAAAAATGGGTGTAATGCTATCATCACTAATAAACTGGGTATCAAACATTAAAAATACATTGTTTAGAAAAATATTAGAATTAGTTGCTGGAATTGATATGAGAGTTAAGCTTCCAGTTTATAATTCAGAGACATTCACAAATTATTTTAAAAAAAATAACATTCCAACAAATAGTGAAGCTCCATCTAAAGATAGAAAAGTTGTAATTTACTCAACATGCTTTGTGAATTTTAATAAAAAAGATACAGGTGTTGCAGCTTTAAAAGTTTTAAGGAAAAATGGCGTTGAAGTACAAGAGGCTTATCCGGGATGTTGTGGAATGCCTTACCTCGAACAAGCAGATTTACCCAAAGTTGTTGAACAAGCAAAAAAAGTATCCAAAGATTTGTTGGAATGGGTAGATAAAGGTTATGAAATTATTACACTCACAGCGAGTTGTGGTTTAATGTTAAAATTCGAATGGCCATTACTATTGCCTAATGATGAAAGTATTAAAAGACTTTCAAAAAATACTAGTGATATAGATGAATATATCGTTGATATAGCTCAGAAAGAAGGCTTAGCGGAAGGCTTGCAAGAAATTGATGGTGGGGTAACAGTTCATAATGCTTGTCACGCTAGAGCGCAAAATATGGGTATTAAATCTAGAGATATGTTGAAATTTATTCCTAATATTAAAATGGATGTTGTTGAAAGATGTGCAGGTCATGGTGGAACTTTCGGGGTTATGAAGGTAACTCATGATCTTGCAGTTAAAGTTGGAACGCCTACAGCGAAACAGATTAAAAATAAAAATAATAAATATATGGCTTCTGATTGTCCTTTAGCAGGTAAGCATTTAAAACAATTAGAGACAGACACAAACATAGCTAACGATGAGGCACTACACCCCATCGAATTAATGGCAAAAAGTTATAAATTATAGTTATGAGTAAAGAAAAGAAACAAATTGAAAAAGAAGATTTAATTCCTGCAGATATTTATGCTGAAAGTAGAAAGCAAATTAGAAAAAATCTAATTGAATTTAAAAAAGATAGAAGAATAGCTCTTGGGCCTTATGCAACTTTTTATTTTGAAAGTTTTGAAACTATGGTGGCACAAGTTCAAGAAATGTTACATATTGAAAAAGGTGGTGACGAACAATTAAAAGATGAATTAATAGCTTACAATCCTCTGGTTCCAAATGGCAAAGAGCTTGTTGCAACCTTAATGTTTGAAATTGATAACCCTTTTTCTAGAGGTGCATTTTTAGGAAAAGTTGGTGGTATAGAAGAAAAAATTTTTATGAAAATTGACAATGAAAAGATTAAAGCGGTACCAGAAACAGATGTGGATAGAACTTCGGCAGAAGGAAAAGCTTCTTCAGTACAGTTTATTCATTTTAAATTTAATGAGGATCAAATTAATAAATTTAAATCAAGTGACACACATATTGAACTTGGAATTGATCATAAAGAATATGCACATACTGCAAAATTAACTGAAGATAGTATTAAATCATTATCGGCTGATTTTATTTAGCAGATCCCCAGATATTTTTAATTTTAACCCAACCGGTATACTTACTGGTGGTTATCTTGCACCAACCTTCTTCACATTTATTGATGACTAACAGCCTCCCTTTTTCTAATTTGGCAAGTGGTTCAGAAAAATTAGAAGGTTTTTTAAATAAAATCTTTTCTTCTATGGCGATAATAGAGTTTGATGGTTTTAACTGGCTCCAGTGTATCCATCCACTATTGTTGTCTAAAAATATAACTCTTCTCCAGTTCTCTTTTTTATCTATTTGTTTTACAGGCAGATCAACTTTTCTATAAATATATTTAATTGGATAATCTAGGCCAGGCCCATACCTAACATTTGTCTTATTTTTTTTTAGAGATAAAAATTTTTCTTCAGCATTTAGTAACTGAACACCTAAAATTGATAGACACAAAAACCAAATAACTATTTTTTTTCTCATTTACAGAAGCAATTTTTTCTTTTTTTTAATTTAACTTTTCTAAAGTTTAAATGAAGTAAATCTAGAATAAAAATGTATCCATCAAGCCCTGTTCCAATATTTAATATTTTTTTTAGGACCTCGTTTGCTTGAATAGTTCCCACAATTCCTGCAACAGTTCCAAGGATACCCTCTGACTCACAGTTTAATAAATCATCTGAAATATTAGATTCTTGAAAAAAACATCTCAAACAAGGAATTTTTTTATTTTTAAAATTAAAAGTGAATATATGTCCATCAAACTTGCTAATAGCTCCAGTCACAAGGACCTTCTTATACTTTAAACAAAAATCATTTAATAAAAATTTAGTTGTAAAATTATCTGATCCATCAACTATATAATCGTAGTCATTTATAATTTTCTTAAAATTATTATTATTTAATCTAATTCTGTAAATAGTAACTTTTGTATTGGGATTTATCTTTTTAATTTTATCTTTTGCTATTTTAACTTTAAATTTTCCAATATCTGATGTGTTGTAAAGACTTTGTCTATGTAAATTAGAAACACTTACCTTATCGTCATCAACGACTCCTATTGATTCAACTCCAGCTCTTGAAAGAAATTCTGCAACTGGAGATCCAAGGCCACCAGCACCAATAATTAAAACCTTAGAGGAAAGAATTTTTTTTTGACCTAAAATGCCAATATCTTTAAGTACTATTTGTCTTGAAAATCGCTCAATTATCTTTTTATTCAGTTGGCTTTTCATTTACCAGTTGAGCCAAATCCACCCTCACCTCTTAAAGTATCTGGTAAATTATGTGTTTCTTCTAATTCCATTTTAATAACTGGTGTTAAGATCATCTGTGCCACTCTATCTTTGTTATTAATTATAAAGTCTTCTTTTCCATGATTAAAAAGGATAATTTTAATCTCACCCCTATAATCGCTATCAATAGTTCCCGGCGTATTTAAAACGGTTATACTATTTTTTGCAGCAAGACCTGAACGAGGGCGAATTTGCACCTCATAATCCTCTGAAAATGCCACAGAAAGCCCTGTGGGCACCAAATATGAGCTATTGGGTGATATTTTAATTGACTCCTCTATAAACGCCATTAAGTCCATACCAGAAGCACCGCTTGTTTTGTAAACTGGAAGTTCTACATCAGGGTTTAATTTTTTGATTAATACTCTTGCCATTAAATTTTTAATTTAACTGCTTAATAACTCTATCTGTTATCTCTTCCGAGATTTCAGACTTTTTTTTCATTACAAGTTTTTCATTTTTAATTTCTTCATCTTTGTAAAAAATTGAAACTTCATTAAAATCAGAGTCAAATCCAATAGAATTATTAGATACATCATTTGCTATTATCCAATCACAATTTTTTTCAATCAATTTTTTTTGAGCATTTTCTTGAAGATGATCAGTTTCAGCTGCAAATCCAATAACTAATTTTGGTCTAAGAGAGTTATGTTTTGATACATAATTTAGAATATCAATATTTTTTTCAAGTTCTAAATTTAAATATTCTTGTTTCTTCATCTTCTCATTTTTTATCTCTTTTACCTTAAAGTCAGCAACAGCAGCTGAAAAAATTGCTACATCGGTAGGTAAATTTTCTTGTGTTGCTTTAAACATTTCATCCGCTGTTTCAACTTTAATTAAATTTATATTGCTATCTACTTGCAGGTTTGTAGGTCCAGAAATTAGAGTTGTTTGAAATCCTCTTTTTGCCAAAGATTTTGCTAAAGCATATCCTTGTTTTCCAGAAGATTTATTTGTAATAAATCTTACAGGGTCAATATATTCATTAGTTGGTCCTGCAGTTACTAGAGCTTTTAATTTTTGATTTTTATTTAATTCACCAAAGTATGCTTCAATTGTTTGAAAAATATCTTTTGGTTCAGTCATTTTTCCTTCACCAAATTCTCCACAAGCCATATCTCCAATTTCAGGACCAATTATTTTATATCCATAAGATTTCAATTTATTTAGATTTTGTTTAGTTGAAGGGTGCTCCCACATTCTAACATTCATAGCAGGCGTTAAAAAAACACCTTTGTCAGATGCAAGAATTACTGTTGAAGCTAAATCATCTGAAGATCCAGCGCTCAATTTGGAAATAGTGTTTGCAGTAGCAGGAACAACGAGAATTATATCTGCCCATCTAGACAGTGATATATGGTCCATTTCAGCTTCATTTTCAGCATTAAATAAATCATCATAAACTTTTCCTTGCGAAAGCGAAGCCACTGACAAGGGAGTTACAAATTCTTTAGCACTTTTGGTGAGTATAGTTTTAATTTCTATATCTTGTTTTTTTAACAATCTAATAAGTTCCAAACTTTTGTATGCAGATATACCTCCACATATTATTAAAAGTATTTTTCTCTGAGATAAATTATTCATTAGGCAAATTAAAATACTAATAGACCAAAGATTACAAGCAATAATAAACCAACAATAGACCGGTTTCTAAAGGCAATCATTTCAGATTTCTTTTCATTTAGCGCTGTGAAGGAGCTTGAATTATGAGGTATTTGCCCACTCGCTAAAAATGTAAGCGCTTGATTAGCTTTATCCATAATCTCTGGAAAATCAGGCAATCTTTTAATTACTTCAGTAGTACTTTTTAAACCTTCACTTAAAGTATTAATTGGGTCTTTAGTTTCTCTTAACCAACTTTCCAAAACAGGTTTTGAGGTTTCCCATATATTAGTATTAGGATTAAGCTTCCTTGCAACTCCCTCAACAACAACCATAGTTTTTTGTAACATCAATAATTGAGGTTGAGTTTGCATATTAAATTTTTCAGTAACATCAAAAAGTTGTTTTAATAATTTTCCACCAGAAATGTCTTTAACAGACTGACCAAAAATTGGCTCACCAATTGAGCGCAATGCTTGAGCAAGATCATCAACTGGTACATCTTTAGGCACAAGGCCAGCAACCAAATGTACCTCAGCAACTTTTTTATAATCTCTCTGAATAAAACCAAATAAAATCTCAGCTAAAAATCTTTTACTGAGGCTGTCCAGTCTGCCCATAATGCCAAAGTCTATTGGTACGATTTGTCCATTATTATCAATAAATATATTTCCTTGATGCATATCTGCATGAAAAAATCCATCCCTAACAGCATGTCTTAGAAAATGCTGAATAACATCAGAGGCAATTCTTTTAGTATCAATATTTCTTTTTTGTAAATCCTCAGTTTCCCGAATAGAAACGCCATCTACCCAATCAAGTGTCATTACATTTTCACTTGTAAAATTCCAATAGATAGCAGGCACTCTAAAACCTGCATCATTCTTTGTATTTTCAGCGTATTCATTTGCAGCAGCAGCTTCGAACCTTAAGTCCATTTCTAGATTGGTTATTTCTTTGAGCAAAAAAACAACTTCAATTAATTTTAATCTTTTTGTTTTTTTAACAAATGATTCAATAAAAAAAGCAAAAAGCATCAATGCATCAATTTCTTCATTAAATGTTTTTTTAATAGCAGGTCTTAATATTTTAATAGCTACATCTTTTATTGTACCATTGTCATTTATTTTAGCTTTATGGACTTGAGCTATCGAAGCAGCAGCTACTGGCTCGCTTAAATCTATTATTGTATTGAAAGTTTCTTCTCCTAAATCTTTTTTAATTATTGCCTTTGCTTCAGATAAGGAAAAAGCTGGAAGTCTATCTTGTAAACCCTCTAACTGTTTTGCTAATTCGTCACCAATTATATCTGGTCTCGTAACTAGAAATTGTCCTAACTTAATGAATGTTGTTCCCATTGACTGTAACGAACTGGAAAGTCTTTCACCTTGAGTGACATCTAGGTTAATTTTTTTAGGATTAGAAAATGAAAATGAAAGTATTTGAAATAGAATTCTAATAGCTAAAGGGGGTTTTTTAAATTTAGAAGCAACATTTAAGATGTCAGATTTAGCTAATTTTCTTCCTAATCTAAATAATGTTAATAGTTTTTTAATCATTATATCTTCCAACCAGAATGAATGGCCACAATTCCTCCAGATAAATTTCTATAACTGCAGTTTTCAAATTTATTTATTTTCATTAGATTAACCAACTCTTCTTGATTAATAAACTCTTCAATACTTTTAACCAAATATTCATAAGGCTCTCTTTGACCCGCAACTGCTTTTCCAATCAAGGGGATAAGCTTTGAATAATTTTTATAGATAAAATCTAGATTTGAGTTTTGAATTTTAGAAAATTCCAAGCATAAGTAGCGACCACCTGGTTTTAAAACACGATAAGCCTCTGATAGAGCTTTATTAAGATCCTTAGTGTTACGTAAACCAAAACTAATTGTATAATAGTCACAAGAATTATCTTTAATGGGTAATTTTTCTGCTGGGGCAATCACCCAGTTAATATTTTTATAAGTGGTTAACTTTGTTTTGCCCTTGCTAACCATTCCTTTATTAGGGTCTATACAAAAAATTTTACCATCTTTATTGGTTAAATCTAAAAAAAGTTTACCAAGATCACCAGTGCCACAGGCAACATCAATTAAAATTTTATTCTCCGATGGGTTCATCCAGCTCATTAGATCTCTTTTCCAAATCCTATGAACACCTAGAGACATGAAGTCGTTCATTAAATCATACTTATCATAGACATTATCAAAGACACCTTGAACAAGCCCTTTTTTATTTTGGAGATATTGTTGCATGTTAAATTTATTATTTATTGATAATATAACGTCAAATGCCAGAATTACCAGAAGTAGAAATAGTCAAACAATCGCTAGCTAAAAAAATAGAACAAAAAAAAATCAAGAAAGTAATAATTAAAAACAGAAATTTAAGGTTTAAGATTCCTCCAAAATTTGAAGAATTATTACAAAATAAAATTATTAAAAAAATTACCAGGTTTTCTAAATACTTAATTTTAAATTTTTCTGATGGTTCATTTTGTTTAATTCATTTAGGAATGTCAGGAACTATTCATTTAATTGAAAAAAATAATTTAAATAAATTTACTAACACGAGTTTTTATAATTCCTCAAGTCTTCCAAAAAAACACAACCATGTTGAGATAAATTTTAAAGATTTAAAAATTATTTATAATGATCCTAGAAGATTTGGCTTTTTTAAATTCATAGAGAATAAAGAGGCACTTATAGAAAGATTCAATCATTTAGGCCCAGAACCATTTTTTAAAAACTTTGATTTAAGGTATCTTATGAAATATTTCTTGAATAAAAAAAAAGATATAAAAAGTTTTCTAATAGATCAAAAATTCGTATCCGGAATTGGTAATATTTACGCAAGTGAAATTTTATTTTTCTGTAAAATAAATCCAAGAACGTCAGCAATGAAATTGTCCAAACAGGATTGCAAAAATATTATTTTATTTTCTAAGAAAGTGCTTAACAAAGCTATAAAAAAGGGGGGATCAAGTATCCGTGACTTTAAAGATACATTTGGAAAAAGTGGTAATTTTCAAAAAGAATTTAAAGCTTATCAAAGAGAAAATCTAAATTGTGTAAGAAGTAAATGCACTGGCAAAATAAAGAAAATATTCATATCCAATAGATCCACTTTTTTTTGTAATACCTGCCAAAAATAAGCAATTATTCTATTGACCAGTATAAATTCTCGAGCTATACCACTGCGCTTATGGCAAACACAAAATCAGCAATTAAAAGAATTAGAAAAATTGCTACGCAAACACTAGTTAATAAGGCCCGTAAAAGCAAATATAGGAATGCTATAAAAAAAATGAACCTTCTTCTTGAAGAAAAGAAAAAAGATGAAGCTTTAAAATTCTTGCCAAAGTTGAACTCTGAATTAATGAAAGTTGTAAAGACTGGAATTATTAAGAAAGCTAATGCCTCACGAAATGTTTCGAGAATAACAAAAAAGATTTCAGCTCTATAAACCACCTACAGTTGTTGAATAATTTCAACCTAAAGTATTTATACCAAATAAGATTTATTTTTATTTAACCATACTACATCTAGATTTAGTATAATTTATAATTTATAAATCATACACTCATAGATTTTAAATTAGTAAAATTTATTTTTGTTATATTTTGTTCAATTAAATTACATTACGACAAAAATATTTTCCAAGAATAAAAACAGACCACTTTTGAAAAAAGTCCCCATTAAAAATGATTCACCTACAGATTTTATTTATTTTTAAAATTACAAACATTTTTATTGTATAATATTTGTTTTGCTTCTAACTGACTTTATTCCTACAAATTTATGTCCAGCAATAATATAACACAGAATTTAAAAAGCAGTTCGTCTGAAGCTCTAGACTGGGCTGTTATACAAAAAGATATGAAGAATAAGCTAGGCAGTGACATATACGAAAGCTGGCTTAGAAAAATAGATTTTGTTGAAGAGATGAGTAACTACATCTTACTCTCTGTTTCAACTAGATTTATAAGAGATTGGATTACTTCAAGGTATTTAGATCAAATTTTACAAGTTGTTAAAGTCTATAAAAAAGATCTAACAAGGATTGAATTTAAAATTGTAGAAAAAAATTATGACAATGATATTAAAAATAATATTCATTCAAAAGAAAGTAATGAAAATGTATCATTTATTAAAGACACATATTTACAGTACAATAGAATTGACCCTAACAAGAGATTTGATAATTTTATAACTGGAACAAGTAATAAATTAGCATACGAAGCATCATTAAAAGTGTCAGAAAACATTTCCCATTATAATCCACTTTATATTTATGGGGGTGTCGGAATGGGCAAAACTCATTTATTGAATTCTATTGGCCTTTCTTTGAAGGACAAAAATAAGGTTATGTTTATCTCTGCTGAAAGATTTATGTATCAATTTGTTAAGTCCATTAAATCTAATGATATGGTAAAATTCAAAGAATATTTTAGAAATACAGATATTTTGTTAATTGATGATATCCAGTTTATGAATGGTAAAGAAGCCATGCAAGAGGAGTTTTTTCACACATTTAATGCATTACTCGATAAGGGTTCGCAAGTAATAATTTCTGCAGATAGAGCTCCAAACAAACTATCTAGAATTCAAGATAGAATTAAATCAAGATTTGCGGGTGGTTTAGTTGTTGATATTCAAAAACCAGATTACGAACTTAGAAGTAAAATTGTTAAACAAAAAACAGAAGAGCTAAATGTTTTTTATTCCAATCAAGTAAATATTTCAGATGAAATACAAAAATTTATTAGTACTGAAATCACAACAAGCATCAGGGAGTTAGTTGGTGCAATTAATAGAATTGTCTCATTTTCAAGAATATATAACAAGGTTCCAAATTTATCTGAAGTTAAAGTTGTTTTAAAAGACTTACTAAATATAGGTGAAAATAAAGTAACTATTGATTTAATTCAATCTACTGTTTGTAAATTCTTTAAAATAAGTAAAAATGAGATGCTATCCTCAAGAAGGTCAAGATATTTGGTTAGACCAAGACAGATTGCAATTTATTTAACTAAGATACTAACATCTAAATCCTTACCGGAAATTGGCAGGGAATTCTCTAACAGGGATCACACAACAATTATACATTCTGTTAAAACAATTGAAAAATTGAAGGAAAATGATCAAGAAATGACTAACAATATTAATAACTTAAAAAATCAAATATTGTATACTAAAGAAAATGAAATTTAACGTTAATCAGCAAGATTTGCAGCAAGCACTGAATTATTGTCAGGGTGTAATAGAAAAAAGAAGCACACTTCCAATTTTATCAAACATTTTGTTAAATGCTAGTAATTCAAATTTAACAATTACTGCAACAGACTTAGATTTAATATTTATCCACCAAATTAATAATGTAGAAATTATTGAAGAAGGTAATACGACTACTACTTCATCAACCATATATGATATTATAAGAAAGTTTTCTTCAGGGAAAAAAATTAATCTTTCTTTAACAGATGCTAGTAAGCTTCAAGTAGAATCAGAAAAGTCTGTTTTTAACTTAAATTGTATTAGTGCATCTGAATTTCCTTTAACAGATGAAAATTTTAATCAAAATGAGTTTTCTATAAAATCTAAACAATTATTAAAACTGTTAAATAAATGTAAATTCTCAGTTTCCAATGATGAAACAAGACATTATTTAAGTGGAATTTTTTTTCATCAAACTGAAACTGAAGATCAAATTTTTTTGACTGCAGCAGCAACGGATAGTCACAGAATGTCTATATCAAAAATAAGACTAGATCAGAAAGTAGATTTTGAACCAATTATATTGCCTAAAAAAACAATATTCCAATTGTGCTCTTTGCTAGAAAATTATGATGGTGATGTAAAGATCTCAAATATTAAATCTAAAATTAAATTTGAATTTAATAATAGTATTTTAATTTCAAAGTTAATTGATGGTAAGTTTCCTAATTATATTCAAGTGATACCAAAAAATAACGAAAAAAAACTAGAAATAGACCTAAAATTATTTTTAGACTCTGTAGACAGGGTCGCTTCAGTTTCATTGGATAAAAAAGATGGGGTAAAATTTAATTTATCAAAAGATGTTTTAAATCTATCAGTCAATAATACCAATAGTGGTGATGGAAAAGAAAGTTTAAACGTAAAATTTGAGGATGATTTAGAAATTAGTTTTAATTCTAGATATTTAATCGATGTTGCGTCACAGTTAGATGGAGATAAAATTGAAATTTTTTTTAATGACACTGGCTCTCCAGCACTAATTAAAGATCCAGGTGACTTTGACAGTATATTTGTTGTAATGCCTATGAAGGGCTAATTTAGAACGTCCAGTTCAGAGTAAATAACATTCTCTAATTTTTTTAAGAAAATTTCTTTTGCTAACCCCGGTTCTATAGATTCTAAAATTGAAATAGTCAAAATCGTATCAATTTTTTTTAAACCTTTTTTTGGCCAAGTATTTCCAGAGTTAATTGCTATTGGTTGACATGATATTTTTAGCTCTTCATAGATTCTGCTGGAACCTTTTTTAAAGGATGTCCTGTCTTCTGGCGGCAATCTTGTTCCCTGTGGAAAAATTATTAAAGGTCTATCTGATGAATTAATTTGTTTTGATATATTTTCAAAGAAATTAAGATTTTTTTTTGAAATCTTATTTCTTTTAATTGATATTGAGCCAATTTTTTTAAGATACCAGCCAAATATAGGTATCGATAACAACTCTTTTTTTAGAATAAAAACTGGAGAATTAAAAATTGTTTGTAAAAAAAAAGTTTCAAACATTGACTGATGAGAGGCGGCTATAAAAAATTTTTTATTTTTTATTATATTTTCCTTACCTTTGATAATTATTTTAGTTGATAAAAAAATTTGTAAACAAAAAGAGGTCCAATGTCCCATAATTTTTCCACCAAATAAAACTATTTTCTTGGGTAAAAAAATTGTTGGAAGAAATATTAAAGAAATAAAAGTGATTCCAGTAAAAAAGAAGAGAGTAAATAAAAAGTTTCTTATCATTTTTATCAAAAACTAAATTAAGTCTTCTAGCTTTTGTCTTTTTTTAATTACATTAATTTTAGACCCTTTGATTAATATCTCTATCGGCTTTGGCCTAACATTATAGTTTGAGCTTAATGACATACCATAAGCTCCAACATCACACATTACTACAAGATCTTTTTCTTTTAGTTTTTGAAATTTTTTTAGAGTTGTAAACTTATCAGTGCTTTCACAAATTGGTCCAACAAACTCATAAACTTTTTTCGAAGTTTGATTTGTTTTTATTGCAGGTAACATCTTGTGGTTTGCGCCATATAGCGCTGGTCTCATAAAGTCATTCATTGCAGCATCTAATATAATAAAGTTTTTTTTATTATTTTCTTTTATATAAATAACTTTTGATACAAGTGAGCCTATGTTACCGACTATTGATCTACCTGGCTCAAATATAATTTTAGATTTATGATTCTTTAAGAATTTCTTTATAGCAATATTATATTTTTGATAATTGAGCTTTTTGTCATTTTTTCCATAAGATATTCCCATACCACCACCAAGGTCGATAAACTCAAACTTATAATTACTTTTTTTGATAATTCTATCCACTACCTTAAGCATTTTTTCATATGGTTTGTAGTCTAGAATTTGACTTCCTATATGAACACTTAAACATTTAAGATTAATATGCTTTGATAACTTAGAATATTTTAAAAGAAAAAAAAAATTTTTTTCATCAACACCAAATTTATTTTCTTTTCTACCAGTTGAAATTTGTTTTAGAGTTTTTGCATCTGTGTTTGGATTTAATCTAATTCCGATGTTTATAATTTTTTTTTTAGATTTTGCAATTCTTTCAATTTCGTTAATTTCACTTTTGGATTCAGCATTTATTAATAAAATATTTTTATCAATGGCATAGCCTATTTCATTTGATGTTTTTCCGACTCCTGAAAAAACTATTTTTTTAGGATCTATGCCAGCTTTAAGAGCCACCATCAATTCCCCTATTGATACAACGTCTGCACCTAACCCAAATTTTCTGATTTCTTTTATCAAATTTACATTAGTATTGGATTTAATGGCAAAACATATTAAAGGAGAAAATGATTTAAAGTTTTTTTTGAAGTTGCTTATATTTTCTTTTAATTTTTTGTGTGAATAGCAGTAGATGGGAGTGCCAAATTTTTTAGCAATATTTTGAACTTTAATTTTTTCAATAGAGAGACTTTTATTAATATATTTCATTAAATCCTAAATGTAAGGATATTGTTTTTGATAGCTTTGTATTTAGGATCTTCTTTTTTGCCACAAGAAAATAGCAAAATACAGAGTATAGAAATTAAAAATAATTTTTTTATCATTTTATGCTTTTTTATATTTTATTATCATTTTTTTAATATTATCAAAAGATGTTCCACCATAAGATTTTTTAGAATTTACTGAGTTTTTTACATTAAATATCTTTAATACCTCAGTTGTAAGTTTAGGTTCAATTTTTTTTAACTCTTCAATACTGAGTTCATTTAATTTTTTCTTTTTCTTTTCAGCAAAATTAACAATCATAGCCGTAGTTTGATACGCCTTTCTAAATGGTATGGCATGGTTTTTAACAAGATAATCAGCCAAATCTGTGGCTGTAATATAGCCTGAATTTGCAAGATCTAACATTTTTTGTTTATTAGGTTTTAAATTTTTTAAAACTTCATTAAGGATTGAAATACAGTTATTAAGAATTTCATTAGATTTAAATAATATTTCTTTATCATCTTGCAGATCTTTAAAGTAAGATATTGGTAGACCTTTAAGTATGGTTAGCATTGAAAATAAATTTCCATATGTTGTGCCAGTTTTTCCTCTTAGATATTCTAATAAATCAGGATTTTTTTTTTGTGGCATTATTGAAGATCCTGTAACAACTTTATCTGAAAGAGTGATCAAATTAAAACCATCTGAGTTCCAAATAATCAATTCCTCAGATATTCTTGAGATGTGCATAGAGCAAACCGATACACTATATAAAAAGTCTAAAACAAAATCTCTGTCAGCAACAGTATCTATCGAGTTATTTGTTGGCCTTTTAAATCCTAGTTTTTTTGAAGTAAAATTTCTATCAATATTAAAAGAAGTGCCTGTTAATGCCGCAACGCCAAGAGGACATTCTGATAAACTTTCCAAGTTATAAGAAAATCTTTTTTTATCTCTAATAAACATTTCTACATAAGCCATTAAATAGTGTGCAAACGATACAGCTTGAGCATTTTTTAAATGTGTAAACCCTGGCATTACTGTTTCAATATTTCTTTCAGAAATTTTAAGAATTGTTTTAATAATATTATCTAAGTTTTTATTAATCTTTTTAGTAGCTGATGTAGTCCAAATTTTAAAATCAGTGATTACTTGATCATTTCTAGATCTTGCAGTGTGTACATACCCCGCTTCTTCACCAATTATCTGAAATAGTCTTTTTTCAATATTCATATGAATATCTTCATATTTTTTATTATATGCAAATTTATTTTTTAAAATTTCTTTCTCAATTCTATTTAGTCCATAAGTTATTTTATTCTTAATTTTAAATGAAATAATCTTTTGTCTAAACAACATTTCAGCATGTGCAATTGAACCCATGATATCCTCCTTAAAAAGTTGCTTATCAACATCTATTGAATTACCTACTTTTTGGAATAATGTAGAGACATCTTTTTTTATTCTTGATCCCCATATTGCTTTATTGTTTTTATTTTTTACCATGGTAATTAATTATACATATTTAGTATGAAATTATTAATAATATTTATATATCTGATAACGATCAATTTTAGTTATGCTTTCGAAAAGCCAGACTTAAAAAATTTAGTTCTAATAAAAAATCCAAAGCTATATGAGGATGTAATCTTCATGGATATAAATCAAAAAAACGTTAATTTAGATGATTTTAGAGGAAAACTGATAATATTAAATTTCTGGGCAACATGGTGTGCTCCTTGTAAGGAGGAGATGCCATCTTTAGATAGCCTTCAATCAAATAGCAAATTAAGTAACTTAAAAATCTTTCCAATAAATATTGGTCAAGAAGATATATACAAATCAGAATCTTTTTTTAAAAAACTAGATATCAAAAACTTAAATATCTATATTGATGCACCGATTACCTTAGCAAAGAAATTTTCTTTAAGGGGAATTCCCACAAGTATCATACTTAATAAAGAAGGGAAAGAATTTGCACGAATTATAGGATCTATTAATTTTAATGATGAAGAATTTATTAATTGGTTAAAACTTTATAATTAATTTTTAAAAAAATAAGCAAAACAAACTAATACAATTATAGCTATAAATTGAAAAAGCACTCTGTACTGCATTAATTTATTTGAATATTTTTTACTGGTCTCCCCCCCTTTAAACAGGGTTCCAATTCCCAAAATTAATACAACAGCAACAACTAGCAGTAGTGTTATGCCAAGAATTTTAACTAGTGTTCCAGAAATCATACTTATACTGTATTATGTTTTTTAAATAAAAAAACATAATAAAACATCTATGACATTTTGTCTAACAACCACAATTATAAAGCCAGAAAATGATACACTGATCAAACATGCAGTTATTTTACTTCATGGATATGGAGGAGATGGAAAAGATATAAGTATGTTAACCTTAAATTGGAAAAGGTTTTTACCTAATACTATTTTTTTATGTCCAAATGGACATGAAAAATGTGAAATTAATCCAACTGGCTATCAATGGTTTGACTTGACCAGGAATGATCCAGAATATATTTTAGAACAATCTAAAAAAGCTGAAATAAAGCTTAATCAATTTATTAGAGAAATAAAAGATAGATATAATTTAAACAATTCACAAATTTGCATATCTGGTTTTAGTCAGGGGTGCATGATGTCTATAAATTTAGGACTAACAAGCAGTGAAAACTATAATTGTATTATTGGTTTTTCAGGAAAAGTGATAAATTCAGAAGACCTTATTAAAAGAAAAACCTCTTCAACGAAAATGCTTTTAATGCATGGAGATAAAGATGCTGTTGTTTCACCAACTTTTTTATTGGAAGCAAAAGACTTTTTGATTAGAAGTGCTGTCGAGGTCGAGACAAAATTAATAAAAAATTGTGACCATCACATTCCAATTGAAGCTTCTAGTACAGCATTAAATTATATAAAAATTAATTTTCAAATTCAATAAATATTCTATTTATTGATAAAGTAATTTTTTTGAGTTAGAATTTTATGATGTTTTTTACTGATCAAAATCTTTCCCTAGAAAAATGTCCAGCACTAGTTTTAAATGCTGATTACAGACCTTTGAGTTATTATCCATTATCATTGTGGAGCTGGCAAGATTCAGTAAAATCTGTTTTTTTGGACAGAGTAACTATAGTAAGTAATTACGATAAAATTATCAGAAGCCCATCACTTAATATGAAATTACCAAGTGTAATTGCTTTAAAAAATTTTATCAAACCTCAATCTAATCCAAGTTTTACAAGATTTAATGTTTTTTTAAGAGATAGATTTTTATGCCAATATTGTGGAAGTGACCAAGAACTGACATTTGATCATTTACTTCCAAGATCTAAAGGTGGACAGACAAATTGGGATAATGTTGTGACTGCCTGCTCTTCTTGTAATGTAAGAAAAGGTGGTAGATTATTAAAAAATTCAGATATGACACTCAATCAAGACCCTTTTCAACCTTCCACTGAAGATTTGCACAAAAATGGAAAACACTTTCCACCAAATTTTCTTCACAAAAGTTGGATGGATTATTTGTATTGGGATGTTGAGTTGGAAGCTTAATTATATTTTTTCAGATATATTGATAGCAATTTTTGATCCTGCCTTAATTATTTTATCTAAAATTGAGTATATACCTTTTTTTGTAGCTCCCTCTGAATAAGCTATATCTTTGTGGTGCAGTTCGTCTTCTCTAAATTTAATAATTTTTTTTTTTAATTTTTTTTCATCATCTTTTAACTCTTTAATTTGATTTGAGTAATGCTCATCAATAACTTCTTCAACAGAGGCAGTACAAAGCATTGCTGCCTTTTTTCCTAATATTGTTGAACCAAACCCCAGTCCTACACCAAGAATATCCCACAAAGGTAAAAATTTTGTAGGTTCAATATTTCTTTTTTTGATTTCATTTTCAAAATAATCACAATGTTCTTTTTCATGAATTTTCATTTCTTCAATCTTTTTTTTTAAGTTATCATTTTTTATAAATGTGTTGAGTGCTAATAATTGCCCCTCATAAATTTTTATTGCGCCACGTTCTCCAGCATGATCTACTCTAATAAATTCTATTACTTTATTTTTATCTGTTTTTTTCATAAATTAAAAAAAGTTTCGTTGTTATAACACCCAATGTTAAACTGATAAAAACATTAAAAGTCGCAAGGGATAAACCAAAAATTCGAAAAGTTACATCCTTACAGCTCACAGGCATCTTTTTAAGCTGTTCCAAAAGAGCTTCTTTGGATAGACTTTTACCTTCGTTATTTAAATCACAAACTAAAGATTCTTTAATAAATCCTTGTTCTATACCAAAATGATAAAATGCTATCAAAGTTGCAGAAAAAAATATTAAACTTAGAATCATTAAAGACATTTTTTCAAATTTTTTAGTAAGTAAACAAATTGAAATAACTATTATTGAAAAAATATATGGTATTCTTTCAATTAAACATAAGTTGCATGGTTGGTGTTTAAGCACGTATTGGATAAAGTATGCAGTAATTAGAGCAAAAACACTAAATAAAATTATTAAATTAAATATAGTTTTATTTTTAATCTTAGACATATTATTTAGTCACGAAATATATTGCACCAGCTATAAACATAATTAAAAGACCTAAAATTGCAAACCATTTTGTAGCCTCAGTTTGCATGAATTTGTTAAATGTATCACCAAATTTAAATGAGAGATAAGAGACGATGAAAAACCTTAAACCTCTAGAGATTAGGCATATAAAAAGAAATATGAATAAATTAAAACCAATCATCCCGCTGGTTATTGTAAACACCTTAAATGGCAAGGGCGTAAAACCAGCAAGAAATAAAGTAGCTAGCCAGATATAAAAACCAGTCCCTTTTGTTAGGTTGTCTTTAAGGTTAACAACTTTATCTTCATAACTATAAAACTCTACTACTTTCATTCCAACATCTGAAAAATATGTGCCAATAAAGTAGCCTAATACACCACCAAGGGTAGAGAAAATTGTAGCAATCAAAAAAATTTTTAAATAATCATTTTTTTTAGCTATAACCATTGGTACAATCATGACATCAGGTGGAATGGGAAAAAAAGAACTTTCTACAAAAGATACAATTGCTAAAAATATTTTTGAGCTCTTGTGTGCAGCAAGTTGTAAAGATTTTTGATATAATTTGATAAGCATTACTTTTTGGTTTTAATATAAATTAAGTTCTTATACAATTTAATTTGATAGTTATAATAATTAAAATTCAGGGCGAATGGCGGAACTGGTAGACGCGCACGACTCAAAATCGTGTTTCGCAAGAAGTGAGAGTTCGATTCTCTCTTCGCCCACCAAAAGTTTATGCAAATAAATAAAATAAATAATTTATTAGAGTTGTTTTACAAGCAATATCAAAAACAAAATAAAGAAAGTATTTTTTTACAATCTTTAAAACAGCCTCATAAAAAATATTCATGGGAAGATGTTTATTTAAATATTAACAAATTATCGGAAGAAATATCAAAATATATTAAAAAAGGTGATAGATGTTTATTAGTATCTGAGAACAGACCTGAGTGGATGATATCAGACTTATCAATTATGCTTTCGGGAGGAATAACAGTGCCTGCCTATACCACTTATACAGAAAGAGACTATGAATATATTATTGATGATTGTAAGCCAGCAATTATGATTATTTCAGATAAAATTCAATATGAAAAAATTAAAAATATAATTCCAAAGAAAGAATTTATTAAAAAGATTATTTTTTTTGAAAATGTAGAAAATAATAGTGAGGAATTAAATTTAAATACACATGATATTTTTAAAAAAAATAATTACAACAATCGAAATTTTTATGATTTAAAAATCCAAAGAAAAGATATGGCTTGCATAATTTATACTTCTGGTACCCAGGGTAATCCAAAAGGTGTAATGTTAAGTCATGGGGGGATATTAAATAACTGTGAGGGAGCACATGAATTATTAAAAACTTTTATTTCTAAAAAGCCAAAATTTTTAACTTGGTTACCATTATCACACTCATACGAACACACAGTTCAGTTTGTACAGATAGTTGTAGGGGCGAGGGTATTTTATGCTGAAAGTATAGATAAGTTGATTAAAAATATGGGCAATTGTTCGCCAGAGATAATGACTGCAGTACCAAGGTTTTATCAAAATTTACATCAAAAAATTAATGCATCGTTCAGTAAAGCTAGAGGATTAAAAAAACTTCTAGTTAATAAAACAGTACAGTTAGGAAAAAAAAAATTAAATAAACAAAAAATTTCATTAATTGAAAATATGATTAATTTTATTTGTGAAAAATTAGTTAGAAGAAAAATTAAAAATCAATTTGGAGGAAACTTAAAGGCTTTCATTTCAGGAGGTGGAGCCCTAGATAAAGAGATAGGTTCGTTTTTAAATGCCATTGGCTTACCAACATTGCAGGGGTATGGCCTAACAGAAACCTCACCAGTTGTAAGCTGTAACTCAATAGAAGAAATTAGAGTTGAAACAGTTGGTCCACCATTTAAAGGAAATTTAGTTAAAATAGCAGATGATGGAGAAATACTCATTAAAGGTGAGAATGTTATGCTGGGCTATTGGAAAAATGATGAAGAAACAAATAAAGTTTTAAAAAATGGATGGCTCTATACTGGAGATATAGGAGAGTTTGATGGAAAATTTCTTAAAATAACTGACAGAAAAAAAGATATTATCATAACAACAGGAGGAGATAATATCTCACCAATTAAAATTGAAAATGATTTAAATAAATCTGATTTTATAGAACAAAGTTTAGTTTATGGTGACAGTAAACCGTACTTAGTTAGTTTAATAGTACTAAGCTCTGAATATAAAAATACTTCTAATGAAAAAATTCAATATGAAATAGAAAAAATAAATTTAAATTTATCTAGAATAGAAAAAATAAAAAAATTTTTTATTATTAAAGATCAATTCTCAATTGAAAATAGTATGATGACACCAACATTGAAATTAAAAAGATATAAAATCATACAAAAATATCAAAAAGAACTTGAAAAACTCTTTTAATTTATTTTTTTAAGATGGGTTACTAAGCGCATAAACTCTTACTTTTTTACCTACTAGAAAAATATATTTAAATAACAAAATTTTTATCACAAATATAAAATTGTTCTTTAATTAAAGATTTGACATCACTTGTATAAAAAAATAAAAATAAGTTAACAGCGAATCACTTTGATTCGTTTAACTTAAACAGGGAGCTAAAGATGGCTACAAAGAAAAAAGCAAAAAAAGCTAAAAAGAAAACTAAGAAAAAAGCTAAAAAAGCTAAAAAAGCGAAGAAAAGAAAAAGATAGTATCTTAATCTTTTCAAAAAACGCTTCTCATAACATTTTGTGTGAGAGGCGTTTTTTTTTGCCTAATTTTTAATCTTCTGTATCAGTATCAGTATCAGTATCAGTACTAGGTTCAGCTTCAGATGCCCCTGATTCCACAAGCTTGGTAGGAGCGGCAATAACTTTTGCTTGTCCTTCTAAGTTTCTTTTTAATGCTTTGTCTAATTTTTTCTGTGTATCCTCCAATGATACCCCCATTACTATTTGGAATTCTGACAAAATTCTTTCATAGGCTTTTTCAAAAAGTTGTCTTTCACTATAAGATTGATCAACCATAAGATCGTCACCTTTATTTAAATCTCTAACAACTTCAGCAAGTTCATAAATTTTACCAGAAGAGATTTTTGATTCATATTCTTGGGCTCTTCTACTCCACATTGATCGCTTGATTTTTGGTTTACTTTTTAAAATAGATATACATTTATTAACCTGATTAATAGTTGCTAGTGCTCTAAGATGAGATTGTTTGTTTACTGGAACCATTCCATTAGCCTTATCTTTTTCGAACTTAAGCACATATGTCTCAACATCAATTCCACCAATATTAATTTTTTTAAATTCAGTAATTTGTCCAACGCCGTGTTTTGGATAAACAACATAATCTTTAACTTTGTATTCTTTTTTTTCTGTGTCCTGTTTTTTTATTTTTTTGATTTCAGGCTTAACTTCATTACTTTTTGAAATTCGTAAATTATCAGTTTTTACTTCAACCTTCTGAGTAGTAAGTTTTGTAGTGATTGTTTTTAAATTTTTTTTATTTTTTGTAGGAATTTTTTTTACTACCTTAGCTTTTTTTACAGAAACAGTTTTTTTAACTACTTTAATTTTTTTTTTTACTTTTTTCTCAGGAGTTTTTTTAAAGATTTTCGCTAAAATATTTGTCGTACTTGTTTTCTTCATTTTTATATTTCTCGTTGTCCTTTGGAGGATCTTTTTTAATAGTTATATTTGGCCAAATTTCAGAATACTTAGTATTTAATTCAAGCCATTTTTCACTTCCAGACACAGTATCTGCTACTATAGCATCAACTGGACATTCTGGCTCGCAAACGCCACAATCTATACACTCCTCCGGTTTAATTACAAGCATATTTTTGCCTTCATAAAAGCAATCGACTGGACAAACTTCTACACAGTCCATTAATTTACATTTAATACATTTGTCATTTACAACGTAGGTCATTTTTTTAATTCTTTTTTCATTTTTTCTTTTAAGTCTCCCATAGTCTTAGCATCTATATACAGTAAACCAGCTAGTCTCCTCATCAAGTTTGTCTCATATATGTCCGCGTTATCATCTGAATAAATAATTCTCCATAAGGACTCAATTATCTTAATTTTATCTGATTCTGGTGCATTTTTAACTTCTCTAGTAAAATCTAATATTTGATTTGAATTTTCTTCAATAGTAGCAGCCTCTAAGATTAATTTATCTATATCTGATTTTTTCGCACCCAACTCAATTAAAGTCTTTTTAATAATATTTTTTTCTTTTTCATCGTAAGCTTCATCAATTTTTGCTGTATGTATTAATAGAGCAGCAATTTTAGAATAAGAATAATTATCATTCATTTCATTTTTTTTCTTATTTTTAAAAAAAATAACCATTAATTAAAATTCAAATTTTTTAAAACTCTAAAAGGACTATTTGATGGGTCCATTTTTTTAAATGTTTTTTTAGCTAGTTTTTTTGGATTATACTTAAAATAAATATCTTTGTTTTTTTCTATCGTTTTATAATTCATTTTTTCAATTAACTTTTTAAAACTATCCTTACTACACCCTAATAAATTAAGCATTTCAGGGATTAGTTTAATTTCTTTATTTTTTTCAGAGTCAGAGTTTATAATTTGTACAAATAGCCTTTCCAAAATATCTATTCTAACAAAATAATTGTCAAAACTTTCAAAACCACAAAGAAGCATAAAGCTTTTATTTTTTATATTTTTATCATCTAAAAAATTTAAACCAAAAGTAGGAGGAGTTAAATTAAAATCTTTTTGATTGAAGTTTTTCCAGAGTAAAGTTCTTAACGAAACAGCTTCTGGCTTTAATAATCTAAATAAAAAAACATGGTATCTACCAAATTTTACACCTAAGTCTCTTAAAGTTTTTCTCTCATCTTGGCCAAGTTTCTTTAAATAGTCAGCTACTATCTCTCTTTTAATTACACCATTACTTTCATATAATTGGTAAGCCAAAGCTTTAATTGATGAGTTGCTTTCTTTTAAATCTTTTAAGTCAATTAGACTTTTTAATACTAGATTTATTTTTTCTTTAATCCAGTTTTCAATAAATTCTGATAATTTTTGTTTGTCGTCATTTTCCAAGATATCATCTACTATTAAAAAAATATCAGGATTTAGGTAGTCTTTGCCAGCTATTAATTTAGCAATTGGAAAATTTTTCCAATAAATTTTAAAATCATCTTTTATTTCTATTAACCCTGTATCTATAATAGATTGTATTCTTTTTTTAAGTTCTGGCCCTACAGTTTGCCTTGCTGCTTTTTTTAATGATTTAATGTCAGTTTCAAGTGCACCAGTTTTTAAATCCATCTCGAACCTCAAACCTTTTAAATCTCCAATAAACTGCTCATCAATTATTACTTTATTATCTTCCATTATCTCAGTTTTGAATTCCATATCTTGTTTTAATCCTCTTGCAAGCACACTGGCTCTTTTATCGATAAAAGTTTTAGTAAGCTCTTCATGTAGTCTGTCAGATAATCTGTCCTCTAATAATTTTGTTTTTTCTATCCAATAACTTTGGCTTTCAACCCAATTAATTTTATTTGAAACATATGACCAAGTTCTGACATTTGCAATTCTATTTGATAAAGAATCAACATTTCCTTCTAATTTATCCAATTTTAATAACTGTAACCTCATATAATCATTAGTAATTTTGCCACCTCTACCATTTAAAAAGCTGAAAACCTTACTAACCACCTCAAGATGATTGCCATAAGTTTTTTTTACAAAATCAGGAATCTGACAACATTCCCAAAGTAGTTCCAATGTTTCTTGGTTATTTCTAATATTATAACCCTCCATATCTTTTAAAAAATATTTTAAAAGTTTTTCATCTCCACACTCATGTATTTTTCTTAACCAACTTCTATTAGGTTTTTCTTCAAGTGATTTAATTAAACTTAAAGAGTTATTAAAATTTAAATTAGAATTTCTCCAAAAAAGCATCTTAATTTCTTCAAATTTATGATTTTCGAGTAACTCAACCTCCTCTGCAGAAATCTCTTTACAGTCACCCGTAATTCCGAAATTTCCATCATTTAAATATCTGCCAGCTCTTCCAGCAATTTGTCCAATTTCAGACATAGTGAGACGCCTTAACTTTCTACCATCAAATTTTTTTAAATTTGAAAAAAAAACATTTTCTAGATCCATATTAATTCCCATTCCAATTGCATCAGTTGCAACAAGAAAGTCAACATCACCAGACTGATATAATTGTACTTGTGCATTTCTTGTTTTAGGGCTTAATGAACCCATAACAATAGCTGCTCCACCTTTTTGTCTTCTAACAAGTTCTGCAATTGCATAAACTTCTTCAGTTGAAAAAGCTATGATTACTGTTTTTCTATTAATTCTTGAAATTTTTTTATGACCTACATAGGAAAGTTGAGAAAGTCTTTCTCTATTTATAAATTCAGTATCCTCAGCTAGCTTATTCACTATACTTTTAATAGTGCTAGAGCCCATAAGCATTGTTAGTTTTTCACCACGAAGATTTAATAATCTATCAGTAAAAATATGACCTCTTTCATGATCCGCACACATTTGTATTTCGTCTATTCCAACAAAATCCAAATGTTTATTAATTGGCATAGATTCTACTGTACAAAGAAAATATTTTGCATTTGGAGGAATGATTTTTTCTTCACCAGTAATTAAGGCAACCTTATCTACACTAATTTTTTTAATAATTTTGTCATAGACTTCACGCGCAAGCAGTCTCAAAGGAAAACCAATCATTCCCGAATCAAAAGAAAGCATAGTTTCAATTGCTAAATATGTTTTGCCAGTATTTGTTGGACCGAGAACAGCTGTAATTTTATTTTTGGACATTTCTATCAATGGTACCTTTAATTTTTATTCCACCACATGTTGTTACCCATAAAGAACAAAAATAGGTTAAAACATGACCGAATCGCAGAGGAAAAAGTTCTCATTTGCTCTTTATACACTAATTAATTTAACATAATAAAAAACAATTCTGTATTAGTATTTTGTAGCAAAATTATGAATAAAAAATTATGGGAAGCGTCACCTGGCCAGAAAAAAAAATCTCTTTTATCGAGCTATGAGAAATTCATTTCAAAAAAATTCAAAAAAAGATTTAATCAAAAATATGACAATATTTTAAAATGGAGCATCAAAAACCCAGGTAATTTTTGGAGTTCTATTTGGGATTTTTCCGAAATTAAAGGATTTAAGAGTAAAACTAAAATAAAAAAATCAAAAATATTTTATAAAAATAAATTTTTACCAAATTCAAAGTTAAACTTTGCTGAAAATTTACTTTCAAAAAATAATAAGAATAAAGCAATAACATTCGTTAGCGAGAATGGTTTTCGAGAAGAAAGAAGCTGGTACGAACTAAACATTAATGTAAGTAAAATATCTAAATTTTTAAAAAGTATTAAAATTAAAAAAAAAGATAGGATTGCAGCATATATGCCCAATACTATTGAGACTGTTGAGGCATTTATAGCCTCCTCTTCTTTAGGAACAATATGGTCCTCATGCTCACCAGATTTTGGTGTTAAAGGTGTGGTAGAACGTTTTTCACAAATCAGCCCTAAAGTTTTATTTGTAGTAGATAAATATTTTTATAATGGAAAAAAAATAAATATTTTAGAAAGAGTTCCACTAATTTTAAAAGAGATACCTTCCATTGAATATGTTGTCATTGTTAATTACCCAGGAGAAAAATACTTAGAAAATAAACATACATCTAAAAAATCAAAGATACTTAAATGGAGTGAGTTAATGAAACAAGAATCTGAAGAGATTCAATTTCCCAAATTTGATTTTGAGCAAGATCTTGCAATCTTATATTCAAGTGGAACTACAGGAAAACCGAAGTGTATATGTCATAGGAGTGGAGGAGTTTTGCTTCAGCATAAAAAAGAGCACCAGCTTCATTGTGATATTAGAGAAGGTGATAATGTTTTTTATTTTACTACTTGTGGATGGATGATGTGGAACTGGCTGGTAAGTGTCTTAGCATCAAAAGCATCCATTGTTTTATTTGATGGATCACCAATGTATAAAAAAGATGATTTGTTACTAAAAATAGCTGAGAAAGAAAAAATTACTTTATTTGGTATTAGTGCAAAATATGTTGATGCTCTTCGTAAATCTAAACCCACTTTAAAATATAAGTATAAATTATCAAAATTAAGAACAATTTGTTCTACTGGATCCCCATTATCAAATGATGGGTTTAAGTATATCTACGAGAACATAAAAAAAAATGTCCATTTATCCTCTATTTCTGGGGGTACTGATATTGTATCTTGTTTTGTCCTGGGAAATTTATACCAGCCAGTAATTCTAGGTGAAATACAAAATAAAGGTTTAGGTATGAACGTTGATGTTTTTAATGAAAGGGGTGAATCTTTAAAAAATAAAAAAGGAGAGCTAGTTTGTAAAAACCCTTTCCCATCAATGCCATTAAAATTTTGGAATGATAAAAATGATATTAAATTTAAAAAAGCATATTTTAATAATTTTTTAAACACATGGTATCATGGTGACTATGCAGAGATAAAGAAAGGTGGTGGTTTTATTATCCATGGTAGATCAGATACGACACTTAACCCTGGAGGAGTGAGACTTGGAACTGCTGAAATATACTCTGAGGTAGAAAAGTTTGTAGAAATCAAAGAGTCCATTGTTGTTGGTCAAGCATGGGATAATGATGTCAGAATTATTTTATTTATAGTTTTAAACGTTAAATACGTATTCGATGAAGATTTATTAAAAAAAATTAGAATACAAATTAAAAAAAATGCATCCCCGAGACATGTTCCATCTAAAATTATAGTAGTTGACGACATTCCAAGAACTAAAAATGGAAAAATAGTTGAACTAGCTGTAAAAAATACAATAGAAGGAAACGAAATTAAAAATAAAGAAGCGCTAGCAAACCCAAGAGTTTTAGATCAATATAAAAATTTAAAGGAATTAAATTATTAAATGTTAAAAAATATAGTTAAAGGTCTAGAACCATCCTCTACTTTAAAAATTAATGAAATCTCTAAAAAGTTAGAAGATAAAGGTGAAAAAATATTTAAATTTGGATTTGGCCAATCTCCATTCCAAATACCAACTGATATTGTTAATGCGTTAAAAGATAACGCCTATCAAAATAAATATTTACCAATGCAAGGTCTTAATGAGCTTAGAGATGCTGTCGCAAAATATACATCAGTTAAAAAAGATTATAATTACAAACCTGAAAATGTAATTATAGGTCCTGGCTCAAAAGAATTGATGTTTTTACTACATATTTTATTTGATGGAGAAATAATATTGCCAGCACCAAGTTGGGTTTCTTATGCCCCACAAGCAATTCTTGGAAGAAATAAAATTCAACCAATTCAAACAAAAAGAGAAAACAATTGGTTTCCTACTGGATCTGAAATTGAGGAGGTTATTTTAAAAGATAAAAATAAAAATTATCTATTATTTTTGAATTCTCCAAATAATCCATCTGGGCAGATTTGTAAAAATCTAGAAGAAATTAGTGAGATTGCTAAGAAATATAATCTTATTATTTTATCAGATGAAATTTATTCTGAGTTAAGTTTTGATGAAGGGTTCAAGTCTATTTCAAGTTTTTGTCCTGAAAAAACTATTATAAGTACTGGTTTAAGTAAATGGTGTGGTGCAGGTGGGTGGAGATTGGGTTATTTTGTAGTTCCAGACTCTTTAAATATTTTAAAAAATTCAATTAATGTTTTAGCCAGTGAAACTTTTTCAGCTGTTAGTGCGCCAATTCAATATGCTGCTATTACTGCTTACACAAGTGATCATAGCAAATATATAAATAGTTCTAAAGATATTCTTAAAGCAGTTGGTAATTATGTTTATGAAAATTTAAAATCAAACAAGATTTTAATTAATAAGCCTCAAGGTGGCTTTTATCTTATGCCAGAATTTTTAAATAAAAAATTTAATACGTCTTCAGAAATGTGTGATAATATTTTAAAAGAGACAGGTGTAGCATTATTACCAGGATCAGATTTTGGTTTTGATAAAAATAAAATGTTAGCAAGACTAAGTTTTACAGATTTTGATGGACAAAATTTTATGCGTCAAATTCAAATTGGTCAAAAAATTGATAATAATTTAATTTTAAAACACGCACCTAAAATAGTAGAAGGTGTTGATAAGTTAAAAAAATGGTCTGAATCGATATAAAAACTGTCTATACATACCCCTTATATTACTGTTAAAATTAAATAATAAAAATAACGATATAGAGGAGAAAATATGAAAAAAGTAATAACATCTCTATCGAGCGCTCTACTAATCTTTGTTGCATCTTTATCTTTTACTGGTGTTGCAAAATCTGCAGAGTTCTTCACGATAGGAACGGGTGGACCAACTGGGGTATATTTCCAAACTGGTAACGCAATTTGTAAAATGCTGCACAAATCAGCAATTGCTAAAGAGCATGGAAGAAAAAAAGGTATAGATAAAGCTTACAGATGTACTGCGCCTTCAACTGGTGGATCAAATTATAATATTGGTCAAATCGCAGCTGGTGAATTTCAATTTGGTGTAGCTCAGTCTGACTGGCAATATCATGCTGTAAATGGATCAAGCAAATGGGAAGGTAAACAGTACAGTGATTTAAGAGCTGTATTCTCAGTACACAATGAACCTTTTCAAATTTGGGCAAGAAAAAAAGCAAAAGTAAAAGATTTTGCTGGGCTTAAAGGAAAAGTTGTAAACATTGGTAACGCTGGTTCAGGTCAAAGAGGAACTATGGAAGTACTTATGGATGCAAAGGGAGTTAACAATAGCTTCTTTAAATCAACTACTGAATTAACTTCATCTGAACAAGTAAAAGCTTTATGTGATGGTAAGATTGATGCTTTTGGTTACTCGGTAGGATTTCCAAATGGAGCTATGGAGAATGCAGCTTCTTGTGGGGCAAAAGCTTTACCCATCAACTTAACTGGTCCTGAAGTTCAAGGACTAATTGATGGTGCTGCTTATTATGCTAAAGCCATAATTCCTAAAGGAACTTACACAGGACAGAAAAAAGACGTAACTACTTTTGGTGTTAAAGCTACTGTAGTAACTTCGGCTAATGTTTCTGATGAGCTTGTATACCTAGTTGTTAAAGCTGTGATGGAAAATTTTGATGATTTCAAAAAACAACACCCTGCTTTTGCTTCTTTAAAAAAAGAAGACATGATAGCTGCTGGTTTGTCAGCTCCATTACACCCAGGTGCAATTAAATATTATAAAGAAGCTGGATTAATGTAATCCAACGACTTAATTAAATTAAAAGGCCTGATATATTTATTGGGCCTTTTTTTTGTTATAGAGTATCTTTTTTAATATGAATCAAAATATTGATGATAAAGTAGAAAGTAAGATTAGTGAGGATTTATCTCCAACTAGAAATCTTACTGGACTACATTTAAAAATTGTTGGAAGTATTGCAATAATTTGGTCATTATTCCAACTTTGGTACGCTTCTCCATTTCCTTTTATGTTTGATGTTGGAATGTTTAGAGGACTTCCTGCTAGGGCTATTCATTTAGGTTTTGCTTTAATTCTAGCTTTTTTAATTTATCCAATTTCTAAAAGAAAAAAAATTTCTTTATTTGATATTCTAATTAGTTTTATTGCTGCATTTTGTTGTTTATATATTTATTTTTTTTATGACCAGCTAGTGGATAGAGGAGGAATTCTTTTAACTGTTACAATTTGGGAAAAATTTAATTTACCAGTTGAGTTAATTATTGGAAGTTGTGGAATTTTAATATTAATCGAAGCAACAAGGAGAGTGTTTGGTTTACCATTAGTCATTATTGCAGTTTGTTTTTTACTCTTTTCATATTTTGGTAGATATGCGCCAGAAATAATTTCTCATGGTGGACTTTCATTAAATAGATTGATTGGATTTCAGTGGTTTGATCAAGAAGCTATATTTGGAATTCCTATAGGTGTTTCTGTAGATTTCATTTTTTTATTTGTTTTATTTGGGGCGCTTCTAGAAACGGCTGGTGGAGGTAAATACTTTTTAGACCTAGCTTTTGCCATGGTTGGCAAAATGAGAGGAGGACCTGCAAAAGCAGCAATTTTAGGATCTGGAATGACCGGTTTAATATCAGGATCTTCAATTGCAAATACAGTTACAACTGGAACTTTTACAATTCCAATTATGAAAAAAACTGGTTTTTCTAAAGAAAAAGCTGGCGCTATAGAGGTGTCATCATCAGTTAATGGACAGTTAATGCCACCCGTAATGGGAGCTGCAGCATTTGTGATGGCAAGCTTTTTAGGAGTTACTTATTTTGAAGTTGTTAAACATGCATTTCTACCAGCGATTATTTCTTATGTTGCATTGTTTTATATTTCTCATCTTGAAGCTTTGAAATTAAATTTAAAAGGAATGGATGATGCAGACATTCCAAATTTAAAGAAAACATTTTTGTCAGGATTGCATTTTTTGATACCTATTTTTGTTTTGGTATATATGCTGGTTTATTTAAGGTTTACTGCCTCATACTCAATATTTTTTGCAACGATTGCATTAATGATTGTAAACCTTGGGTATATATTATTTAAAATTCCAGATTTTAAAGTAGCAATAAAAACTTGGTTTAATCAAACTATAGTTGGTTTTGAAAAAGGTGCCCTAAATATGGTTGGTGTTGGAATAGCAATAGCAACAGCTGGCATAATAGTTGGAGCCGTCGGTTCAACAGGCTTAAGTACAAATTTAATTATAGTTATAGAGTTTATTGCAAAAGATAATGTTGTTATTTTATTATTTCTAACAATAATTTTATGTCTAATACTTGGTATGGGTCTCCCAACCACTGCAAATTATGTTGTAGTAGCTTCTTTAATGGCAACAGTATTGGTTGATGTTGGAAATGCATCTGGATTTGTTTTTCCCCTTATAGCAGTTCATTTATTTGTTTTTTATTTTGGTTTAATGGCCGATGTCACTCCTCCAGTTGGTCTTGCATCATATGCTGCGGCTGCCATTTCAGGAGGTGATCCTCTTAAAACTGGTCTGCAAGCTTTTTGGTACAGTCTAAGAACAGGTATTTTGCCTATCGTTTTTTTATTTAACCATGAATTATTATTAATAGGAATTGAAAATATTTGGCATGGACTTTTAGTAATCATTACTTCTTTAATAGGAATACTGGTTTTTACTTCTGCAACTCAAGCTTGGTTTATAAATAGATTAAGATGGTATGAGATCATAATTTTTTTATTAATCTCTATTTCACTATTAGCACCAGAATTTGTTTTAAATAAATTTTATCCAAAATATAATTACATGAATATTAATAAAATTCATTCAATGAAGCTAGATCCCAGTAAGGAAGCTAGATTTAAGGTAACACGTCCAAGTAATTATGGTGAAAGGTATAAGTTATTTGTAATTAACAAAAATACTTTTGAATCAGAATATAGTTTAGAACAATATGGAATTAGTTTAATCAGAGAAAATGATAGGATTGTTGTAGATACCCTACAGTGGAATGGCGAGGCCAAAAAAATAGGATTTGAAACTGGTGATTATATAAGTGAATTTAAATTAGAAAATGCAGATAGACCAAATAAAGGAATTATTTACCCAATAGCGATTTTATTGTTAATTATATTTGGTTATTTTAACTCTAGAAGAAAAGAATAGTTATCCACCAGGACCAAGATCAGATGGTTTTATTTTTAAAATTTTCCATATCCCCGATGCTGAAGTTATAATTTTATCATTACATTTGAGCTCACAAAATAAAAATACCAGTGTATTAGTTTTTTTAAGAATTTTTGTAAAACCAGTAACTACATCATCCACTTTAGAGGCACCAATAAATTTTAGGTCTAATGAAATAGTTACGCAAGGTGCATTTCCAGATGCTCTGTGAGCTGCAGTACCCGCTCCCGCATCAATTAAGGCTGATAAATAACCACCGTGAGTTATTCCAGCAGCATTTAAATGATTTTCATTAATTGTAGTTTTAAACTCATATTCTGTTTCAGAAATAGTTCTAAATAAAACACCACCATTGTGTTTCATAAAGCCAGGCTTAATACTTATTTGCTCAAATTCATTACTCATAGTTCTTTATAATACGAAAGTTAAAATTAATAAAATTATAAAAACAATTATAAAAAAATATATAACTGATTTTTGTAGCGATGATTTTAGTAGCCAATCTAACATTTTCTTTTCCTTTTTGGTGGACCGCCCAGAACTTGAATCTGGAATCTCCCGGTTCGTAGCCGAGCGCCTTATCCAATTTGGCCAGCGGTCCTTAATTAAATAATTTACCCAATATATCAAAGTTTTTGATGTAATTTAAGTTATAAAATATTATGCTGTATTATCAATGAGCAAAAAACCAAATGATGTAGTTATAACGGCAGCATTAAGAACGCCTATAGGCATATATAAGGGATCTTTAAAAGGTCTTAGTGCTGATAAACTGGGTGCACTAGCTATTAAAGAATCTGTCTATAAATCAAAATTAAAATCTGATGATATTGATGAGGTGATTATGGGACATGTTCTCACTTCAGGATTAGGACAAAACCCAGCAAGACAAGCTTCTATTCATGCTGGAATTCCAGTTTCAAAACCTGCTCATATAATTAATCAAGTATGTGGGTCTGGATTAAGATCTGTAATTTCAGGCTATCAATCTATTAAATTAAGAGAAAGTAAAATTATAGTTGCTGGTGGACAAGAAAATATGTCTAGAGCACCACATACAATTTTTTATCGAGAAAATAAAAAATTATCTGAAAATAAATTAGTTGATACGATGGTCAATGATGGACTAACAGACTCATTTAATAACTATCACATGGGTGTTACTGCAGAAAATGTAGCAGATAAATACCAAATCTCTAGAGACGAACAAGATATGTTTGCATTAAATTCTCAAGAAAAAACTCAAAAAGCCATAAATGAAGGTAAGTTTAAAAATGAGTTAATCAAATTAAGTATTAATAAAGATGACAAAAATTTTATTTTTGAGAAAGATGAACATCCAAGAGGTAATGTAAACTTAGAAGATTTAAAAAAATTAAAGACTATTTTTAAAGAAAATGGAACAGTTACTGCAGGTAACTCATCAGGAATAAATGATGGAGCAGCAGCAACCGTATTGATGTCTAGAGAAGAGGCTGAGCTAAGAGAAATAGAGCCATTAGCTAAAGTGGTATCCTGGGCGTCCTGTGGTGTTGAGCCATCATTGATGGGGCTTGGTCCAATACCAGCTGTGAATATGGCTTTAAAAAAAGCAGGATGGAAGATTGAAGATGTTGATCTGTTTGAAATAAATGAAGCATTTGCAGCGCAAAGTATTGCTGTAATTAGAGACCTTAAAATCCCTAAAGAAATTGTAAATGTGAACGGTGGTGCAATTGCATTAGGACATCCGATTGGAGCCTCAGGAACTAGAATTTTAGTAACCCTTATTCACGAAATGGTAAGACAAGGTAAAAGCAAAGGTTGTGCTACACTTTGTATAGGTGGTGGAATGGGAATAGCCATGTGTATTGAAAGAAATTAAAAGTTTATCTTTTAGTTATTTTTAAAGTTTTTTGTTCAATAAAAATACAGGTGGGCATAAAAAAGCCTAATAGTGTGCTAAAATAATAAGAGATATACTTTTTTTTAGGTATATAAATCGATTTAAATAATGAGCGAAAAATTACTTGTTCCAGATATTGGTGAATTTGAAAAAGTTGAAGTTATCGAACTTTTAGTAAAGTCTGGAGATCAAATAAATTCAAACGACCCTGTTGTTACTATTGAAAGTGACAAATCTAGTGTCGAAATTCCATCAACAATTTCGGGAAAGATAGAATCTGTAAATGTTAAAGTGGGTGATAAGGTTTCCAAGGGTGATTTATTATTAAGTATTGAGTCTTCAAAAGAGAGCTCTCCAGAAAAACCAATTCCCAAAGATACAGAAAGCATCATTAAACAAGCAGAATCAGTTTTAGAGAATGAAAAAAAAGAAGAAACTATTCAGCAAAATCCAGTTGAAGAAAAAAAACAAACAATAATTCAGGTTACAAATAATAATGATATTGATCCTTTAGAAACTCAAGATTGGTTAGAATCTTTGTCTGCAGTTGTAGCAAAAGATGGTAATCAAAGAGCTCATTTTTTGATAAAAGAATTAATTAATAAAGCTTATCGAGAAGGGGCAAATATCCCTTACACACAGCATACTCCTTATATCAATACAATCCCACCAGAAGTAGAAGTTAAGTCAAACGGTGATCAAAATATTGAAAGAAGAATTAGATCTTTAATTAGATGGAATGCAGCAGCCATGGTTGTTAGAGCAAATAAAAAATTTCCAGAACTGGGTGGTCACATAGGTACATTTGCATCAGCAGCAACACTCTATGATGTGGGTATGAATCATTTTTGGAGAGCTAAAAATAATAACTTTGGTGGGGATCTAGTTTATTTTCAAGGTCATAGTGCACCAGGCGTATATGCTAGAGCATTTCTAGAAGGTAGATTAAATGAAAAACAATTAGATAGTTTTAGACAAGAAGTAAAACCAGGTGGACTTTCTTCATACCCACACCCTTGGTTGATGCCAAAGTTTTGGCAGTTTCCAACTGTATCAATGGGTTTAGGACCTATGCTTGCAATTTATCAAGCAAGGTACATGAAGTATTTAATTAATAGAGGGCTAATTAAAGATGAAGGCAGAAAAGTCTGGGCATTTCTTGGTGATGGAGAGATGGATGAACCCGAGTCTTTAGGCGCAATAGGATTGGCTGCTAGAGAAAAGTTAGATAACTTAATATTTGTCGTAAACTGTAACCTTCAAAGGTTAGATGGACCTGTAAGAGGTAATGGAAAAATTATTCAAGAACTAGAAGGAAGCTTTAGAGGAGCTGGTTGGAATGTAATTAAAGTAATTTGGGGGTCTTATTGGGACTCTTTGATTGCTAATGACAAAACAGGTCATTTGGTTAAAGCTATGAATGAAACTGTAGATGGTGAATACCAAGCAATGAAAGCTAGAGATGGAGCTTATGTTAGAGAACGATTTTTTGGAAAATATCCAGAGACACAAGAATTAGTTTCCAGCCTATCAGATAAAGATATTTGGAGATTAAATAGAGGTGGTCACGATCCTCATAAAGTTTATGCAGCATACGACCAGGCATCAAAAAACCAAGGAAGCCCAACAGTTATAATAGCAAAAACTATTAAAGGGTATGGAATGGGTAAGACAGGAGAAAGTGTTAATACTACCCACCAGACTAAAAAGTTAGATGTTGATGACTTGCTGTACTACAGAGATCGTTTCGATGTCCCATTAACAGATGAACAAGTAAAAAACGTCGAGTATTTTAAGCCTGATGAAAAATCATTAGAGATTAAATATATTAAAGAAAAGAGAATGAGACTTGGTGGTTTCTTACCCGAAAGAACAACATATTCAAAACCTATTAAAGCACCGGCAAAAGATATTTTTGATTTCATGAAAGTATCAACGGGTGAAAAAGAAATGTCCACAACCATGGCATTGGTTAGAATGTTTACAAATTTATTAAGAGACAAAAATGTTGCACCCAGATTAGTTCCAATTATTCCTGATGAAGCAAGAACTTTTGGTATGGAAGGATTTTTTCAAAAAATAGGAATATATGCACACGAAGGTCAAAAGTATGAACCAGAAGATTCTGCTCAGTTAAGTTCTTACAGAGAAGAGAAAACTGGACAGGTTCTAGAAGAAGGAATTAATGAAGCTGGAGCAATGTCATCATGGATTGCTGCTGCGACCTCCTACACTAATCATGATATTGAAATGATACCTATTTATATTTTTTATTCTATGTTTGGTTTTCAAAGGATAGGTGACCTTGCATGGGCAGGTGGAGATAGTCAAGCTAGAGGTTTTTTAATTGGAGCAACCGCAGGAAGAACTACTTTAGCAGGAGAAGGATTACAGCACCAAGATGGTCATAGTCATTTAATTGCATCGACAATTCCAAATTGTATTTCATATGATCCAACATTTCATTATGAGCTTGCTGTGATTTTTAGAGAAGGCTTGAGAAGAATGCATGAAAAAAATGAGAACGTTTTTTATTATATTACTACAATGAATGAAAATTATACACATCCAAGTATGCCAAAAGATAAAAATTGTGAAGAAGGAATTCTTAAAGGAATGTATAAAATTAAAGAATTTAGTAAATATAAAAAAACTAAAATTCAACTTTTAGGCTCGGGTACAATATTGAGAGAGATGATGGCTGCTGCTGAAATTCTTCAAAATGAATACCAAATTGATAGTGAAATTTGGAGTGTTACTAGTTTTAATGAACTGAGAAAAGATGGTATGGAGGTTGAAAGATATAATCTTTTAAATCCAGATAAAGACCAAAAAGTCTCATATGTAGAACAATGTTTAGGAAAAACAGAGGGACCAATTTTGGCTGCTTCAGATTATATGAGAATGAATTCTGACCAAATTAGACCTTATACTGATAAAAGTTTTTATTCTTTAGGGACAGATGGCTATGGAAGAAGTGATACTAGAAAAAACCTTAGAAGATTTTTTGAAGTTGATAAAGAGCATATTGTTGCATATGGATTAAGTGTACTAGCAAAAGAACAGCTAATAGCATCAAAATATGCAAAAGAAGCCATAAAGAAGTATAATATTGATGGCAACAAACCAATGCCCACGAAAC
>CAJQRS010000003.1 GCA_905612375.1 uncultured Candidatus Pelagibacter sp.
TCGCAATTTCAGCTGAAGCTGTAGTGTTATCAATATGAATAGCTCCTTTTTTAATTGTATTATATATTCCATCTTTACCTATTGTAACTTCAGACAAATCATCATCGTTGCCCACACAGGTAAAAACAAAATCGGCACCATCAGCAGCTTTTGCAGGAGTATCTGCTTTTGAACCTTTATATTCAGCAATCCATCTGTCAGCTTTTGCAGTAGTTCTATTATAAACAGTTACATTGTGACCTGCTTTTGATATATATCCTGCCATTGGATAACCCATGACACCTAAACCTATAAATGCAACATTGCTCATAATTTTTATTTCCTATGTTTAAAAGTTTGAATTTTAAAGTAATTTTATTTGGATTTATATTTACATTTTTTTCAAGTTTTGGACAGAGTTTTTTTTTAGGACTGTTCAATTCAAGTATAAGGGATGCACTTTCTATTACCCATGGTCAATTTGGATCTATTTATGCATCCGCAACTTTATTAAGCAGTTTTATTCTAGTTTGGGTTGGTAAAAAAATTGACGACTTTAATATCTTAAAATTTGCATCTTATGTTATTGCTTTACTAGCAATCTCTTGTTTTTTATTTTCTAAAATTTCATCAATAGTTTTTTTATTTTTCTCAATTTTTTTAATGAGATTGTCAGGACAGGGATTAATGTCACATACAGCAACCACAACCATAGCAAGATTTTTTGAAAAAAGTAGAGGCAGGGCTCTAAGCACTACCTGGCTAGGTTTATCTTTAGCTGAATTTATTTTACCATTATTAATTATTTTTTTACTAACATTTGTTGATTGGAGAAACATTTGGATATTAATTTCAATTTTTGTTATTGTTGTATTGCCTATAATCTCTTTTTCATTAGTAAAAAATGTTAAATTAGATTCAAGAGAAGCTTCGAGCATTAAGGAGATAGAAAAAAAAGAAATAAAACAATGGAAAAGAATCGAAGTTTTAAAGGATTATAGATTTTATATTATATGCTTAAGCATGCTAGCTATGCCTTCAATCGCAACTGGTACATTTGTTTATCAATCTTTTATAGTGTCTTCTAAAAATTGGGGACCATATGTGATTGCACAATCCTTTATGGTGTACTCAATCTTGTCAGTGATCACTTTATTTTTATCTGGGTTCTTAATTGATAAATTTAGTAGTAGAAAATTATTAATTTACATGAATATTCCTTTATTATTTTCCACACTTGTGCTTTATTATTTTGATTCACCTATTTCATCTTTTTGTTTCCTTGGCTTAATTGGTATTTCAAATGGTTTATCTAATGTTTTAGGTTCTGCTACTTGGGCAGAAATTTATGGTGTTAAATATATTGGTTCTATTAAAGCTCTAACAACAGCCTTTATGGTATTTTCAACAGCTCTTGGTACAGCTTCATTTGGAATTCTTATAGATAAAAGCTTCTCAATCGAACAAATCGCATTAGTTTCAGGCTTATATGTATTAATTGCAATATCGCTGTTATTCTTAATAAAGAATAAGTTAAATCCACAATATTTATAAAATTAACCTTGATTTTGTATTAAGCACTGTATAGATACTGCGCATGGCTAGAGTAACTGTAGAAGATTGCATAGATAAAGTAGATAGTCCTTATGAATTAGTATTAGTTGCTAAAGAAAGAGCAGTTCAGCTAAATTCTGGTTTAGAACCCACACTTGATAGAGACAATGACAAAAATACAGTTATATCATTAAGAGAAATTGCTGAAGAAACTATTAAAGTTTCAGATTTAACAGAAAGTGCAATACATAAACTTAGAAAACATGTTGAGCAAGTTGATGATGGTTCTGAGGATGATGAAGCTGTAGGTGATGATTTTGAGAGCATGTACAAAGGTGAAATTTCTAAAAGTGGAACACCTATTTTACCTTCAAAAAGAGCTAGAAAAATTCCAGAAAAAATTCAAGTAGCACCAGAAGATTTAGACGAATTAACTGCAAAAGCAGAACCTGAAGTAGAAGTTGCTTCAGAAGAAAAAGAAGTTGCTTCAGAAAAAATAGCCGAAACGGAAACTGCTGAAGATAACTCAGAAGAAACTGAACCTAACAGTTAATTATTAAATTCCTTTAAGATTTTTTCCCTATGTTCGTCTAAGTCAGGAATATCACCACGTGTTGTTTCATCTTTATAATTAGACATTTTAATTGGATTTCCTGCTAATTTAAAATCACCAATTACTTTGTGATGTGCCTTAACAATCATATTCCGAGCTCCAATTTGAGGATTTTCAACAGCCTCTTTAATATTAAAGATAGGACCACATGGAATTTTTTCTTTTTCCATTTTGTTTACCCATTCACTAGTATTTTTAGCAATAAGTTTATCTTCAAGTATTTTTTTAAGATCATCCATATTTTCTGATCGTAATGAGTTCGTATTAAATTTTGGATCTTGAGCGATATCAGGCATTTTTAAAACATTACAAAGTTTTTCAAATAGTTTTTCATTACCAGCTGCTATAATGACGTGACTATCCTTTGTTTTAAATGCCTCGAAAGGAGCAATAGATGGGTGACGGGATCCCATAGGTTTTGGTATTTCGTTTTTAGCAAGATATCTTGCGATAGCATTTTCTAAAATTGCAATTTGACAGTCCAACATTGAAACATCAATAAAAGTTCCTTTACCAGTTTTTTCCCTATCATAAAGTGCTGCATTAATTCCAACAGTTGTGAATAATCCTGCGGTAATATCACCAATAGATGTACCAACCCTTGTTGGTTCAGAATTGGGTTGACCAGTAACACTCATAAGTCCGCCCATACCTTGAACAACCATGTCATAAGCTGGTAATTCTTTTAAAGGTCCTGTTTGTCCAAAGCCTGATGCTGATGCATAAATTAATCTTGGATATTTTTTACAAACATCTTTCCATCCATATCCCCATTTTTCTAATGTACCTGGTTTAAAATTCTCAACTAAGATATCTGCTTTAGCTAATATTTTTTCAAATATTTTCTTGTCATCTGAGTTCTTTAAATTAAGTGCAATACTTTCTTTACCTCTATTTAGTGACATAAAATAGGCTGAATAATCTTCAATAAAGGGCCCAAATTTTCTAGAGTCGTCACCAACCTCTGGCGCTTCTACCTTTATCACACGTGCACCTAAATCTGAGAGCATCATTGTGCAATAAGGGCCAACAAGGACCCTAGTTAGGTCAAGAACTAATAGGTTTTTTAAAGGACCGTCCATATTTTGTACAATAGTGTGTTTGTGCAGTGTTGACTCTTATCAATAACTTTAATTATATGCATCTCTTAAATAATACAATGAGAGGAATAATAATGTTTAAAAAAATATCGTTATATTTTACAGTATTAGTTTTAGTTTTATCAACAGTTGGTTCTGCTTATGCGGTAACGTTAAAAGCAAGTCACCAATGGCCAGGTACTCCTAGAGCTGATGGATCTTTTGACCCACGTCACGAAATGGTTCAAATTATTGCTGATGAAGTAAAAAAAGCCAATGTTGACATTGATATCAGGATTTACCCTGCAAAATCTTTATACAAACCTAAAGAACAATGGAAACCAATGACTACCGGTCAACTAGATATATCTGCTTTCCCTTTAGGATACGCATCGAAGTTTCACCCAGAGTTCAGTGCAACTCTAATGCCAGGAACAGTTAAAAACCATGACCATGCACTAAGATTTAATAAATCTCCAATGATGACTGAGATTAAAAAGATCATTAATGATGCGGGTGTAGTTGTTTTATCTGATGCTTGGTTAGGTGGTGGTTTTGTTTCAAAAACAAAATGTATTAGAAAACCTAGTGATGCAAAAGGTCAAGTGATGAGAGCAGCTGGAAAAGCATTCAACCAAATGCTTGAAGGTGCAGGAGCTGGTATTCAAAGTATGCCATCTTCAGAAATCTATACTGGTCTACAAACGGGTGTATTAACTGGTGCAAATACTAGTTCAGGAAGTTTTGTAAGTTACAAAATTTATGAACAAGTTAAATGTGCAACACCTCCAGGAAAATTTGGTTTATGGTTTATGTATGAGCCAATCCTTATGTCTAAGAAGTCTTTTGATGCTTTAAGTTCTAAGCAACAAAAAGCTCTTATGAAAGCTGGAAAAGTAGCTGAAAAATATATGACAGAACAAGTAGCTAATCTTGATAAGACATTTGAAGATGCTTATAGAGATGCTGGTGTTGAGTTAGTATATATGACTGCCGCAGATCACGCTGAATGGATTGAGATCGCAAAGAAAACTGCCCACAAAGCATTTGCAGAGCAAGTACCAGGTGGTGCTAAGCTTATGGAAATGGCTTTAGCGGTTAAATAAATTAATATATAAAGCCCTTGTTTTAAAATAAATAAGGGCTTTTTTATGATAAAAAATTATTTAAAATTTTGTAATTACACAGCTCAAGCTTGTGGAGCTTTTGCTGTAGGCGCTTTAATCTTGTCTATCTTGGTAATTGTCGAACTAGTTTTTGAAAGATATTTTTTTCAACATGCAATTACTTGGCAAACAGAATTGGTTACAATGTTGCTTGTTGCATCTACTTTTATTGGTAGTGCTTATGTTTTAAGTGAAAAAGCTCATGTGAGTATGGAGTGGATTTACGACTTTATGTCTAAAAAAAATATTATTAAACTCAAGATTTTTACTTCATTTTTAAGCTTAGGATTTTTTCTAACATTGTTTTATTTTGGTTTCTTAATGGTAGAGGAAGCTTTCATTAAAAATTACACTACAGGTACAATATGGGATCCTCCTTTATGGGTTCCTTATTCATCAATGTTAATAGGTTCTATTTTAATGATACTCCAGTATATCGCTGAAATAATAAAACTATTTGATGAAAAGGATTTTAAATAATGGATCCATTAACGATTGCAATAATTGTTGCTGTTTTTACACTAATAGTTTTATTCTCAGGTATTCCGATTGCTTTTGGATTAAGTTTTGTTTCAATTACTCTCTTGGTTACATTCGAAGGGCTGCAAATGTTAGATGTCTTTGCAGAAACTTTTTATGCAGGATTAAATTCTTTTGTATTACTGTCAATCCCGATGTTCATTCTTATGGGGATGGCGGTTGCCCATTCACCTGCAGGGAAAGACTTGTATACTGGTCTTGATAGGTGGTTATGGAGAGTTCCGGGCGGTTTAGTTATATCAAATATAGGTGCGTGTTCAATTTTTGCAGCTTTAAGCGGATCAAGTCCAGCTACATGTGCTGCTATTGGTACTATGGGAATTCCTGAAATGAGAAAAAGAGGATACTCAGACGAAATTGCCACAGGAACAATTGCTGCTGGAGGAACTTTAGGAGTTTTAATTCCACCTAGTATAGTTTTAATTGTTTATGGTATGGCAACAGGAACTTCTATTGGTAGACTATTTTTATCTGGTATTATTCCAGGGTTTATGTTGGCAAGTCTTTTTGCTATTTGGGCGTTAATACACAGTTACTTCATTGACAAAAATGCATCAAAATTATTAAGAAATAGAAAGCCACCAACGTTAAAAGAAAAATTTGAAGTTCTTCCTAGAATTTTTCCATTTCTAGCGATCATTGTTGGAGTTTTGTATGTACTGTATGGAGGAGTTGCAACACCATCAGAAGCTTCTGGCGTTGGTGCATTTTTAGTTTTTGTAATGATTGCAGTTGTTTACAAAATTTATCAGCCTAAAAAAATATGGAATATTGTTAAAATTTCAATGAAAGAGAGTGTGATGATAATGTTTATTATTGCAGCCTCTTATCTTTTTGCATTCACACTATCCCAACTTTATGTAACTCAATCGCTTGCTCAAAGCATGATTGAGTTAAGTAGTAATAAGTGGATGATTTTTTTGATGGTTAATGTGTTTTTACTTGTTGCTGGATTCTTTTTACCACCAGTTGCAGTTATTGTGATGACTTCGGCGATATTATTACCTGTTATAACTACATTGGGTTTTGATCCATATTGGTTTGCAATAGTATTTACAATAAATATGGAAATAGGCTTAATAACACCACCTGTTGGATTAAATCTATATATAATTAAAGGAATAACACCTGATGTAAGTTTATCTACAATCTTAAAGGGATCATTTCCATTTATGATGATGATGGTTTTATCCATATTGATATTGTGTATTTTTCCTGAAATTGTAAGTTGGTTACCTGATAAATTAATGGGTAAACCTCTTGGATATTAAAAAAGACATTAATAGAAAAATTTCTGTAGCACCCATGATGGATTGTACAGATCGTCATGATCGGTATTTTTTAAGGTTGATGAGCAAGAATGTTATGCTGTATTCAGAAATGGTTGCTACAAAATCTGCAATACATGGAGATAGGAAAAAAATATTATCATACAATCAGGAAGAAAAACCATTAGCACTTCAAGTGGGTGGATCTGATAAAAAAGAATTAGCAGAAGTTGCTAAAATTGCTGAAGATATGGGTTATGACGAGATAAATATAAACTTAGGTTGCCCGAGTAAAAAAGTTCAAAAAAATATGTTTGGTGCCTGTCTAATGAAGGAGCCAGATCTAGTTGCAGAGTGTATAGATTCAATGGTTAATGCTTGTAAAATCCCAGTAACTGCAAAAACAAGAATTGGATTTGATGATACTGAAGAATTTGACTATTTAAATAATTTTATTCTTAAAATGAAAGGTGTTGGCTGTAGTACATTTATTCTTCATGCGCGAAAAGCAATACTAACAGGAATGTCTCCAAAGCAAAACCTGAATATCCCAAAACTAAATTATGGAATGGTTTATGATATTAAAAAAGAAAACCCTGATTTAGAAATTATTATTAATGGAGGTATTTCAAAAATTGATGAGATTAAAAATCACCTAAACTTATGTGATGGAGTTATGATTGGTCGATCCATATATCAAAATCCTTATTCTTTAGTTGAGATTGAAAAAGAAATTTTTGGTACAAAAGAAGAGCCAACAAGAGAAGAGATTGCAGAAAAACTGTTAGAATACCTTGAGAAAGAAGTTAAGCTTGGCACAAAGGTAAATCATATTATGAGACATACAGTTGGATTGTATCATGGGCAAATCGGTTCAAAAGAATGGAAACGATATCTAAGTGATAATTTGATGGCAAGAGATTCTGATTTTCAAAAGTCAAAACACATAATGACAATTGTGCAAAATAACGAGAAAGCTAATCAGGCTAACTCATAATGGAAAATTTAAATTATGGGGACATAATTAATTTATTAGCGGTCCTTGCAATATCAGCAGTAGTTGCTGGTTTTATGGCAGGACTACTTGGTGTTGGAGGTGGAATTATAATGGTTCCAGCCTTGTATTATGCTTTTACAGTATTAGATTTTGAATTAGCAACTAGAATGCATTTATCGGTAGGAACCTCTTTAGCAATTATTATTCCAACTTCAATAATTTCAACCAAAACTCATATGGAATATGATGCGGTAGATTTCAAAATGGTAAAATCCTTTGGTATATTTATTCTACTAGGTGTTATTGCTGGAACTTTTTTAGCAGTAAATTTAAAGACACCAACTCTAGTATTATTCTTTTCAATATTTGCTTTTATGGTGGGTTTATTTTTTATTTTTCTTAGAGAAAAACTTGTTGAAAATCCTAAAACAATTTCCAACATTGTTAAAAATATCTCAGGGATTGTGATTGGTTTTATTTCAGTGCCTCTAGGCATTGGTGGTGGATCTTTAATGGTTCCGTTTATGAGAACTTTCGGTTATGACATAAGAAAATCGATTGGTACCGCCGCAGCAGTTGGTTTTTTGATTTCACTTAGTGGAACGATCACTATGATTATGGGTGGAAAAATAATTGATAATATCAACACACCTTTTAGCGTGGGTTATATAAATCTATTAGGGTTTGCAGTATTTGTCCCAGTTACAATGATTATGGCTAGGTTGGGAGCAAAAGCTGTTTATAAAATAGATAAAAGACTATTAAGTAAAATTTTTGGAACTTTTTTACTTATAGTATCTGTGAGATCTTTCGTTGAATATTTAAATATTATATAATTAATTATGTTTAATTTTAAAGAGATAATTTCATCCATTGCTGACGCAGGTCAAAAACTTTTTAGTATAAAAAAAATTAAAAAAAATGACTTAGAATCTATAGTATCTTTATGTGATGATTTAATTTCACACAAAGGTGCGGCATTCGGTATTACTGTAGCTAGAGATATTACTGAATTATATCAATCACTATCTCCAGAAAATAAATTATTATTTTTTAAAAAAATTAACGATAAATATAAGCCCAGCTTTACAAAAGTTAACGAAGCAGTTGAAAATTATACGAAATCTCAAAATGAAAAAACTTTGTCTAATTTATTTAAAGTTTCTGAAGGTAAGAGAAGAGAACTTTTTAGAAGAATGAACATGGCACCAAATGGAACTGCGATTATAGTTGCGTTAAGAGAAGATTTAATAAGAATATTAAAAGACAATAAAGAACTTTCAGAATTAGATAATGATCTTAGGCATTTATTTAGAGCCTGGTTTAATCCAGGATTTCTTAAACTTGCTAAAATCACATGGGATACAAAGGCTGCAGTTTTAGAAAAAATAATTAAATATGAAAGAGTTCATCAAATAAAAGATATGAATGAACTTAAAAGAAGGTTAGGTGAAGATAGAAGGTTTTTCTCTTACTTTCATCCCGCTCTTGAAGATGAGCCTATTATTTTTGTTCAAGTAGCCCTTACAAAAGGTCTCGGAAAATCTATTCAAGAATTAATGAAGCCGACAGATAATAAAGAAAAATCTTATGACACAGCTACTTTTTACTCAATTAGTAATTGTCAAGAAGGTCTATCAAGAGTAACCTTGGGTAATTTTTTAATAAAGAGGGTAGTTTATGAAATACAAGAAGAACTACCTCATATTAAAAACTTTGGTACCTTATCACCTATACCGGGGTTTACTGATTGGTTTACTTATTTAGAGGAAACTAAGATTAAAAATATTTTAGGCGTTCTAAAAGATCAAGATGCTATATTTTTAAAATCTAAAGACTTAAAATTAGGTGACAGTAGAATTGTAAGAAATAAAGAAGCTATAATAAAATTAGTAGCTCATTATATTGTTAATGAAAAAAATGAAAAAGGACTACCTGTGAATGATGTTAGTAGATTTCATCTAGGCAATGGAGCAATTGTTGATGATATAGTTGTTAATGCAAATATTTCAGAAACTGGTTTTAAAAGATCTTATGGCGTGATGGTTAATTATCTTTATGAACTTAAAAATATAGAAAAAAATCATGAAGAATATATGAACAATAATAAAGTAATCGTCTCTGATAAAATAAAGAAATATTTATAAATATATTCTTTATTTTTTAATTAAGACCCCACTTAACTTTATTCCAGATTCTTTCATGTAAATAATAAAAAAAGAGAGGAATTATAGAACCTAGCCCGAGTATTCCAGCTCCTTTAAAACTACCAGTAAAAATATATCCAAATATTACCCAGTAGATAAAGATAAAAAGTCTCCATGAAAATGTTTTAGCAACGGAACGTATTTGTTTATCTGCCATAATAAAATTAGCCTATAATAATTTTTGCTTATAGAACATATTTATATTAATATTTAATTATGACTAATAAAGTTAGTAAAAGTTTTCTAAACGATTCTCATTTAATAGATGATTTAAAACTATGTAGTATCCGTTTAATTGATAATGTTAAATTTCCCTGGATCATTTTAATTCCTAGACGAAAAAATATTAATGATATCTCAGAACTTAACTCAAAAGATCAAATGTTATTAATTAAAGAAATTGTTCATTGCAGCAAGTTAATGAAAAAAATTTTTAAAACAAAAAAACTTAATGTTGAAAAAATTGGTAACATTGTTCCTCAATTACATATTCATATTATCGCAAGATCTACTAAAGACAGTACGTGGCCGCTATCGGTTTGGGTTACTAAAGGGAAACCTTACACAAAAATTTTATTAGCAAAAACTATCACTAAGATTAAAAAGTATTTTTAAAAGGGGGTATGGACAGAGGTAGTTTTAGTCTCCCTCCACTACCTCTTAACTATTATGTATATGATTCGTCCAAAATTTGTTAACACGTATTAATTGAAACTAGACTTTATCAACTGCTTGCTTTACTAAATAGATAACACCTTGATTCACAAATAATTAAAATTTAAATACATTGATTAAAACCACACTCTCATCATTTGTTAAATCTATTGGCTTTAACTCGCAAAACTACATTCCAAAGGAAGGTGCTTCATTTTCTTTGTTTAGAATTGAAGTTTTATCAGGTTTAACTGTTGCTTTAGCATTAGTTCCAGAAGCTATTGCTTTTGCTTTTGTTGCGGGAGTTGCGCCTTTATCAGGACTTTATGCAGCTTTTATTGTTGGGTTGATTACAGCTGTATTTGGGGGAAGACCCGGAATGATTTCAGGAGCTACCGGCGCCTTAGCCGTTGTCATGGTTGCACTTGTTATGGATCATGGAGCTCAATATTTATTTGCAACTGTAGTTTTAATGGGAATTTTACAATTATTAGCTGGTGTTTTTAAGCTTGGAAAATTTATTAGAATGGTACCTCAACCCGTAATGTTAGGTTTTGTTAATGGCCTTGCAATCGTCATTGGTATTTCACAACTTAGTCAGTTTAAAACCCTTAATGCAATGGGACAATCGGTATGGATTTCAGGAAATACTTTATATTATTCAATTGGGTTTGTAGCATTAACTATGTTAATTATCTGGTTATTACCAAAGATTACTAAAGCAGTACCAGAAACTCTTGCTGCTATTTTAGCAACATCTGTATTAGTTTTAGTATTAAAGATTGATATTCCAAGTGTTGGAGATCTTGCAAGTGTTAAAGGAGGATTACCTATATTTTCAATTCCAAGTGTTCCTTTAAATTTTGAAACTCTAAAGATAATTTTCCCTTATGCATTTATATTGTCTGCTATTGGTTTAATTGAAAGCTTGTTAACGCTTAATTTAGTTGGTGAAATCACCAACAAAAGAGGAGGAGCTAGTCAGGAATGTTTAGCACAAGGTTTAGCAAATACAGTTACTGGTTTTTTTGGTGGCATGGGTGGATGTGCGATGATTGGACAATCTATGATTAATGTAAAATCAGGCGGTCGAACAAGAATTGCAGGAATAGCTGCTGCATTATTCTTATTAATTTTTATTTTATATACATCAAGCTATATTGAGATGATCCCAATTGCAGCACTAGTTGGTGTAATGTTTATGGTAGTAATTGGAACGTTTGCTTGGAACTCTTTAAAGATATTATTTTTTGTTCCAAAAAGTGACGCGTTAGTTATTATTCTTGTAACTGTTGTAACTGTTTTAGAAGATTTAGCTGTTGCTGTAATTGTTGGTGTGATTGTATCTGCACTAGTATTTGCTTGGAAATCAGCTTCAAGAATTAGAGCGGTTGAAAGACCCTCTATTAGAGAAAAGGGTGCTAAGGTGTATGAGATAGAGGGACCACTTTTCTTTAGTTCAACTGATAGTTTTTTAGAATTATTTAAACCAGAAGAGGATCCTGAAGTAGTCATTATTGATTTTGCAGGATCTAAAGTAATTGATCAATCTGCATTAAAAGCTATTGAAGATATTGCTGACAAATATAATAGTTTTGGAAAAAAAGTTAAATTAAGACATCTAACTCGTGATTGTCATAGATTATTAAGTAGAGCAGGTCAGCTTGTTGTTGATAGTGATGATGATCCTGATTATGGAATTGCAGTTGATTATGATGTTAAACTAGGTATTTTTGGAAATTAACATGAGTAAAGAGATAAAAGCTGATGATGTTATTTTCAATTTCTTTAAACAAATTTGTGATGAGAAAGATGATGTTAAATGTGTTGAGCTAGGAAATAGTTGGATTAACGCAATGAAGACCAATCTTACTAATATGGAAAAAAACCTAGAAGATGCCGACAAAGCTAAACATCAAGAAAATATAGATAGCAATATGAACCACCTTAATAATCTGAAGGATAAATCTGCTGAAAAATGGCGTGAATATGCAACACAGTGCATGGTAGAGATCCTTGATCATAAAACTAAATCTTGAATTTCTTCAAAAGATTATTTTCAAGTAGTAATTTAGAGTTACAAATTAATGATGGGGGTAGATCAGCGGCTGGTTACAAGGGGAAAGCTGGAGATTGTGTAGTTAGATCTATAGCAATTGTATCAGGTCTTCCTTACCAGAAAATTTATGATGATCTATACAAAGCAAACGAAGAATTTAGAACAACATCAAGAACTAAACTAGCAAAAAGTTTAAAAAAAAAAAATGACAGTCCACGATCAGGTACTCACAGAGTTGTGGTTAAGAAATATCTTGAAAAACTTGGGTGGCATTGGACGCCAACAATGTTTATAGGCCAAGGCTGTAAGGTGCATTTAAAAAAAAATGAACTTCCAAGTGGGACTTTAATTGTATCTTGTTCAAAACATATAACAGTTGTTAAAGATGGTATTCTTCACGACACTTATGATTGTTCAAGACGTGGAACACGATGTGTTTATGGGTATTGGATAAAGTTTAATTGATAATAAAATTTTTAAGTAAAATTTAGTGAATAATTGCCTTAACAGAACCTAAGCTAGTTACTTTTCCTGTGTACAATCCTTTTCCTAAAATAGGAACTACACCCACAGTAGAACCAGTGAAAACATAAAAATCCTTATTCAGATTGATCTTATCTTTCTTTAGCTCATTAAGAACAAAACCTAGTGTATTTAAAGGATTTATATAAACAGTATTCGTATTACCATCTACACTGTGTTTAATTTTTTTATTAGAAATATTTGTTTTCAAATTTCCGATATTGATTTTTTTATACTTTTGTTTTTTTCCAATAAGAAATTTAACATTAGCTCCAAAATCACTACACAAATCTCCAAAACTTGTTATGCCTTTTTTTCTTTGTCTATAACCAATAACCTCTATGCAGGGAGCCATATGAGAGATGTATTTAGTAATATTATTCATGGTAATTAAGTCTTTTAGGGAGAAAAAAGATTTTTTAACTAGGTAGCAAACTTCTAACTCAATTCCCAAAGTAGATTTATTAATTTTTACTTTTAGACCACTTTTTATAAAATTATTTTTAAAAATTGATGCATAGAAAGGCTTCTTTTCTTTAAGCTTTTTGATCATGGGTATTCCAGTACCTGCTGCTTTAAATCCTATTATTGGATCAGAAATTTTACTTTCACAAAGTTTTCTTAATTTTTGAGCCTCACTTAGTTTTTTTGTAAATTTTGATGGAATTGGAGGGATTATTTTATTATTAATAAATGCATTTACTAATTTATCTGCCGTTTTTTCTAATAAAGTTTTTTTCATTATTGGATCTTTAATATAGTTGCAGGGTCTAGTCTAGTACCAAACCAATTAAGTCTAATGTCCAGATGAGGGCCCGTTGACCTACCTGTTGTTCCAACTGTGGCAACAATATCTCCTTTTTTAACATGGTCGCCGACGTTCACAAAAATCTCACTCATATGCATATATAGTGTTGAAATTCCATGACCATGATCAAATATCAAGGTGGCACCTGTATAAAATAAATCTTTTTCAGCTAAAGTAACAATTCCATCATTCATTGCTTTAACAGGAGCACCTTCTTTCTGAGCAAAATCTAAACCATAATGAGGCCATTTAGGTATACCGTTTAAAATTCTTTGACTTCCATAAACACCTGTAATTATTGCATTATCAACAGGGATAATAAATTTTTCTTTAAAAAATTGTAAATCACTTTCAACTTCTCTAGCTTCACCAATTAACTTATTTTCTCTTTTAATTCGCGCATAAAACTCTTCAGGCGGTGTAACCTTTTTTTTAGGTAAACCTTCTATTTTTTGAATATTATATTTTCTTTTTTGGATTTTTTTGACAATAGTTTTATTGCCTTCAGTAATTACAATGTCTAATTTTCTATCTTTTTCAATTCCAAAAGCAAAAAAACCATCCTTCGAAACTTTTACTTCTCTTTTATCAATAACAATTTTTGTACCAGGCTCTGTTTTACCAATGATATAATGTCCTTGAATAAACTTCCCTTTAAACTCTATTGCATGAGTTTGTGTTGATGTAAAAAAAATTACTAATAAAAGTAATTTATATATTATTTTGCAGTCCATCCACCGTCTATTAGGATTGATGTGGCCGTAATCATTGATGATGCTGATGAAGCTAAAAAACAAACACTTGTTGCAACATCACTTTCAGTTGCTAATTTTCCCATAGGAATGTTGCTTAAAGCTAGTTTTTTAAATTCTTTGTTTTTAAAAAATCTTTTAACCATTGGTGTTGCAACAAAAGTAGGGGCCACTGTATTTACTCTTATATTATGTTTAGCAAGCTCTACACCCATTCCTTTTGTTAAACCTTCTATTCCAAATTTAGTCATATTATAAACATTTCTACCTGCCATACCTACATGACCAAGTTGAGAAGACATGTTAATTATAGAGCCACTTCTTTTTTTATTTTTTAACATTTTTTTTACAACTAACTGAGCAACGTTGAATGCTGCTTTGAGGTTTAAATCAACTATGTAGTTCATGCTTTCTTGTTTGATTTTGTCAAAGGGTTCTGGAATATTGGTTCCAGCATTATTAACTAAGATATCTATGATTTTGATCTTATCTAGCTTTTCTTTTAATTTTTTGTAGTCCATTACATCACAAGTAACTTTGATAACTTTACCTTTTATTCTTTTTATTTCTTTTTCAAGTTTATCAAGATCAGATTGAGTTCTACTTAATGCAATAATCGTTGCTCCAGCTTCTGCTAATGCAATAGAGCAAGCTCTACCCAAACCTTTACCAGCACCCGTTACTAATGCATATTTATTTTTGAGGTTAATTTTTTGTAAGTACATTTAGATAAATAATTTCAAATCAGTATAGATTAATTCTAAAGCTACTACCAGTATAGCAATTAAGCCAACCCAAGCTATCCATTTATATTCAGTAATCCATCTTGATATTACAGTAGCAGCTGTTGCCATAAGGATTATAGATAAAGCTAATCCAAAAATTAGTAAAATGTAATGATCTCCAGCAGCACCAGCAACACCTAAAACATTATCTAAACTCATTGTAAAATCAGCAAGTAACACAGTCCAAATAGCTTTTATGAAACTTGAATTGTCTACTTTAACATCTTCATCACCCGATTGTCCTTTGATTACATCTGTGTAAAGTTTGTAGACTATATAAAGAAGTAGCAATCCACCTATCAGTCTTAATCCTGTTATTTGCAATAAGTATGCAGTTAACAAGGTAAGAATAATTCTTAAAATTACTGCACCACCTATTCCCCAGAAAATTACCTTTTTTCTTTGCTTCACTGGAAATTTAGAAGCCACCATTCCAATTACAATGGCGTTATCTCCTGCTAAAATTAAATCTATAAAAATAATTTGACCTAGGATTACAAGTTGTTCGGGTCCAAATAGTTCAGCAAACATTAATTGTTTAATATCATATCTGCACCTTTTTCAGCAATCATTATTGTTGGCGCATTAGTATTTCCAGAAGTGATATTAGGCATAACAGAGGCATCAATTACTCTTAAGTTTTCAATTCCATGAACCTTTAATTCATCTGATACTACTGAATTTTCATCATTACCCATTTTACAAGTTCCTACTGGGTGAAATATTGTTTGTGCGTAATTACTTGCTGCTTTTACTAGCTCTTCGTCATCTTGGATATTGGTACCAGGTCTAAATTCCTCAGGTTCATATTGTTTGAATTCATTGCTTTCTAAAACAATTTTTCTAATTAATCTTAAACCTTTAG
>CAJQRS010000004.1 GCA_905612375.1 uncultured Candidatus Pelagibacter sp.
ATATTTTTCATATTTGATAAGTTTAAGATTTATCAAAATATTATTGATAAATACAGCCTCTTATATAATTTTTTTAAAGATAATATTTAAAGACCATGCAATCTTAGTTTAAGTTATCTTAAGAGATTTTAAGGTAAAATTTAATTTATTTAGGTCTTCTATTAATTTTTGTTTATCTGTTTCACTTAAAAGACTGATCGGTGGAACAACATTTTTATAAATTGTATCTTCATCGGACATAAAAGAATGCAATCCAGATATTAAATTAAATTTTTCAAAGGTATTTCTGACGTTACATAGCATTTCATTTGCTGTTTGTTCTTTTTTTATAATAAAGTCATCATAAACTTTTCTTGCTAAACCTGCCGTCACATTACAGGTTGCGGTAATAATTCCAGCACTTCCTAGTTCTAAGCCTTTTAAAAGTTTTGACTCTGCTCCGGGTAAAACAGAAAAGTTATCTATTTTTAGATGTTGGTAAAGATTATAAGAACTATCTTTAACCCCAACTATTTGCTTTGGAAATTTTTTAACAAGCGTTTCAACACATTCAATACTAAATTTATATCCACAGAGTTTTTCAAAATTATATAAAATAATTCTGCTATTTGGTATTGCCTCAACTAATCTTGAATAAAATTCAACCACTTCTTTATCACTATATTTATAGTAAGCAGGAGGCATGATTAAAAAATCATTAAAATTTAAAGATGAAGCTACACTCATCAGATTAATGGTTTCACTTAAAGAATTAAGTCCAGTTCCTATTAAATATTTATCTTTGTATTTACTGCTTGATAACCGATTCAGTAAGCTGATTTTTTCACTAATAGATATAAGCTGAGCCTGTCCTGTGCTTCCAAGTACAGCAACTCCATGACATCCTTGATCAATTATCTTTTCTGCATGATTTACCGTTTTTTCAATATTTAAGCTTAAGTCGCTATTAAATATAGACATTGATGCTGCATAAATACCTTTAATTTTATTCATTTTAAAAACTTATATAAATATAAAAATTAGTAAAGATGATAAAGTATTGAATGAAAATTTTAGTTATACAAAATAAAATGGGGATTGGTGATATGGTTATCTACCTACCTTTTATAGAAGCGATTTCTAAAAAATTTAATACTCCAGTGAGTATTCTTGTTAAGGAGAGTTCAAAAGCGGAACAATTTTTAAAAGAAAGCAATATTGTTAATAAAATAATTATTCTTAAGAGGAACAGCAGACTAAAAAGTGACAGTCACGAAGGACTTGTTGGTTTCTACAATTTAATAAGAGATCTTAAGCACTATAGCTTCGATAAAGTATTTATTTTTAATTCATCTTTTAGATTTAATCTAATAGCAAGAATTACTGGAATTAAAGATATTCACCAATACCCTTTATTACAAAAAAAAAATCAACACGTTATTGAAGCTGCCAAAGAACTTTTGAGAAAAAACCTAGGTTTAAACGTTGAGAGTGAACCAAATATTTTAATTAACAATCAATCTGTTCAGGAAATGAGGTCTAAATATAAAATTGATAATGACAAAAAATACATTTTACTGGGCGTGGGTGGATCAGGGCCAACTAAAAGAATTCCTGCAATAATTTTTATAAAACTTATGCGCTTAATCTCTCAAAAATATAAATGTAAATTTTTTTTAGCAACTGGCAAAAATAATCAAGAGCAAGAAATTTTAAAAGAAATACTTAATACAGAGTTTAAAAATGAGTGTTATGCGTTGGATGATCTAAGTTTAACTGAAACATTACCGATAATAAAAAATTGTGATATTTCTATTTGTAATGATTCAAGCTTTAGCCATCTCTCCTCAGGATTGGGAATAAAAACAATAGTCTTAATGGCTGATACACCATTGCTTTATGGAAGTTACAGTCCAAGAATGTATCCAATTATTCCAGATGGAGAAAGTACCGTGACTCATGACACGCTTGGTAAGGATAGAATTAATCCAAATAAAATTTTTGATCAATTAAATAATATTCTGGGTTAAGAAATATTATTTAAAACAACTTCTTTTGCTTCATTAACAATCACAGATAACCTGGCAGTTTCTGGTGATACATCTGGATGAATTTTTTTTTGAATTTTTATATAGGCTTTATTAACATCATCTTTTGTATTTTTTTTGTTTATATCAAGATTTAGAATTTTATAAGCTTCTTCTAAAGATAATGTAGATGAGTTTTTGATATTTTGATTCTGGTTAAATGAAAACCTTCCAGATCTCTTAAGTGTTTGAATTAACCTAAATAATCCAATCAATTGAAAAATTGAAAATCCTTTTAGTTTAATTATAGCTAAACTTAATAGAGTTAATGGAATACTGAGTAAAAACTTACCACCCACCGCAAGTATTAAAGCTAAAATTATTGATCCTATAAAAATTAGTTTTCTTAAATGTTTTGATATTTTTTTAGAAGATATGTTAGCTAATACTTTTAGCAAAAAGTAAATAATTCCAAAAATAACTAGTGTATAAATGATTATATTCATATATTTAATTTATAATTATGAAAATACCACAACTTAAAAAAAAATCAGAAATAAAAACATGTCATAATTTGAGCTGGGAAGATAATTACAGTTGGATACATCAGGGTGATATTTTAGAAGTTTTAAAAGATAGTAAAAAGTTAAATCCAGAGGTTAGAAGGTACTTGGAGGAGGAAAATTCCTACACAGATTTGCACTTATCAGATACTAAAAATATTCAAAAAAAACTATTTAGTGAAATTAAAGCAAGAATAAAGTTAGATGATGAATCTTTGCCTTTTAAAGATTTTGATTATGAATATTGGACAAAAACAACAACTAAAGGAAATTATTCTATCAAATTAAGACAAAAAATTGGAACCAATGATATTGAAGAAATTTGGAATGGTGATGAGGAAAAAGAAAAACTTAATATAGAATATTTTGGTATTGGTGACCTTGAGGTTAGTTTTAATGATAAATATTTAGGATACTCTCTAGATACAAAAGGTTCTGAATATTACACAATATATATTAGAGATATTAAAACAAAAAAACTAGTTACAGAAAAAATTGAGGAAACATCAGGAGGTATAACTTTTAGTTTAGATGATAAATATATTTTTTACTCAAAACTAGATGAAAATCACAGACCAAGAAAAATTTATAGACATAAATTGGGTACAAGCACTAAAGAGGATCAATTAATTTTTGAGGAAAAAAGTGAGGCCTTTACAGTTGGAATTGATCTAAGTTCTGATGATAAATATTTTTTCATTAACACTTCAGATCATAATACCTCTGAACAATATTACTTTGAAGTTAATGAGAAGGAACCAAAGCCTAAGTTAATTAAAAAAAGACAAAGAGGAATACTTTATTCCGTTAATTCTTGGGATGGAAAGTTTTACAACCATACGAATGAAAATGCTGAAGATTTTAAGATAGACATAACTGATAGTTTGGAAGAATCAAGCTGGAAAACTTTTATAGCCCCAAAAGAAGAGGTTTTAATCGGAGGTCTTACATTTTTAAAAAACTGGATTATAAGGTCGGAGACATCAGATGCTTTAGATAAATTATTTGTAAAAAATATATCAACTAAAAAAGAAGAAGAGCTAATTTTTTCAGATGAGACCGTATATGTTCCTGGTGTCTCTTTAATACAAAGAGATAAAAATACAAATGAGATTTATTTGAGTTATTCTTCACCAAAAACTCAATCAAGAGTTTATTCTTACAACCTTAGCTCAAAAGAAAAAAAGTTAGTTAAAGAACAAGAAATTCCTTCAGGCCATAATCCTGATGATTATATTGTTGAGAGAATTAACTGCAAATCACATGATGGAAGGTTGGTGCCTCTTACAATTACGAGGCATAAAAATACTAAACTAGATGGAACTGCACATTTGTTACTTTATGGTTATGGTTCTTACGGAAGTTCAATGAGTCCTAGTTTTTCTACTACAAGATTAAGTTTAATAAATAGGGATATTATCTGGGTCACAGCTCACATTAGAGGTGGGATGGAAAGAGGAATGAAATGGTGGAAAGAAGGAAAACTGCTTAATAAAAAAAATACTTTTGAGGATTATATTTCTTCTGCAAAATATTTAATTGAAAATAAATACACTTCAAAAAATAAAATAATAGGTATGGGTGGTTCTGCTGGAGGCCTTCTCATGGGTGCAGTAGTTAACCAGGCACCAGAATTATTTTTAGGAATGGTAATGGCCGTACCTTTTGTAGACTCATTGACAACAAATTTGGATCACTCTCTACCTTTAACTGTAGGTGAATTTGATGAATTCGGAAATGCAAAAGATAAAAAAGATCATTTTGATTATATTTATTCTTATGCTCCTTATAATAATATAAAAAAAATGGACTATCCTCATATGTTAATCACAACAAGTTTAAGTGATAATAGAGTACTATTTGATGAGCCTGCAAAATTCACTGCCAAACTTAGAGAATATAAAACTGATAATAATTTATTGCTTTTAAAAACTGAAATGAATGCAGGTCATGGTGGTAAATCGGGTAGAGATGGTGCTATAGAGGAAATTGCACTCGATTATGCGTTTGTATTAAAAATTTCTAAAAAAATTTAGTTTCTGGTTTTTAGAAACAGCCATTTGAAACAAAGCCAATGACAATGGAATTAGAATTCACTTCAAACCTTCTTTCACAAACTATTCCATATTTCTTGGTATTATAAACAAGTTCCAAATTACCCTTACCATTTTTGAAATCTTCATCTGGTTTACCTAAATCTATTTGTAAATTACCAGAGGTTTTTCCAATGTATTCACTTAGTTTAGCGTTTTCTTTTTCAACAATTGCGTCTGTTTTATTTTTGATTGTTTGACATCCAGAGGTCAAAGTTAAAAAAAATAAACTTATAATGATAAATTTTATTTTATTCATTCTTTGAAGATAACACTCAAAATATGACATAAATATAAACTTATAAGTTGAATTATGTTGATAAACTTACATTTTTAAGAGTGTTTACCTAAATTATCTAATAATAGTAAAACTAATCTTAGGAGGATCAATGTTAGAAAAATATTTTAACTATAAAAAACACAATACTGATTTTAAAACAGAAGTAATAGCTGGTGTAACTACTTTTTTGACAATGGCTTATATTATGTTTTTGAATCCATTTATACTATCAGGTGAATTTGCTGGACCAGAAAAAGGTTTCTTTGATTTTGGAGCGGTATTCACAGCAACAATCGTTGCAACAGCACTTGCTTGTTTTATAATGGCATTTTATGGAAAAACATGGCCAATAGGTTTGGCTCCTGGTATGGGAATTAATGCTTTTGTTGCATTTGGAGTTGTTGGTGGAATGGGTTACACACCACAAGCAGCATTAGGTGCAGTATTAGTTGCTGGTGTTTTATTCTTAATCATCTCATTAACACCTATTAGAGCTTGGTTAATCAACTCTATTCCAAAAAGTTTAAAACTTGGAATAGGCGCTGGTATTGGATTATTTTTAGCCATTATTGGTTTGGAAATCATGGGCGTTGTTGCTGACCATCCTGTTACTTTAGTAACTATTGGTGATATGAAAAATCCTTTGATTTTACTTGCCTGTCTTGCATTTGTATCAATGATAGTTATGGAAAAATTGAATATAAAAGGAAATATAATTATTGGAATAGTTGTATTTAGTATTATTGCTTGGGCAACTGGACTCGCAAAATTTAATGGTGTTGTTGGAAGTATTCCTCCAATGACTTATCTATTTGATTTTGATCTAACAGCTGCATTTACAGCTGGTATGTCTACAGTAATATTTACATTATTGTTTATAGACTTTTTTGATACTGCGGGAACTTTAACTTCAGTGGCGAATGTTGCTGGAAAAGTTGATAAAAATGGGAAGGTTAAAGATATTGAAAAAGCAATGATGGCTGACAGTGTTGGAACTGTTGCTGGTGCATTAATGGGCACAACAACTGTAACAAGTTATGTTGAGTCTGGTGCTGGTGTAAAAGCGGGTGGAAGAACTGGTATGACCTCTTTAACTATAGGAGTTTTATTTCTAGCCTGTTTATTCCTTTCACCTTTAGCAACAAGCTTACCAAAAGAAATTGATGGTGCTGCACTGTTGTATGTTTCAGTTTTGTTTGTAAGAAACATTGTTGATATAGAGTGGGATGATATTGGAGAATCTGCTCCAGCAATACTTGCTATGATTGCTATGCCATTAACATATAGTATCAGCAATGGTATTGCTTTAGCGTTTATCTCTTATGCTTTGATCAGATTATTCACAGGTAAGTTTTCAAGCACTTCACCAGCAATATGGGTAATTGCAATACTTAGTGCTGTTAGTTTTGCAGTTGCTTAAAAATTAATTTTAGGGCTGGATAAACTCCAGCCCTATTTATTTCTCTTAATTATTTCTTCCATAGATAATTCTTCATAATGTTCAGTTGGCTGAACAATCCATGGGTCTGAATCTAATTTTACTGGGCAAAAGTCTGGTTCAAATATAGATGATTTTTTTTTCCATAAACAGGCTGTTCTAATTTCATTAATATAATCTTTAGTAGGCTCATATTTCTTTAACCATTCAATACTTTTATTTAATGTTAATCCAGTGTCAGATAAATCATCAACTAATAACACTTTATCAAAATCTTTATTTTCAGCTAAAGAACTAATTTCTCTAGAAAACATCAATTGGCCCTGCTTATCTTCCATTCCTTTTCCTGAATAACTTTGGATAACTATATATGCGATAGGTAATTTTAATACTCTAGAGAGAATATCTAATATAGGAGCAGCTCCCCTCATAATACCAACTAATACGGTAGGTTTATAATTGTTATGAATTTCTATTGCTAATTTTTCAACAATTTTTGTATACTCATTAAAAGTGATAATTAATTTATCTGCCATAAAATTTTTTATCATATAAATATAATAAAAAAAGAATAAAAATTATGAAAATATTTGATTGCTTTATGTATTTTGATGAAGAGGTCGTTGTAGATGTAAGGCTTAACACTTTAGATCAGTTTGTTGACTATTTTGTAATTGTAGAAAGTAAATTTACTCATAAAGGTGATTCTAGGGAACTTAGATTTGACCATAAAAAATTTGAAAAATTTAAGAGTAAAATAATTTATGTAGTTGATGATCAAGTTTATCATCAAACAGAGGAAATAAAGTTACAAGATGATGAGGGGGAAAAATCTAAAAAATATATTTTTAATGCAGCTTATAGAGAAAATGGTCAAAGAAATCTTATAAAAAAAGGCCTTAGTAAAGCAACGGATGAAGATCTTATCTTAATATCTGATGTAGATGAAATACCAAATTTATCTGACTTACATTTACAAGAAATAAATGAAAAAATAATCTTATTTAAGCAAAACATGTTTTACTATAAATTCAATTTACATTTACCTAATTTAATTTGGACGGGTACCAAAGCATGTAAAAAAAAATATTTAATTAACCCACAGTGGTTAAGAAATATAAAAGACAGGAAGTATCCTTTTTTTAGATTAGATACCTTTTTTTCTAAAACAAAATATATTGATATAAAGATTATAGATAATGGTGGCTGGCACTTTTCAAATATCAAGACAGCAAAAGAAATAGAGCACAAATTAAAGTCTTATCTACATCACAGAGAGTTTGATGAAAATCCTCTTTTAGTTGAAGACATTGAAAAAATAATGAGAAATAAACAGGCTATCTATGACTTAACAGTAGACAAAACGACAAATAAAATTGGCAATGGAAGCAAACTTGAAAAATTTGACATAAATAGACTACCAAATTATATTCAGAAAAATCAAAAAAACTTAAAAGACTGGATAGACTAATGAAGGGTTATATAGTGTGTATCTATAAAAGAATAAGTGACGAGAATGCATTAAAAGAATATGCTGCTAAAACTAGATCAGTTGTTGAAGAATATAAAGGTAAGTTCTTAGTTAGGGGTGGAAAAACAATAACTACTGAGGGAGAAGAATCCCCAAGAACAGCTGTAATTGAATTCCCTTCGTTTTCTGAAGCTGAAAAATTTTTTTACTCTAAGGAGTATCAAGAAGCTCACGCAATATTAAAGGGAGTTGTGGTTCGTCACCATCAAATTATTGAAGGAAGCTAATATTGTATTGGCTCTGGATCTATACTCCTCCAAAGATACCAGGTTGCGACTGAACAGTATGGAGTAAATCTTTTTTTTAATAACCTTACATAAGATTCTGGAGGTAAATATTCTTTTTTATAATTTTTTGAAATTCCTCTTAAAAGGCCAATATCTTGAATAGGCCAAATATTTGAACGATTGTATGTGAACAATAAGATCATTTCAGCTGACCACCTACCAATTTGTCTTAATTGAGAAAGATAAATAATTGCCTCCTCATCAGACATCTTAGAGATTAATCTGGGATTAAATGATTTATTTAAAGTTTGCTTCGCTAAACTTTTTATTCCCTTAACTTTTTGCTTAGTTAATCCGCAACTTTTAATCTGGGTTGTAGATAGTTTAGAAACTGTTTTAGCATTTATTTTATTCTTACATTTTTTTTGAAACTTTAAAAAAATAGAATTAGCAGCAGCAACACTAATTTGTTGTCCAATGATGCTTTTACATAATGAAAAAAATATGTCTTTTCTAGAAGTAAGTACAGCCTCTGAAGGAGATTTATATTTGCAAATTAATGAGGACATAATTTTATCTTTATTGGATAAATATTTTTTTGCAGTATTCCAGTATTTTGGTTTTTTATTCATGTCTACTATTAGATGGTATCTTTTGTTTATGATAGATTTCTCTTTTAAAGATTATAAGAGAAGCAAAAATTACAAGTGATGCACCTATTAGTGTTTTTATAGTTGGTGTCTCATTCCAAATTAAATAACCAAAAATAATAGCAAATATTAAAGCTAAATATTTTAAAGGTGCAACTAATGATACCTCTGAAAGTTTATAAGATTGAGTTAAAAATAAATTTGCAGAACCTCCGGTTACTCCAATTAATGATAAAAGAACAAAATCTTGAAAATTAGGCATTACCCAACCCATAGGAATTGTGGCTAAGCCTGCAATTGAAATTGTAATTGTAAAAAAAATTGAGATAAGCCATATAGGTTCTGTCGTTGACAATTTTCTAATTGTAATAGTTACAAAAGCCATCCCAATACAAAATATTAATGGAAGAAAATAAAGATAATTCATACCTTTAAAGCCAGGTTCAGCAATTATAATAACACCAATGAATCCGATCAAAACTGCTAACCATCTAAAAATACCTACCTTCTCACTCAGTAAAAAAATTGATAACACGGTAATAAATAAAGGTGCTGCGTATGATAAGCTAACAACAACAGCTAAGGGAAGCTCTCTTAATGCAACAACTATTGCTATTAAGGCCATTAAGCCCATAAGACATCTAAATAAATGTTCTCTCGATCTTGCAGTTGTATAAAAAGTTTTCAGTTTATTTTTTGGTATTAAAAAATAAGTAGGCAATAGTCCAAAAAAACCTCTAAAAAATAATACTTCTCCTGTTGGATAGTCACTTGACCATTTTACAAGTAAATCCATAACTGAAAAAGTGCACACAGATAGAAACATGTACAAAAAGCCTGATTGATTTTTAGTGAGCATAAGAATAATTTGTAGATTAAATTAAAGGATAAGCAATGGAAATAGCAGTTTTAGGACTAGGATGTTTTTGGGGGCCAGAAATTAAGTTTAGTAAACTTGAAGGAGTTATCAAAACTGAAGTTGGTTATTGTGGTGGTGAAAGCAAAGAAACCACTTACAAAGAGGTATGCACTGGTAACACTAATCATGCAGAGGTCGTTAAGTTAGACTTTGATCCTAAAGTTATCTCTTATGAAAAAATTTTAGACTTTTTTTTTGAAATTCATGATTCCACAACACTAAATTCACAAGGGCCAGATTTTGGAACACAGTACAGAAGTGAAATATTTTATTTAAGTGACAAGCAAAAAGAGATTGCTGAAAATGTTATAAAGAAAATAAATTCAAGTTTATCTGGAAAGGTTGTAACAAAATCTTCTTTATTAAAAAATTACTGTCCAGCAGAAGAATATCATCAAAGATATTTGGAAAAAAGATAACGTGTCTTTAGTTAATACAAATTGGCTAGAAAAAAATTTAAATAAAGTAAAAATTATTGATTGCTCATGGCACATGCCTCAAACAAAGAGAAGTGGTTTTGAAGAATATCAAAAGTCACATATAGAAAATGCAATCTTTTTTGATCTTGATAAGAATTCTAAAATAGATACCGAGCTACCCCATATGTTGACTGATATTAAATCATGGAAAAAAATTGTATCAAGTATGGGTATTAAAAATGAAGACCAAATAATAATTTATGATAATTCAGATGTAATCAGTTCATGTAGATGTTGGTATAATTTTATTTACTTTGGGCATGACCCAGGTTTAGTTCATGTACTAGATGGTGGTTTAACAAAATGGATTAGTGAAAAAAAACCAACAGTTAATGATTTAACAGAAGCTATTAGCTCCGATTATATTGTGAATGAAAAAAAAGAGTTAGTAAAAGACAAAGAGCAAATTGATGAAAATATTAATACAAATAAATTCAATGTTATTGATGCAAGAAGTAAAGAAAGATTTGAAGGCAAGGTTTCTGAGCCAAGAAAAGGGCTAAGAAGTGGCTCCATAAAAAATTCTTTTTGCCTACCTTTTTCTGAGCTTATTAATGAAGATCACACATTCATTTCTAAAGAAAAAATTCTTGGTAAATTTAAATTAATTAAATTCAAACTTAATGAAAATGTAGTATTTACCTGTGGTTCAGGAGTTACCGCATCAGTTTTGGCTCTTGCTTATTCTTTAATAGACATTAAATATATCCCAACAATTTACGACGGCTCATGGAGTGAGTACGGGAAAAATTAGATATGAAAAGATCAACAAAAATTACCACAGTAATCATTACTTTTTTTTTAATAATCACAATAGTGATTGTTGGAAGAACAATGATAGGCAATCATTTTAAAAAAAAATTTAGTAAAAGACCTCCTCCTGGAATTATTGTTAAAGAGGTAGTTTACAAAAGCTTTTCAGAAAATATTGGAAGTTTTGGCACAGCAGTATCAAAGAGGTCTGAGTCTTTTAGAATTAAAAGGGATAATTTAACATCTGAATTAGTGCTTAAAGATTTTGTAAAAAAAGGTGATCTAATTGTTCAGCTTAAAGATGAAAGTATTATTGCACCATTCAATGGTGTGCTCGGGTACAGAGGTATAACGGGTGATATACTGGGGTCGGATAATTCAATTATAATTACTTTAGATGATAATTCGATTATTTATTCTGATCTAAAAATTCCTGAAACTTTTGCTTCATTCATAAAAAAAGATTTGCCCATTAAGGCAAAATTCTCAGGTAACAAAAACAAAACATACAGTGGAAAAGTCTATGCTGTTTCAAGCAGGATTAATGCTGAAACGAGAAGTTTGCTTACAAGAGTTATGATTGAAAATAAAAATTCTGAATTAATACCTGGCTCTCTTCTAGAAGTTATTATTAATTATAATGAGAGAAGCTCACTTGGAATACCTGATACCAGTATAATGATAGAGGGAAATAAAATTTATGTCTATAAAATCTCTAAGGAAAACATTGCAAATAAAACAGAGATAAAAATCGGAATAAGAGCAGATGGGTTTATTGAGGTTATCTCTGGCCTTACCGAGGGAGAAACTATCGTTGCAGAAGGATTAAAAAAAGTTAGGCCTAAAGGCAAAATAAAACCTATTAAAAAATAATGTTTATAACTGATGTAAGTATAAGAAGACCAGTTGTTGCGTGGGTAATGTCTCTTATATTAATTGTTTTTGGAATATTTGTTTTTTCACAACTACCTGTAAGAGAATTACCTGAGGGCTTACAGCCTCCTGTGGTTCAAATTAAAGTAGACTACAAGTCTGCATCGGCTCCTATAATTGATCAAGAAGTAACTCAAGTAATTGAAAAAGTGATTGGTGGAGTAGAAGGAGTAAAAAATATCAATTCAACATCAGAAAATGGAAGTAGTTCAATTAATGTTGAATTTAATACCGACATTAACTTGGATAATGCAGCTAATGATATAAGAGAAAGAGTTGCAAGAATTGTTGATAGGTTACCAAGTGAAGCTGATGCCCCTCAAATACTTAAGCAGTCAGCAGGTTTTTCAACTACTATGTGGCTTGCTGTATCTTCTGCAACTTGGAGTGATTTAGAACTTGGAGATTATGTTGAAAGATATTTGGTAGATCAATTTTCAAGCGTTAAGAATGTAGGAACCATTAGAACTGGTGGTTTGAGAGATTTAAGTGTTAGAGTTTGGATAGATCCAATTAAACTAGCAGCATATAATTTAACCATTCAAGAAGTTGAGATAGCGATAAGAAAAGAAAATGTAAGTCTACCAGCGGGTACCCTTGAGGCTAACAATATTGATTTAACACTAAATTTAGATAAATCATATGATGATATAGAAAAATTAAAAGCGTTACCTATAAAAAAAAACCAAAACAGCGTTGTAAGACTTGCAGATATTGCCAATATTGAGTTTGGTCCAGTTTCAGAAAAAAATCTTTTTAAGGCACAGAGCAAGGATGCTTTAAATTTAAAAACTGTAGGAATTGGTATTTACGCCAAAAGTGGTGCTTCAACAGTAGAGCTTTCTAAAGAAATAAGCAAAAAAATAGATGAAATTAAAAAAACATTACCCGATGATCTCAATATAGAGGTCGCCTTTAATAGAGCAACCTATGTAGGTACCGCTATCAACGAAGTTTATAAAACTTTAATAATCGCTTTTATACTAGTGGTTATAATTATTTATTTATTTTTAGGAAACATAAAAGCGGTGATTGTTCCAGCAGTTGCATTACCCGTAAGTTTGATAGCATCTTTTTTAGGTCTTTACTTATTTGGCTTATCAATAAATATTTTTGTTTTATTAAGTTTTATTTTAGCAATTGGAATAATAACGGATGACTCAGTTATAATGACGGATGCAATCTATAGAAGAATTGAAAATGGAGAGAGTCCTTTAGTTGCAGCTTATAAGGGATCAAAACAAATTAGTTTTGCAATCATTGCTACAACATTAATTCTAGTTGCAGTATTTATTCCTTTAATTTTTATCGATGGAATCGCAGGAACATTATTTAGAGAAACTGCAATTGCCTTATCTTTTTCAGTTGTGGTTTCCTCTTTTGTAGCGCTTACATTGTCACCCATGTTAGCAAGTAAGTTTTTAAAGAAAGAACCTAAGCAAAATTTTATAGTTACTAAATTTGACAAGTTTTTTAAATCATTATCAAAATTTTACGAAGAAACATTGGGCTATTGGTTAAATAAAAAAAAAATTATTATTTCATTTATTGTCTTCACTATTATCGTCTCTAGTGTTTTATTTCATTTTACAAAAAAAGAATTGTTACCTATGGAAGATCGAGGGGTTTATCTTGTTCTTGGATTTACAGATGAAGGAAGTTCTTTTGAATATACTGAAAAAAGAGCAGAAGATGTTGAAAAAAGATTAATTCCACTTCTTCAGGCTGAGGATAGTCCATATAAAAGATTTATAATGAGAGTGCCAGGCTTTGGCAGCAATAAAAATTCTTTTAACAGCTTTATAATCATTGCATTATTGGATGAATGGGCTGAAAGAGATAAAAGCTCACTAACAATAATGAGAGAAGCAATTGGAAAAATTGTGACAGTGCCAGAAACTGTGGCTTTTCCAATTTCACCACAATCTATTAGAGTTTCTAGTTATAATAAACCATTACAGATGGTCATATTAGGTAGCACTTATGAAGAATTAGAAGAAATACAATCTAAGGTTATTAGAAAGTTAAGACAAAATAAAAATTTATCAAGAATAGAATCTGACTATTCCAGAGATAAGCCTGAAATTAAATTAATTATAAATAAAAATAAAGCTAAAGACTTAGATATATCTACTGACTCAATTGGAAAAACTTTAGAAACCCTTTATGGTGGAAAAACTGTAACCAAATTTAATAGACTTGGTAAAGAATACCCAATTATACTTCAGCAGTACTTAGCTGATAGAAGGTCTCAGGAAGGGCTTTCTAAAATATTTGTTAGATCAGAAAGTACTGGTAAACTAATTTCTTTAGCAAATTTAGTTGAGTTTAGTGAAAAAGGGTCTGCAAAAAAATTAGCAAGATATAACAGACAGAGAGCTGTAACAATATCTGCAAATATATCTGAATCTTATACACTTACAGAGGCAATTGCATATTTGGAAAAAACCATGAATGAAGTCAGCCCTTCTAACCAAATCTCATGGAAAGGTAAATCAGAAGAAATAAAAGAAACTAGCAACGAGCTGTTTATTATTTTTGGATTAGCATTTCTAACTGCCTACCTAGTAATGGCTGCAACTTTTAACTCATTTATCCACCCATTTATTATTATGTTAACTGTCCCACTTGCTTTGTTTGGGGGGTTGGTCTTTATTCTATTCTTAAATAGTTCTATTAATATCTTCTCACAAATAGCACTCGTCATTTTAATTGGAATATCGACTAAAAATAGTATTCTAATTGTTGATTATGCCAATCAATTAAGGACAGCTGGGAAAAATATTGAAACGTCAGTTAAAGAAGCTTGTCAGTTAAGATTTAGACCAATAATGATGACATCAATAAGCACAATGATAGCAATGATGCCTCTCGTTATAGGTAATATTGGACCAGGAGCAGGTGAGGCTTCAAGATTAGCTGTAGGTGCCACTATTCTAGGTGGAATGATTATATCAACATTCTTTACACTTTATGTTACTCCAACAATGTATTTAATATTAGCAAAAAATACAAAAAGAATGGATGCTGTTGATATTGAGTTAAAAAAACAACTTCGTTAAAAAATAATATACTTATTTTTATTTAGCCTTTTCTGACATTTTTTTAATTGAGACTTATATTTGTCTGATTGGTTTTTTACTTTTTTAGCTAAGCCTATAACTTTTTGATTATTTTTATAATTTTTATAACCACCCCACCCCTCATGATAAGCAAGATATTGTCTAAACGCATCCTTCTTAGAAATTTTTAAAAGAGATTCTGTTTTATTTGTATACCAACCAATAAAATCTACACTATCTTTAAACCTTGCTCTTGTTGCAAGTTTATTTCCTGTCTCATTTTTATATTGTTCCCACGTCCCTTTTACTGCTTGTGAATACCCAAAAGAGCTCGATGGACGCTTAAAGGGTATAACTTTAAATAGTTTTTGTCGTTGAGGTTTTGCTAGCCAATCAAAATCTGATTCCATTTTAATAATTGCTAACTGCACATAAATTGGTGTACCCCATTTATTCTCAGTACTTTTTGCGTATTTATACCAAAGATATCTTTCATTAAAAATTGAGCAACTGTTTGATGTGTTTTTGGGTATAGAGGAGCAAGCAGAAATAAAAAAAATTAATGAAAATAAAAAAATATTCTTAATTTTCGACATACTTACCTTTAATCTTATAAGCAATTATTACGAATATAACACCCAGAATATTTCCAATAAGGTCTTCCCACTCAAATGATCTGATTGGAATAATGATATGAAGTAATTCTAAAATTATGGATAATGAAAATAAATATATAATTAAAAGTTTTATTTTTTTTATATTTCTATAAGCAAAAAATCCTAATACTGAAAGAAAAATGAACGCATATAAATGATTTGAAGAAATAAAAAAATTAGAACTAATTATAATATTACTACTTATTTTTGGTTGTATAAGACAATCATCATAAAACAAACAACCAAATATACTGCCCGGAAATAGATAAAATATTATTAATACTAGATTAGCCGTATAAAATACTGAAATAAAAATTTTATTTAAATTTTTCATAATAATTTTATTTATTTTATTTATTTTATTCTTTTTATCAGATATCAAAATATATCAAATGCCTCATTTAATATTAGTTAGACATGGTCAAAGTGTGTGGAACCTAGAAAAAAGGTTTACAGGTTGGGTCGATGTAGATCTTACTGGTCAAGGAAAATTGGAAGCATGTAAATCTGGTGAGTATGTTAAAGACCTAAGGCTAAATATAGATTATTTCTATTCATCATTTCAATTAAGAGCCATTAATACTCTAAAATTTATTCAAGATACATTGAGAGATAACAAAAAACCCATAAGAGCTTGGCAATTCAACGAAAGGCATTATGGGTCTTTAACTGGCCTAAATAAAGATGAAATGAAGGAAAAACTTGGAGGGGATAAAATTCATGAATTTAGGAGATCTTGGGATATAAAACCCGATCCTCTAAGTAGAAATAATCCATATCATCCCATAAATATTGATACATACAAAACTATCCCTAGAGAGAAAATTCCAGATACGGAATCACTTAAAGATACTTATGAAAGAGTAATGGAATATTATAATTCTGATATCCATAATAAATTATTAGATAATAAAAATATTTTAATTTCAGCTCATGGCAATTCTATTAGAGCTTTATGTAAATTTTTATTTAAACTAAATAATAAGAAAATATCATTACTTGAAATACCAACTGGAAATCCACTTTTAATTAATCTGAATTTAAAGCAGGAAATTATTGAATGTAAGTATTTAGATGAAGATAGAGCTAAAGATTTAATTATTTTTTAATAACTCATTGTAAATTTCAAGATTAGTCAGATGATAAAAACTTTCTATACTTTCGTAACCATATAATTCATT
>CAJQRS010000005.1 GCA_905612375.1 uncultured Candidatus Pelagibacter sp.
AACGATCGTTCTTTAAGATCTATAAATATAAATTTAGGTGGAGTTGCAAATGGTTTTCCAAGAGAAGACGGTTTTGATATAACTGTTGCATCTGAAATCATGGCAATCTTTTGCTTATCAAATGATTTAGAAGATTTAGAAAAAAGAATAGGAAATATTACAATTGCCTATACTAGAGATAAAAAACCAGTTTACGCTAAAGACTTAAAAGCACACGGTCCAATGACTGTATTATTAAAAGATGCTATTAGACCTAATGTTACTCAAACTTTAGAAAACAATCCTGCAATTATTCATGGCGGACCTTTTGCTAATATTGCACATGGTTGTAATTCTGTAATTGCAACAAAGACTGGGCTAAAACTTGCTGACTATGTTGTTACTGAAGCAGGATTCGGTGCAGACCTTGGTGCAGAAAAATTTCTTGATATTAAATGTAGAAAATCAGATTTAAAACCTAGCTGTGTTGTAATTGTTGCAACTATTAGAGCTTTAAAAATGCATGGTGGTGTAGCAAAAGATGCTCTTAAAACAGAAAATGTAGAAGCTTTAAAAAAAGGTTTAGTTAATCTTCAAAGACATGTGGAAAATGTTAAAAAATTTGGTTTACCCGTTGCAGTAGCTGTTAATCATTTTATTAAAGATACAGATAATGAAGTAAAAGCTTTAATAGAATTTTGTGACACTATTGGTGTTAAAGCAAGTCTCTGTACTCATTGGGCAAATGGTGGTGAAGGTACAAAAGAACTTGCAAGTCATGTTGCTGAATTATGTGAGAAAAATGAAGATAAATTCAAATTCTTATATGAAAGCAAAACTCCTCTATTTAAGAAGATAGAAACAATTGCAAAAGAAATTTATAGAGCAGATGAAGTTATTGCTGATACTAAAATTAGAGATCAATTAAAAAGCTTTGAAAATGCTGGTTATGGAGATTTCCCAATTTGTATTGCAAAAACTCAATACAGCTTTTCAACAGATCCCAGCTTAAAAGGCGCACCAACAGGTCATGCTTTACCAATTAGAGAAATTAAACTCTCTTCAGGAGCAGAGTTTATTGTTGTGATATGCGGTGCTGTTATGACTATGCCTGGACTACCAAGAGTTCCTGCAGCAGATTCTATTAAGCTTAATAAAGATGGTGAAATTGAAGGTCTATTTTAAAATTAGCTCTTTATATAATTAAGCCAATTTCTAACTTCACATGTTCTATTATTAAAGTCTAATAGTTCATCTTGAGATTTTATGAATGAGATATGGCTTTCATACTCTTCTTCATTTAAAAAATTTTTATTTGCAAATAGTCGGTGTTTACGACTATCAATAAGGTTGAGCATCTGAAAATATTTATAATCAGGATGATACTGTAAGCCAATAATTTCAGAATTTCCTGCGTTAAAGCTAACACCCATTACATTGTTAACTTTGTCACTTGATAAAAGAATAGTGTTTTTTGGCAATTCACTTACTTCATCAAAATTAAATGCTGGTGATGTAAAAATCTTTTTTTTATCTTTATATATAAAATGCTTCTCACCTTCATTGTTAATAATTACATCTGATGCAATTCCAATATGAGCGCCATTTTTTCCAGGATTTACCTTGCCTCCCGCTGCTGTTGAGCAGATTTGTAATCCCCAACAAATTGCTAAAATCTTATTTTTATGATGAAAGCAATTAGATGCAAAATTGATATGTTTCTTAATGAGATCTGTCATATCATTTATTCTCATTACACCACCAGTAAACACAATGCCATTATATTTACTCATATTTTTTAGAGCACTTGTTGTCTCATTATCATGACCAGGATTTATAATTTCTGTATTTGTTAATGGCTCTATCTTTAAAATTAAATTTTTTAAGTTATCTGCTGCAGAAGCTCCAGCTGCTTTAATAAACTCGCTATCTTCTCTAATATTTCCCTCAACAATTAAAATATTTAAATCACTCATTTAAACAATTCACCCGTCATACTGTGCTGGTACATTATCTTCATGTCATCTACAGTTAATTTTTTTGGATTTCCTCCAGTAGATGGATCTGCTAAGGCCATTTTTGACAATCTATCAATATCAAAATCTTTTTCATCAATCACTTCTGATAATTTATGAGGCATATCTAGTTTTTTTCTTAAATCTAAAACCCAGTTAACAAAACCATCAAAAGATCTATCTTTAAGTTCTAAATAATCACAAATCTTTATTATTTTCTTTTCAATAGAATCTTTATTAAATGTTAATACGTAAGGCATGAATATTGCATTGGATAAACCATGATGAATATTATTTAATGCATTAACAGGATGACTTAATGAATGAATTGCCCCCAAGCCTTTTTGAAAAGCTGTTGAGCCCATACTGGCTGCAGTTAACATATTCATTCTTGCTTCAATATTAGATCCATTATTAACAGCTTCTAATAGCCATTTGTTAATTAATCTCATTCCTTCTAGGGCAATTCCATCTGCCATTGGGTGGTATCCTGGGGCACAATAAGCTTCTAAATTATGAGCTAATGCATCCATACCAGTTGCGGCTGTAATCTTCGCAGGTAAACTAAGTGTTAATACTGGATCTAAAATAACTATTGAAGGTAAAAATTTAGGATGAAAAATTATATTTTTTACACCTGTTTCTTCATTTAAGATTACAGAAGCTCGTCCTGTTTCTGATCCTGTTCCAGCAGTTGTTGGTACGGCAATAATCGGCGCAATTTTGTCAGATTTTGCTTTAGTCCAATTATCTCCAACATCTTCAAAATCCCAAATAGGTAGGGTTTGACCTGACATAAATGCAATTGCTTTACCAACATCTAAGCCGCTACCCCCTCCAAAAGCTATTACTCCATCACAATTATTTTTATTATAATAATCAGCACCCTCAGTTACATTAGTGCCAGTTGGATTACCCACAACATCTGAATATAATTTAACTGAAATACCACCTTCTTTTAAATTCTCTAGAACATTGATTACAATTTTTGACTTAGCAAGACCACTATCAGTTACTAACAATGGTTTATTAATGTTTAAAGTTTTACAAGCAATACTTAGATCTTTAATTCTATTTTTTCCAACCCACATGGTTGTTGGATAATTCCAATTTGACTTCATTTACAGGTCTTTTTTTAATTTTTATTTTTTTTAATTTCTTCTTTACAAAACTTTTTAGCTTCTTTGAGGTCAGTTATTTTGGTTTTAGATAATTTTTGACTTCCTGCAAGACAAGCATCAACGGCTCTTTTTAAATTATAATCGCTAAAATTTAAAGTAACGACCATAGCCAATACTATAAAAACAAATATCAAAATATTTTTAATCATTTACCAAGTTATCTCTAATTTTTTATTCTCACAAATTGTGTTTAGCATACTAAACATTAATGGAAAATGTTTTGGATTAAGGTCTTGCAATATTTTTGGTCCGATTTCTAAAGCAAGCTGTGCACCTTCAACTGTAATATTTTTCATAAATTTTTCTTTTGCATCTTTATAAAGATAACCTTCTCCAAGATATTTACCCATCTGACTATTTCTACCACCTATTGCACTGACATACAAATCTCCAAGTCCTGCTAAACCATAAACTGTTTCTGATCTACCTCCATAATGAGAAACAAATTCAACCATTTCAGAAATTGATCTATGAATTAATGAGGCCGATGTATTTAAATAATATTTAGATTGAATTTCTTTAGGTGCTTTTGAATTGCTTAATCCTTCAGAAGCTCCAATCAACATTGAATAAATATTTTTAATTGCACCTGATAACTCGATACCAGTTAAATCATCCGATACTTCTGTTGAATAATAATTTGTTGATATAATTTTTTTTAATTTTTCTGTTTCTTTAATATCTGGGTTTGCAATAACAGTTCCTGTTCTCATCTTGTTTGCTAGTCCTGCAGCCAAACATGGTCCTTTAATCGCTGAAACATTCACTCCTGTATGACCTTTTTCTTTTAGTAGTTTCTTGATTTTATCTGAAAGTGTTATTAATTCATTTTCTTCAATTGCTAGGCCCTTGGTTAACAATATAATTGGAAGATCTTTTTTATAATATTTTGATATTTGCTCTACAAACCATTCAATTCCTATAGAGCTTACTCCTGCAACAATTATATCAACCCCACCCATAAGTATTGAACTTAATTTTTCAAATTTTTCTACCTTCAGTTCTGCTGGTAATTTCATGTTTAAAGTAGGATGAAGGTTTTTATTAGATTTAATGCCCTTTATTAGCTCACCCTCAAGATGTGTACCAACCAGTGTGACATCATTTTGGTTTTCAAGACAAGGTACAGCGAAGGCTGATCCCATAGCTCCAGCTCCAATAATAATGATTTTTTTCATAATTAAATATTATTTTATTTTAATTTTTAACATTATATGAATAAAGTACACTTATAAATCTACTATAGGGAGAGATATTTAGATGACAAAAGTAGCAATAATTGGGGCTGGACCATGTGGATTATCCACTTTGAGATCTTTTGAGCAAGCTGAGAAAAAAGGTGAAAAAATACCTGAAATAGTTTGTTTTGATAAACAAGAAGATTGGGGAGGATTATGGAACTACAGTTGGAGAACAGGATCTGATCAATACGGTGACCCTGTGCCCAATAGCATGTATAGATATCTTTGGTCAAATGGTCCTAAAGAATGTCTAGAATTTGCTGACTATTCTTTTGATGAACATTTTGGTAAACCGATTCCATCATTTCCACCTAGAGAAGTTTTGTATGACTATATTTTAGGTAGAATTAAAAAAGGGAATTCAAAAAATAAAGTAAGATTTAGTACTACAGTTACTAATGTTATTTATAACGGCAGTAATTTTGAAGTTACTTACCGTGATAAAAAAAATGCTACTTCTTCAACAGATATATTTGATTATGTTGTTGTAGCTAATGGACATTTTTCAGTTCCATTCATTCCAGAATATCCTGGTATGAAAGCTTTTCCTGGAAGAATAATGCACTCTCATGATTTTAGAGATGCAGAAGAATTTAGAGATAAGAATGTAGTTGTTTTAGGAAGTAGTTATTCTGCAGAAGATGTAGCTCTTCAGTGTCATAAGTATGGAGCAAAAAGTGTAACAATAGCTTATAGGCATAATCCAATGGGATTTAATTGGCCAAAAGGAATGAAAGAAGTTTATCACCTAGATAGGCTTGAGGGCAATAAAGCAATTTTTAAAGATGGTCATGTGCAAGAAGCAGACGCCGTAATTTTATGCACAGGTTACCTTCATCATTTCCCTTTTTTATCTGAAGACTTAAAATTAAATACAGGGAATAGACTGTATCCACCAAATTTATATAAAGGTGTCGTTTGGAAAAATAATCACAAATTAATATACCTAGGCATGCAAGATCAATTTCATACTTTTAATATGTTTGATTGTCAGGCTTGGTTTGCAAGAGATGTTATAATGGGAAAGATTAAAGTTCCAGATAGTTCGGAAATAGAAAAAGATATAAATAAATGGGTTTCGATGGAGGAAAAATTAGAAAGTGCTGATCAAATGATAGATTTTCAGACTGAGTATACAAAAGAACTTCATACTTTATCTGATTATCCAAAAATTGATTTTGAATTAATTAGAAAAACTTTTAAAGAATGGGAGCACCATAAAGTAGAAAATATTATGACATATAGAAATAAGTCTTTTTCTTCACCTGTGACTGGATCGGTCGGTCCAAAACATCATACGGCCTGGGAAGTTGCAATGGACGATTCTTTAAAAACATTTTTAGATCAGCCTGAAAAATAAGCCATAAATTGTAATTGTGTATGATATTAGTAAAAAACCTTAAATCTGCCTCTGATCAAGAGTGGTCAACAACCGAAAAATATCCAGGTGTTAGGTGGAAATTTTTAATTGATGCAGATTTTATGGGAAGTTCTGGACTTTCACTTGGTTTTGCAGAGATTGCTCCAGGGGGTGACTTAACACTCCACTATCATTCACCTGCAGAAATATATGTAGTTACTGGTGGCAATGGAATATTGAATAAATCTGGTGAACTTGAAGAGATTAAGAAAGGTGATGTAGTTTATATTGCAGGAAATGCTGAACATGCTTTAAAAAATACTGGAAAAGAAACCTTGGAATTTTATTGGATTTTTCCAACAGATCGCTTTTCTGAAGTTGAATATATTTCAACAAGCTAAAATTTTAAATATATTAGTTAAAAACAATTAATTAAAATATTGAATTATAATGAAGATTGGCTTTATAGAACTTGGAAATATAGTTATCATGCTAAAGTGTTATTATGTTAGATAAGAGAAAATTTTATATCAATGGTCGATGGGTTGAACCAAAAAAACCAAATGACTTTAATGTAATCAATCCATGTAATGAAGATCCATGTGCAATCATTTCTTTAGGTTCAAAAGAAGATACGAATGCTGCAATTAAGTCTGCAAAAAATGCTTTTGAAACATGGAAAGAAACTACCAAAGAAGACCGTTTGGACTATCTAGAAAAATTACTCTCTGTTTATAAAAAAAAATCTATAGAAATGGCTGAAGCTATTTCGCTAGAAATGGGTGCACCCATAGATTGGTCAACCGATGTACAAACTGCATCTGGTCAATCGCATTTAGAGGATTTTATTTTAAGACTTAAAGATTTTAAATTTGATGAACATTTTGAAGAAAAATCCAATAACCATATTTCTTATGAACCAATTGGTGTTTGTGGACTGATTACTCCTTGGAATTGGCCTATTAACCAAATTGCTTTAAAAGTTGTTCCTGCATTAGCAACTGGGTGTACAATGATTTTAAAACCTTCAGAAATTGCTCCTATTTCAGGAATGTTATTTGCTGAGATGATTGATGAGGTTGGCTTTCCAAAAGGGGTCTTTAATTTAGTTAATGGTGATGGGGCTGGAGTTGGGACACATTTATCTGGTCATCCCGATGTTGATATGATTTCATTTACCGGATCAACAAGAGCTGGAAGATTAATTTCTAAAAATGCCGCTGAAACAATCAAAAGAGTCTGTCTAGAGTTAGGAGGCAAAGGTGGAAACATTGTGTTTGCTGACTCTTACCCTAATGCAGTTAGAGATGGAATTAGAAATGTTATGAGTAATTCTGGACAATCATGTGATGCGCCAACAAGAATGTTGGTTGAAAAATCTATCTATCAAAGAGCTATTAAAGAAGCTGCGGAAGAAGCAAATCTTATAAAAGTAGATGAAGCCTCAAAAAAAGGAGATCATATTGGTCCTGTAGTTTCAAAAACTCAATATGATAAAATTATTAATCTAATCAAAAGTGGTATTGAAGAAGGTGCTACATTAGCAGCAGGTGGCCCCGACCTACCAAACAATTTAAATAAAGGTTACTTTATTAAGCCAACAATTTTTACAAATGTTACCAATGATATGGAAATAGCAAAAAAAGAAATTTTTGGCCCTGTTCTATCCATCATCCCTTTTGAGACAGAAGAAGAGGCAATAGAAATTACTAATAATACTGAATATGGTTTAGGAAATTATTTACAAACTGAAGATAAAGAAAAAGCTCATAGAGTTGCAAAAAAACTTAAATCAGGCTGTGTGTATATAAATGGTAATGCTGCAGATCCTGGAACCCCCTTTGGTGGATTTAGACAATCAGGAAATGGACGTGAAGGTGGGGTCTGGGGTTTAGAAGAATACCTGGAAGTTAAAACTGTGACTGGTTGGAAATAATTTATGATTGGATTTGTAATGGTTGGGACTAATAACCTTGATAAAGCAATTAAGTTTTATGACACTTTGCTTCAAGTGATAGATTTAAAAAGGATAGTGACCAATAAAAAATACGCTGGCTATTCATCAAAAAAAGAATCTGGAGATATTGAATTTTATATAACTAATCCAGTTAATAAAGAAAAAGCAACTTATGGAAACGGTACGCAAATATCATTCGTGGTAGATTCAAAAGAAACTGTTGATAATTTTTATAACCTAGGAATTAAGTTGGGTGGAAAAGATGAGGGAACTCCAGGGATTAGATCAGATGATTATTATTGTTACATTAGAGATCTTGATAAAAATAAAATCTGTGTATTTACTAAATTGAATAATTAATATGCACTTAATACACAGGGGAATTGTAAATAAAAACTACAAAGAAAATCTTTTAAAGTCATTTAAACAGTCATTTAAAAAAGGCTATGGGATTGAAACAGATATACATGCAACAAAAGATTGTGAATTTATTTGTTTTCATGATTTTACTTTAAAAAAAACCTTTAAAAAAAATTTGAGCATAAAAAATCTTAATTATTCTCAGATTAATGCAATTAGCAGTAAATATAATAAACCAATTCCACTCTTAAAAGACTTGTTGAAATGCTCAAAAAATAAGTACCCCCTTCACATTGAAATCAAACCAATCTTTTCAAAATCTCTTCTAAAAAAGCTCTTAAAAGAAACATCAAAATTTACAAAAAGTGTGTTCATTTCCTTTAAGCATGAAAATATTTATAATCTTTTAAAAATTAAAAAAAACACCCAAGTAGGATTATCTTTTTCACAATCAACAAGCATTAAAAAGATAATTAAAAAATCAAACAATAAAAATATTAATTGTTTAATATTAGATAAATCTTATTTAAAAAGTAGAAATATCCAGAATTTAAAAATTGAAAAATATTATTATACGATTAAAACAAAATTAGAATTTAACAAATATAATAAAAACAATAATTTAATATTTGAAAATTTATAAGATTATTTTTTTAGAAAGTTTAATCTTCCCAAAATTTCATCTCTGTCCATATAATATCCTTGTAAATGGCGATGACCAGAATTTGGATTGAAAGCTGTTCTTCCATGAAGAGCTCTTCTGTTATTAAATGAAAAAATATCACCCGGTTCTAATCTAAACTTAATTTGAAATTTATCATCGTGTAAAAGGTTTCCAAATCTACGATGTGCTTCGTATACCTTGTCCATAATATCGGGGTGGCAGTCTAACGTATCCATTGTAGCTACACTAAATCTTATATCATTATAATCTCCATCTTTGGTTAATGAAATTGCAGGGGCATGAAAGTTTCTAACTGTTTCTTGTGTATAATCTTTATCTCTAAATTTAAGAGGTACACTTACAAGGGTGTTAAAAATTTCTTTTTCGTTATTTTTTAAATAGTCTGCTACTGCAAATCCATCTACAGATGAAGAGTTTCCTCCTTCTGCGGAATTAACCAAACAATGAAGAAACTGGTAACCAGGGGGTGTCTCGAACCAAGGTAGGTCCATATGATTTCTTAAGGCATGTGCCGTATATGCTGAGTTATTTGGTTTTGGAACATTAATAACTTCAAACGGTGTATTAAAAAAAGTTTGTCTTGTATGGCTTATTCTATTTAAAACTGGAAATGCAGACTCTTTTTCAATTGGCGTATTTTTAACAATTGCTATTCCCTTGCAATGTAAGAGCTCAAGCCATTTTAGTAAACCCTGTTCACTATTTAAAATCTCATCGTGATCAATAGTTACAGATTCTAAATTATTTTCTAAAGAATTATCCCATAATTGATAGGGAGAATTATATTTTTCTTTGTTTTTTATCGTATAACAATTTTCTCTAAGCCATTTTGGATCATAGTGACTTATGTGATTTCCCTCACTCCATTTTACTACTAACTTACCCTCTTCATTTACTTTTGATTCTTCAGCAGTTAAATTTTTTGAAACTTCAAGAATGTTAAACATTCTATGATTTGTGTCTTTATCGTGTGCTGTAGGACAATTATCTCTCAGCCAAAAATAATTAAAACTGCTCTCCTCTCCATCACTCCATTTAATAAGTAGATTTTTTTTATTTTTTTCTACTTTTGAAATACTTGTCATATTCCTATGATTATTTAGTTTTACGTACTTTTCAATGCAATTTATAGTTGTAAATTAAATTGATGCTTGAATTTCAAAGTCATACCTTATTAACTATCTTCAATAAAACTTAACTAAAGGGAGAGAAAATATGAAGTTTTTAAAAAGATTGGTTCTTTCGGCCTTCTTTATATCGACATTATCATTAGTAGGTACTAGTGCGAATGCTGCTTGTAAAGCGAGATTGGGAGATTTTGATTGGAGTAGTGCTAATATTCATACAGCAATTACTTCTTTCATACTTGAAAAAGGATACGGTTGTAATGTTACAGTAACAAAAGGAAGCACAACACCTATTATGGCTGCCCACTACGACGGTCAATTAGATGTAATCACTGAAGTTTGGTACGATAATATTATAGCTAACTATGAGCCACATGTTGAGGCTGGTACTATTAAAAATATTGGAGTTAATACACCAGATTCACAACAAGCTTTCTATGTAGACAAAACTACAGCTGATAAATACAATTTAAAATCTGTTGAAGACATGAAAGATCCTAAAATAGCTGCGCTATTTAAAGATCCTGAAAACCCTTCAAAAGGTAGAATGACTAGCTGTATTTCAGGTTGGACTTGTTACACTGTAAATTTAGTTAAACAAAAAGAGTATGGCTTAGATGCACTCTATACAAATTTTGATCCAGGTTCTGGGGGAGCATTAGATGCTGCTATTGCAGGTGCTTTTGCTAAAAAAAAACCTATCTTTACATACTATTGGGCCCCTACTGGCTTAATGGGTAAAGTTGATCTAGTTAGATTAACTGAACCAAAGTGGAGCAAAAAATGTTGGGATGATATGTCTGTAGTTGTTGAAAAAATCAAAGCAGAAGGACCAGAGGCATATACCAAATCTTGTGCTAGTGAATACAGAGATATGGCGTTAACTAAATCTGTATTGACTAAATGGGCTGCCGCTCATCCTGCAGAAACTAAGTTCTTATCGCAGTACTCAATTCCTACTGCTACTGTTAA
>CAJQRS010000006.1 GCA_905612375.1 uncultured Candidatus Pelagibacter sp.
AAAAGAATTGTTAGAGGGTTTACAACAAATCCCACTTTAATGAAAAAAGCTGGTGCAAAAGATTATAAATCATACTCTCAAAAAATTCTTAAGATTTGTCCAAATAAACTAGTTTCTCTTGAGGTATTTGCTGATGATTATATTAATATGAAAAATCAAGCTTTAAAAATTAATGCTTGGGGGAAAAATGTTTACGTAAAAATACCTGTAACCAACTCAAAAGGAGTTTTTATGGGAAAAATAATTAAAGAATTAAATAATTTAAATATTAAACTTAATATAACAGCAATTTATAATTTTAAACAAACTGAACGAATATTAAAATTGATCAACAAAAAGACAAAAGTAATAATTTCAATTTTCGCAGGTAGAGCAGGTGACACAGGTAAATATCCAGTTCCAGAATTTAAAAAAAGTATTTTCTTTAGCAAAAAAATTTAAAAATGTAGAAATTCTTTGGGCTAGTGTGAGAGAACCTTATAATTATATTCATGCAAAACAATTAGAGTGCCATATTATAACCATACCCCCAATAACAATTGAGAAAATAGTAAAATTTGGTAAATCATATAATCAGTTAACAATTGAAACAGTAAAGGCTTTTTATAATGATGCCAAATCTGCTAATTTTAAGATTTAATTAAATTAATATTCTAAAAAAGAAAAAATAGAATAACTTAACTATATGAATGTTGTTAATGATAATATCTTTGTAGCAGGTTGTTATTATGGTTCTGGTATTGGAGTTGAGATTTTATTTGGTGAATAGATAGAAATTAAAGCAAGCAATGAAGATAGTGATGAAATTAATATAATAGAGTCTAGAAGTAAGCCTACCTGGCTACCATCTCAGCTATTTTTAAACATTGGATTTAAAACAAATTAATGTTTGAGAGATTTAGATCTCGATCTGATGTGTATTTATTGATTTCGTATAAGAGGGTAAACTTTAGGGCTTAAATACTTGAAATTAGTAATCATAATTAAAATTAAGGTAGCAAGTCCAATACCGATAGTTACCTGTAAAAATATTGCTAAATCAAACTTCCAAGTGATTTGAAAAATATTTTCAATGATAAATTGTGAGCCAATGACTGCAAAAAACAGTGCTATTAGAATAATTGAAGTGAATATAATAAAAAACTCAATGATTGAAGAGAGCACAACCTCAACTTTTGAAAAACCTAGAATTTTAAATATTAAGTTTTGAAATTCTTTAATTTTTCCCTGAACTATAATTGCGCTTGATATGACAATTAAACCAATGACTATAGTTATCGCTGATATGATAGTTACAGCAATAAACACTTTGTTTAATAGATCGGTTACTTTTTCCAAATAATCTGTAATTTTTATAATAGAAAGACTAGGCATTTTATCCAACAAAGTAATTTCGTTAAAATTTTCTAAACTTTTAAACTTCGCAGTGGCCAAATATTCATGAGGTATACTTTTTGCAAATTGAGGATTTAATAACATTGCAAAGTTAATAGTAAAATCCCTGTAGTCTACCAATCTAAAGTTTATAATCTCCCCTTCAATTTCACGACCATAGATATTTAAAGTAAAAATATCACCAATTTTAATATTAAGATCTTTAGCAATTTTACTATCAAGTGAAATTTGAAGTTTATCAGGTCTACTTAAGTCCCACCATTCACCGGCAACAATCGGATTATCTTTTAAAACTTTATCAGCCCAAGAAGACCTTCTGTCATTTCTAATTACCCAGTAGCTGTCATTACTTGAATCGATATAACTATTTGGATCTATTCCATTAATTTTTACAATACCCGTTGAGATCATTGGCACAACTTCAAGGTTAGCTTCTTTATCCATATCAAAAATTAAATCTTCAAATATTTGTCTTTTTTCATTTTGAATACCAATGAAAAAATAATCGGGAGCAAGTTCTGGTATAGATTTTGCAATTTCTCTTTTAAAGTTTGAGCCAACAAAAGCTAAAGTTAACAATAAGGTGACCCCTAAACCTAACGACATAATAGTTATAGGGGTAATACTTTTAGTTTGAGTGATATTTTTAACTGATACTTTAATTGAAATATTTGGATGTTCTTTAAGTCTTTTAAATAATTTAATAATCAAGTTTGATAATAAATAGAAGACCAATAGACAAATAAAGAAAGCTCCAAAATAACCCAAGCTAAAAATGGGTTGAGCTGAACCAATAGTAAATAAAGAAATCAAAATCGATAATAAAAGTAGACTTAAAATAATTGATTTTTTTGAATAATAAAACTGAAGGTTTTGAAATACATTTCTAAACAAGTTTGAAGCTTTAACCTGATCAATTGCATTAATGGTGGGTATAGAAAATATGACTAATACTAATAAACCTACTGAAAAAACTTTGAAATAATTAATAATAGAAAAACTACCTTCAATATTTAACCCAAGACCAGCTGACAAATAAACATCCACAATAGGGACTAGAAAGAAACTAAAAGAGTAGGCTGCGGTAGAAATTAAGAATAATAAAATGAGTAATTGTAGATAGTAGACTATTTTAATATCCTTTGAGAAAAAGCCTAAAGACTTCTTAACTGCTATAGACATATTGTTCTGATTGATGAATGAAAGTAGGGTATTAGCAATCCCAATTCCAGCAATTAACATTGCGCTAATTGATACAAGGGACAAAAATTGAGAGAAATTATCAATAATTCTCTTTAATGGACCGTCAGATTTTTCATGATATCTAAGTCTAACTTTTTTTTCATCTTTAAATAATTGTTCAATCTTTTTAGATAAAGTTTTTGGATTATCCCCCTCATTAAATTTTACTTTATATTCATAGTTTAAAAAGCTACCTAGATTGTTAAGTTTTAATAGTTCTAATGTTTGTTTTCCTGCTAAGGCAAAATCCCCAAATACAAAAGCGCCCCCAATATCAGGTACAGATTTTACAATACCAATTACAGTAAAGAGTTTGTCTTGAACTTTAATTTTATCATTTATTTCTAAATTAAGATTTTTGAAAATATTTTCATTAACAAGTATTGTGTTTTCTATAGTTTGTAACTCTTCAAATACACCACTTGGCTCATAACCGACTTTGCCAAATAATGGGTAATTTTCATCTACTGTTTTAATTCTAGCGAATATTGATTTATTTTTAGATTTATCGGTAGTTGAGATCATGGTGCTAAACTCAACCATTTGAGAAATAGTAGCAAATTCTTTAACTTGGTTAATTAAATCTAAATTAACAACATTACGATTGTAATCAATTTCTATGTCACCACCCAAAAGTGCTCTCGAGTTATTATTTAGTTCTTTGTTTAAACTATCTTCAATTGTAAAAATTGAACTTAAGATAAATAAACTAATAAAAAGTGTTAAGATAATACTAGAAATTTTTTTATAATTCCTACTTAAGTCTCTTAAAGCATATATCAAAGTTAATTTGTACTCTGAAAGCTTAGACAATTTTTCCATCTTTGATTTTGATTTTTCTTTTTGCTTTATTAGCAAGTTTTGGATCGTGGGTGACCATAATTAAAGATGACTTTTCTTCCTTAATATATTTAAACAAAATGTCTGCAATCATTTGTGAATTTTCACTATCTAAATTTCCAGTAGGTTCATCTGCTAATATTAGCTTAGGCTTCATGGCTATAGCTCTTGCAATTGCTACACGCTGCTGTTCACCACCTGAAAGTTGACTTGGTAAATTATTAAACCTATTTTTTAACCCAAATCGATCCAACAATTCTTTAGCTCGTTCGTTAGGGTTTTTTAAATTATTTAACTCTAAAGTTAGAGCAACATTTTCAACAGCAGTGTAATTTGGGATAAGATAGAAAGATTGAAAAACAATTCCAATATTTTTTCTTCTAATCTTAGAAACTTCATCTTCACTCATTTTAGATATTTCCTGATCTTCAAAAAATATCTTACCCGATGTTGCTTTCTCCAAACCTCCAGCAAGCATGATTAAGCTTGTTTTTCCAGATCCACTTTCTCCAACTATTGAAATCGACTCATTTTTTTTAGTCTCTAAATTAACATTTTTTAAAACCTTTATAGTATCATTACCAGTTTGGTATTTAAGATTAACGTTTTTTAGCTTAAGAAGACTATTCATGATTCAAAGATTTATTATTAAAATTATTACCTTCTGTCTAGTGACTATTAACGTCAATGCTATAGAAAATGTTATCTTATTTGGTGATAGCTTAATGGCTGGTTATGGCCTTCCACAGGAAAAACATTTAGCCATTGTTCTTCAAAACAATCTTAATGACAGTGGTTATAACGTTAAGGTTATTGATGGAAGTGTATCTGGAAGCACATCTGCTGGTGGATTAAATCGAGCTGAGTGGTCTTTATCTCAACCCGATATTGATTTGATGATTTTAGGATTGGGTGCTAATGACATGTTAAGAGGAATAAGTCCAATTGAGACTGAAAAAAATTTAGAAAAAATTATTCAAATAGCAAAACTCAAAAATATTGAAATAATTTTAGCAGGAATGATTGCTCCAACAACTCACGGATTTAGTTATAAAAAAAAATTTGATAATATTTATCCAATTTTAGCTAAAAAATATAATTTAAACTTAATACCATTCTTATTAAAGGGAGTTGCATTAAATCCAGACTTTAACCAAGATGATGGCATTCATCCAAATGAAAAAGGAACTTTTGTAATTAGTAAAACACTCCTATTAAGTATTGTTAATAAAATTAAATAGAAGAGCCTATTTAATTGGCTCAATCTTTTGATTAATAACGAGGACTGCACCAATTATTAAAATAGGAAGCCCTATAATTAAATCAGTTTGCCACATTAAGTTTTCAAATATTGTTGAAATTAATAAAGCAAGAACTGGCATAACCACACCAACATAGCCTGCTCGACCAGCACCAACTTTCTCAAGTAATTTTAGATAAAAAATAAAAGCAAATATTGAACCAACAATAGAGAGATATGTTAAAGAGGCTATATAACTAAAACTATATTCAATTAACAGCTCTGTGCCTTTAAGTTGAGTTATTAATAAAGTTACCAACGAACCATAAAGCATTGAATAAGCAAGTGTTTGTATTAATGGAAAACTATTATTCAAATTTCTTTGGTAAATCATATTGCCAGTTGATGCACTAAATGTTCCAAGTAAAGCTAAAGATAAACCTACATGAACGCCATTACTTAAGTTAAAATTAAAAATTTCATCATTAAAGATGATTATAATTCCAATCATACCAATTGTTGCACCAATTAAAGTTTTTACTGATGGTTTTTTTTTGAAATAAAAAGCCTCACCAATAATATTCATTATAACCACTGTTGAAAAGACAACTGCAGGAAATGCACTTATTAGATATGTATTTGATAAATAAAAGAAAACATAATTTAAAGAATAAAGACAAGTTCCAAAAAACAAAAACCAAATATGATGGTTTAAAGAAAATCTTAATTTTTTATTTTTAATTATTAAATAAATAAAAATTATCATTGATGCTGCAAGAAATCTGTAAAAAACTGAAACTAATGGATCAACATATCCTAATTGAAATTTAATTATATACCAAGTAGGTGACCAGCAGAAAAGTGTAATTCCAAATAAGATAAAGTTATTCATTGTTAGTTAATATATTTAATTATCCATTAAAAAAATAAAATTAAGATAGGTTTGTCACTTTTATTAATATAGTATTTTTATCAATGAGTTTTAAAGAAAATGTTAACTTACATGTTGATAAATCAGCAAAATTATTAAATTTTAGTAATGATTTACTTGAACATTTAAAATCTATTCATTCATTAATAAAAGTGAATGTAGGCGTTGTATTAAATGAGAAAATTCACAATTTTACAGGCTGGAGAGCTGTTCACTCTGAGCATATTTTGCCTAGCAAAGGTGGATTAAGATATTCAGAAACTGTTGACCAAGATGACACTGAAGCTTTAGCTTCTTTGATGACTTATAAATGTGCAATTGTAAATATTCCATTTGGTGGTGCTAAAGGTGGTTTAAAAATAAACCCAAAAAATTATACAATGCCAGAACTAAGAGCAATTACTAAAGCCTTTGCAACCAAACTTATTAATAAAGGTTTCATCTCACCTGCTTTAAATGTTCCAGCTCCAGATGTCGGAACTTCTGAAAGGGAAATGGAATGGATTTTGGATACTTATAAAACACTAAAACCAGATGATATAAATTATAGAGGATGTGTGACTGGTAAACCATTACATAGAGGAGGAATTACTGGAAGAACGGAAGCCACAGGTAGAGGTATAGAGGAGGTTATAAGGGAAATCTTTAGACATAAAGATATAATCAAAGAAGCTAGATTGAAAAATGAATTAAAAGAAAATAAAATTATAATTCAAGGTTTTGGAAATGTAGGAAGTAATTTAGCAAAACATTTATATAATAGAGATAATGCAAAAATTATAGCTATCGGAGAGCATGATGGTTACCTATTTAATAAAGATGGCATTGACATAAATGCTTTAATTGAATTTAACCAAAAAAACAAAAGTATAAATAGTACAAAATTAGGATATTTTAAAAATAACCCGAGTGAATTATTAGAGCTTAATTGTGATATCTTAATCCCCGCTGCATTAGAAAATGTAATAACCATTGATAACGTTGATAAGTTAAAAGCTAAATTAATAATAGAAGCTGCAAACGGTCCTATTTCTTTTAAGGCAGATAAAAAATTATATGAAAAAGGTGTCATCATTATTCCAGATATATATGTTAATGCAGGTGGTGTAGTCGTTTCTTATTTTGAATGGGTAAAAGATATCTCTCACATACGTTTTGGAAGAGTTGAAAAAAGATTTCAAGAACAAAAAATACAAGAAATCATTGATTTGATTGATAAAAAAACAGAAACTAAAACAGATTTTAATACAATTAAAAACATTATGCATGGTGCAGATGAAGAAGACTTGGCATTCTCAGGCTTGGAAGACACTATGCGTAATGCATTTACAGAAATTTATAACGTCAAGAAAAAAATTAAAAAATCATACCGAGAAAGTGCCTACTACGTTTCTTTAAAAAAAATAAGAAACTTTTATACAGAAGAAGGTTTTCCTAAAAGGTAATAGACTTTAAGTAATTATTTTATTAAAGGTAGAAAATCAATATGATTTAATTAGAGGTTAGTTTATATGAAAAAATATTTATCGAGTTGTAGAGATTGTGGGGATGATACCTGTATACTTACTCAGGTTAGTAGTGGTCCTGAAGCAATATTACTTTGTAGTGATTGCTATAATCTAAAAAATTCAGAAGAAATACAAAATGAGATCATCTATAATGAAAAAGAAAATAGTTAGAAAGAAAAAAACTAAAAAAAAAGAACTCAATTTCTATGGATTAGGAAAGTTTAACTATCTTATTTTTAAATTTCTATGTAAGCGTTTTCGTCTATAATAATTAAAATGATAACTCCTTGGCAAATTATATTAACAATTATTATAGTTGGCTTATCAATTATAATGCCAATTTATTATTCTTATCAAAAAAAAAATTTAAAAAAAAAGGTTGAAACTTCATATGATGCTCAAATAAAAGACTTTGTTAATAAGATTAACGAAGAAACTAGAAATAAGATCAAATAAAGATCTTTATTAAACACTTTTTTGCTAAAATAATATTCAAGTTTCTAGACTCTGAATTTACTTCTTGTTAGGGTTTGTTCTTGAAAAAGCTATTAAGAACATCTTTTATTTTTAGGTCTCTAGCTATTTTACTTTTAAGCCTTGCTATTTCAAATGAAGTTAAAGCAGGATGTGATGACGCACCAACCGATGGTGTGGATTATTCAAATTGTCAATTTTCTGAAGGTCAAGATTTAAGCAGAGCCTATATTCCAAACTCTAATTTATCCTTTATTAGTTTTATAAAAGTCACATTTGATAAAGGTGTGATGATGAATTCTACATTGGCCAATGGTAATTTTGTAGAATCTTCATTTATTAGAACCAATCTATATGAGGCAAACCTTGAAGGAGGTATTTTTGAAAAAGCTAATTTTTCAAGCGCTAACCTAACCAGAGTAAATTTCAAAGGATCATCATTAATTGAAACAAATTTTAGTAATAGCAATCTTTTTGAGGCTGATTTAACAGGTGCAAATATTCTAAATGCAAATTTTGAAGGAGCTAATTTAAATAACACAATTTGGATAGACGGAATGAAATGTAACTTAGGATCAATAGGCGAGTGTACTAAATGAAAAATTTTTAGAAATATAATCGATATAGAAAATTCACCGAAACAACTGTTAACACGATAACTAGCAAGTATAGTGAAATATAATCTCGAGGGGTCATCATAGTTGTTAAGTACTCTTATTATTGACTACTAGCTAGCTTCTTTATTTATTATTTACACATTCAATTGTCGCAAACTCTGTAGGCTCATTATATCCTCAGGCTTCTGGTTAAATATTAAGTCTATTTCTTCATCTGAAAACCTTTTACTTAGTTTATCTACTATTCAAGTGCAGTATATTTTTGCTCCATCAGGCCCAATATATGTTTTTGAATTACCGTAAAAGCCCACGAACAACTGTTTCTCATATTCAGGGCTTAAAGCATGAGTTTGAGTTAACAAAGATGATAAATGTCATTAATAGTTTATATTTTTTGATCATATTCACCAACTTTTCCAGTTTTTTGAAGCAAATTATCAATAAACTCAAAGATCTTTTTCTTTCTTTCATCAGATGTTGGACTTTCAGTTACAACAACTAAAGAAGGCTTGTTGGATGAAGCTCTAATTAACCCCCAAGAGCCATCTTTAAAAGAAAATCTAATTCCATTTACTGTCAAAACTTTTATAATTTCTTGATCATCAATTTTAATTTTATTATCTTTAATTTCATTTACCTGTTTAACCAATTCTTCAACAACTTGATATTTCTCTTCATCTTTACAAAAAGGAGCCATCGTTGGTGTTTGAAAAGTATTAGGTAATTCTTTTATAATTTCATGCATACTTTTATTTTCATTATCAAGTAAATGACACACATGTATTGCTGAATTAATTCCATCATCATATCCAAAACCTAAAGGCTGATTAAAGAAAAAGTGGCCACTTTTCTCAAATCCAGCTAAAGCTTTTTCGGTATTAACTTTTCTTTTAATGTGTGAGTGGCCTGTCTTCCAATAAATTGTTTCACATTTATTCTCAGTTAAAACCTTATCAGTTGCGTACAATCCAGTTGATTTTACATCAACAATAAACTTAGAGCCTTTATGAGTTTTAGATAAATTTCTTGCAATCAATAAACCAATTTTATCAGAAAATATTTCATCACCTGTATTATCAATTACACCAACTCTATCACCATCACCATCAAAACCAAAACCAATATCAGCGTTATTATCTTTTACAGCTTTTGCTATTGCATGCAACATCTCTAAATCTTCAGGATTTGGATTGTATTTTGGAAAAGTCCAATCAAGATTGCAATCTAATTCTATTACTTCACAACCAATACCTCTTAAAATTTCAGGTGCAAATATTCCAGCCGTACCATTACCACATGCAACAACTGCTTTAATTTTTTTTTTGATTTTATTTTTATTTATTAAATCATCTTTATAAATTTGTTGAAAACCTTCTATTTGTTTTTCACTACCTTCACCTTTTATGAAATTTTCATTTAAAGTAATTTCTTTTAATTCTTTCATCTCTTCTGGTGCATGGGTTAAACCTTTTTTGATACCCATTTTAACTCCAGTCCAACCATTTTCATTGTGACTAGCGGTTACCATTGCAACAGCATCAGCATCTAAATTAAATTGTGCAAAATAAACAGTAGGAGATAATGATAAACCTATATCTTCAATATTACATCCTGTTGAAAGTAGTCCTTTTTTAAGAGCCGTTTTAATTTCTTCACTGTAAGATCTGTAATCATGACCTACAATTACTCTTGGATTCGTTTTTTTTGTATGTTTTATAATTTGAGTACCTAAACCTTTACCGAGATTCTCTATTCCGATTCTGTTTATGTCCTTCTCATACAACCATCTTGCGTCATACTCTCTGAAGCCATATGGGTCGATTTTTAAATTTGTTGTCATTGTTAACCTTTCTTACATTCATTTTATTTTTTTATTGATATTTTTTTTCTATGTTCTATAAACGTTCTGTTGAATAATTATTTATATGGTATATCAATGCTTTCAGCATACAACATGTAGTTGTTTTGTAAAAAAAAACTTATAAAATATTAAAATATGAACAAAATTCTATCACAGGCACTCAAGAAAGCTGTCTCCGAATATAGCCCTGATAACAGAGAATTAACAAAAGAAAAAAGACCAGATTTATTCTCATTAAACAATGAAACTGAATTATTCCAAAATGACAAAGGAGTTATAATCAAGATCGATCGATCGAGAGATGCAAATTTAACTGACTTTGGTAGAGCAACTTTAACAGATAGATATTTAGGTCCAAACGAATCTTATCAAGATCTTTTTGCACGTGTTGCAAGTGCATATGCTGATGACAATTTACATGCTCAAAGGATTTATAATTATATTAGTAATTTATGGTTCATGCCAGCGACTCCAGTTTTATCAAATGGTGGAACGAAAAGAGGTTTACCAATTTCATGTTTTTTAAATGAAGCATCAGACAGCTTAAATGGAATACTTGATCTATGGAGTGAGAACGTTTGGTTAGCAGCTAAAGGTGGTGGGATTGGAAGTTACTGGGGTAACCTAAGATCTATTGGAGAAAAAATTGGTAAAGTTGGTAAGACATCAGGAATAATTCCATTTATTAAAGTAATGGATTCTTTAACAATGGCAATTAGTCAAGGTTCATTAAGAAGAGGATCGGCTGCTTGTTACCTTCCAATTGATCATCCTGAAATTGAAGAGTTTATTGAAATGAGAAGACCAACAGGTGGTGACCCAAATAGAAAAGCATTAAATTTACATCATGGAGTTTTATTATCAGATGCATTTATGAGAGCTGTTGAAAATGATGAACAGTGGGCATTAAAAAGTCCAGCTGATGGATCTATTCAATCAACAATGGCAGCTAGAAATTTATGGATTAGATTACTGACTGCAAGAATTGAAACAGGTGAACCTTATATTATTTATATTGATACAGTTAATAGACAAATTCCACAGCACCACAAGTTAGCTGGTCTTACAGTTAAAACTTCTAATCTATGCAGTGAAATAACACTTCCAACTGGAATAGATAAAGATGGAAGAGACAGAACAGCGGTATGCTGTTTATCATCGCTTAATCTAGAAAAATATGACGAGTGGAAAGATGATAAAGATATGCTTAATGATGTCATGAGATTTTTAGATAATGTTCTTTCTGATTTCATTAATAAAGCACCAGAACAGTTTTCTGACGCAACGTATGCGGCAGAAAGAGAAAGAAGTGTTGGACTTGGAGTAATGGGTTTTCACTCTTATCTACAAAAAAATAATATTCCTCTTGAGTCTGTAATGAGCAAGGTTTGGAATAAAAAAATATTCAAAAATATTCAAGAAGGCGTCGATCAAGCATCAAAAGATTTAGCTGATGAAAGAGGTGCTTGTCCAGATGCTGCAGATTATGGATTTAATGAAAGATTTTCTAACAAAACTGCAATTGCACCGACAGCCTCTATATCTGTAATTTGTGGTGGAGCCTCTCCAGGAGTAGAACCTGTTGCTGCGAATAGCTATACACACAAAACTTTATCAGGATCTTTTAATGTTAGAAATAGATATTTAGTCAAAGTTTTAGAAAAATATGGAAAAAATACAGATGATATTTGGTCCGGTATCACAAATAATCAAGGATCTGTATCACACCTAGATTTCTTATCAGATATTGAAAAAGACGTATTTAAGACTGCTTTTGAATTAGATCAAAAATGGATAATTGAATTAAGTGGAGATAGAACTCCGTTTATTTCTCAGGCCCAGTCAGTTAACTTATTTTTACCTGCGGATATTCACAAAAGAGAACTACATAAAATTCATTTTGATGCTTGGAAAAAAGGTTTAAAGAGCCTTTATTACTGTAGGTCTAAATCAATTCAGCGTGCGGAAAATATCAGTGATGCTACAAAAACTGATGTTACTGCTAACGTTTATAAAAAAAAACAAACAACTGAACAACCAGAGTATGAGGAGTGCCTATCATGTCAGTAGAAAAAATGAAGTCTGAAATTATTCAGCCAGAAACAAAAGAAATTGTTCAACCACAAAAGATGGGATTATTAGTTGAAAACCCAGTTTACAAACCGTTTAGATATCCATGGTGTTATGATGCTTGGTTAACTCAACAAAGAATTCACTGGTTACCTGAGGAAGTACCATTAGGAGATGATGTTAGAGATTGGCAAAAAAGTTTAACTGTGTCAGAGAAAAATTTATTAACTCAAATTTTTAGATTTTTTACTCAAGCTGATGTTGAGGTACAAAATTGTTATTTAAGACACTATACAACCGTATTCAAACCAACAGAAGTATTGATGATGATGACTGCTTTTGCTTCAATGGAAACTGTTCACATTGCTGCATACTCTCATTTACTTGATACTATTGGAATGCCCGAGTCTGAATATTCAGCTTTCATGAAATATAAAGAGATGAAAGATAAATATGATTATATGCAAAATTTTGATATGAGTTCAAAAAAAGATATTGCATTAACAGTTGCTGTATTCAGCGCATTTACTGAAGGCTTACAATTATTTGCAAGTTTTGCAATCCTACTTAACTTTCCAAGACACAATAAGATGAAGGGTATGGGTCAGATTGTTACTTGGTCAGTAAGAGATGAAACTCTTCATTGTAATTCCATGATTAGATTGTTTAAAGAGTTCATTCATGAAAACCCAGAAATCTGGACACCTGAATTTAAGAAAGAGCTCTATCAAGCATGTAGAACAATCATAGAGCATGAAGATGCTTTTATTGATTTAGCTTTCCAAATGGGTCCAATGGAAGGTCTAACTGGAAAAGAAGTTAAAGATTATATCAGATTTATTGCCAACAGAAGACTTACGCAACTGGGTTTAGAGGCAATTTATGATATTGATAAAAATCCTTTAACTTGGCTTGACGATATGCTGAATGGTGTTGAACACATGAACTTTTTTGAAGGTCGTTCAACTGAGTACTCCAAAGCATCTACTCAAGGTTCATGGACAGAAGCATTTAGTTAATTTTGAATTAAGATCATATGTGCAGAAGGTAGTAACACTTATGAATATTGATGATAATTTTTTTTCTAAAAGAAGATCTGTTATGGCTAGAAAAATGTCATCTGAGCCAATTGATAAGAATGATTTAAATGTGATTATAGAGGCAGGCTTAAGGGTTCCGGATCATGGAGCTCTAAGTCCTTGGAAATTAGTTATATTACAGGGGGATGCGTTAATAAATTGTGATAATAAAGTTATATTATCTGAATTTATTAGACTTAACCCAAATACAGATAAAAAATTTCAAGAGAAAGAGTCAAAAAGACTCCAGAGAGCAGGAGCGGTAATAGCTGTTCTTTCAACACCATTGGAGCACCCAAGTATACCTCAATGGGAAATGCAACTATCGTCTGGAGCTGTTTGTATGAATCTGCTAGCATGCGCGCAATCTATGAATTATGCCGCTCAATGGTTAACGGAATGGTACGCTTATAATGATAAAATGCTAAGCTTTTTAGGAGGGGTAACAAATAATGATAAAATTTCTGGTTTTATTTATATAGGTCATAAGATAGAGGAGCCTATTGAAAGAAAAAGACCAGATCCATTTGAAGTAGTCACTTTTTTATAATGAATAATTTTGGATTAGTTGTTATAGGTGCTCACATTGGTGTTCACATTTTACCAGATATAGAGGAATATAAAGATAAACAAATTTTATTAGTAGAGCCAGTTCCTCATAATTTGAGACTACTAAAAAAAAATATTGCAAACTATAAAGCAATAAAGGTTGCGCCAATAACCATAGGAAAAGAAAATAAAATACGAAAATTTTATTTTATTAAAGAAGAATCGGTTACTAGTTTAGGGAAACATTGGGCTAGTGGAATAGGTTCTTTTGAAAAGCAGCATATATTAAATCATAAAACAAAAAGATTTAATGTAACTGATGATCATATTGAAACTATTGATGTTCAAAGCCTAACTTTTAATGAATTAATGAATAAATATTCAATATCTGAAATTGACAAACTACAAATTGATGTTGAAGGTGCTGAATATGAAATACTAAATTCTATAGACTATAAAAATATAAAAATTAATAAAATTTTATTTGAATCTAAACATTTTGACGGAACTTTTCGCGAAGATGAAAAACTTGCGTTAATTAAAGATAAGTTAATCATGAATGATTTTAAGTTAACTCAAATAGACAAAGAAAATATTTTGGCTAAAAAAAAATAAAGCTATCTTTGATTTAAGCTTATCACTTTTCTGTACTTGCTTCCCTTGTAACTAGCTAACGGTCTAATTAGTTTATTGGCAGCATGTTGTTCCATAATGTGAGCAGACCATCCTGTAATTCGAGAGATTACAAATATTGGTGTAAAGAAGTCAGTATCGAAACCCATCAAATGATAAATCGGACCTGTTGGATAATCAACATTTGGATAAATGTTTTTTTTCTCAATCATAACTTTTTCAACAATATCGTATATTTTTTCGAAAGTTTTATCTTTTTTAATAATAGCAACTTTTTTAAAGTATTCTCTCATAGTAGGAACTCTTGAGTCTCCACTTTTATAAACTCTGTGACCAAAGCCCATGACAACATCTTTATTTTTTAAAGCATTATTAATCCATTTAAGTGCATTTTCTGGTTTTTTAATTTTTTTCATCATGTGCATCACCTCTTCATTAGCACCACCATGAAGTGGACCCTTTAAACTTGCTATAGCACCTGTAATTGCACCATGAATGTCAGACAAACTACTTGTAATAGTTCGTGCTGTAAATGTTGAAACATTAAAACTGTGTTCAGCATAAAGAATTAGAGAAACATCGAAAGCTTTAACAATTTCTTTGTTGGGCACTTTCCCAAAGCACATATGAAAAAAATTTTCAGCAAAAGTAAGGTTTTTTTTTGGTGCAATTATTTTTTTTCCTTTTCTCAACCTATAGAATGCAGCCAATGCAACAGGAGTTTTAGAAAATATTCTCATTGCCTTACTTAAATTTGCTTTAGGTGAATTATTTTTTGTTTCTTTATCTTCTAGACCCATCACACTAACAGCTGTTCTTGCAACATCCATAGGATGAGATTTCTTTGGCATCTGTTTAAGAATATTAATAAGATTTTTAGATAAAGTACGTTCTTTTGTTTCTTTTTTTTCGAATTGTTTTAGCTGTTTCTTATTGGGTAATTCTTTATTTAAGATTAAATAAGCAACTTCCTCAAATTTACATCTTGCACATAAGTCTTGTGCTGCATAACCCCTGTAAGTTAGTGAGTTAATTTCTGGCATAACTTTTGAAATTTCAGTCTCATCAACCACTATGCCTAGTAAACCTTTTTTTATATTATCACTCATTATTCATGTCCTTCTGTGCTAAAGTTATAAATTTTCTCATCTAAAGAGTTATATTTTTCATATTCAACTAACTCATAAAGTCTTTTTCTAGTTTGCATTTTATCAATAATATTATTCTGGTGT
>CAJQRS010000007.1 GCA_905612375.1 uncultured Candidatus Pelagibacter sp.
ATATGTTTAAAAATAAAAAAAATTTATTTAACTTAAGTCTATTGGGAATTTTTATATGGTTGTTAATTTCAAGTTATAATTCATCAAAAAGAAAACCTGAAACTGTAGGTGAATTATTTAAAGATTTTTCATGGTTAAGTGATTGGCCTAAATGGTTAGATTTACCATTAATGCCATTAATTAATAAATGGTTCAAAGCACTTAATGAAAATTATGGTTTTATCTTTGAGGCAATAAATAATGTTTTACTTGCAATGTTAATGGGACTGAAAAACTTTTTAGTTCAAGCTCCGTGGCCTTTAGTAATTATTGGTGTTGTAATACTTGCTTATTATGCAAGTGGTAAAAAAATCAAAACTACTGTTGCAGTAGGTTTTTGTACATTTTTTATTGGATTTTTACATCCTCGTTTCTGGGATAAGGCAATTGAAACTACTTCAATTATGTTAATTAGTATATTTTTATGTCTCATTATTGGTGTTCCAATAGGAATTTGGATGTCTAGAGCTAACAGGGTAAGAGAGAAAATTCTTCCTATACTAGATTTAATGCAAACAATTCCGGCATTTGTGTATTTAATTCCAGGGATAATGTTATTTGGTCTTGGTGCTGTTCCAGCAATCATTGCAACTTTTATTTATGCTGTACCTCCATTAGTTAGATTAACTGATCTAGGTATTAGGTTGGTTGATACAGAGGTTACGGAAGCAGCAGACGCATTTGGAGCTAGCAAAAAACAGAAATTATGGGGGGTGCAAATTCCACTCGCACTACCTAATATTATGCAGGGAGTTAACCAATGTACAATGATGGCATTATCGATGGTTGTTATCGCATCAATGATTGGAACAAGAGGTTTGGGTGATGAAGTTCTTCTAGGTCTTCAACAATTAAATGTTGGTAGAGCCGCAGAAGCAGGAATAGCAATTGTATTATTGGCAATTGTACTGGATAGAATTACTCAATCTTATGGCGAAACACTTCAAGAAAGAAATTCTCCGACCAAGGAAATAAAAAAATAATGTCAAAAATAGAAATTAAAAATATCTATAAAATTTTTGGTAATAAACCACAATCTATAATGCCCATGGTTAAAAATGGTGGAACAAAAGATGACATTCTAGAACAAACTGGACATACGGTAGGATTAGATAATGTTTCTTTAAATATAGAAGAAGGTGAAACTTTTGTTTGTATGGGTTTATCTGGTTCAGGAAAATCTACATTAATAAGACATATAAATAGACTAATTGATCCGACAGAGGGTGAAATTCACATTGATGGTACCAATATTATGAATTGTAATCCAGAGGAGTTAATTGATTGGAGAAGAAATCGTATTAGTATGGTTTTTCAAAGATTTGGTTTATTTCCACACAAAACTGTCATGCAAAATGTTGGCTATGGTTTAGAGATGCAAGGTAAATCAGAAGAAGATAGAGACAAAATTGCTATGGAAAAAATTGATGATGTTGGTCTTAATGGTTTTGAAAACCAGTTTCCAAATCAATTATCTGGTGGAATGCAACAACGTGTTGGCTTAGCAAGAGCTTTAGCAACAAATTCTGATATTATGTTAATGGATGAAGCCTTTAGTGCATTAGACCCTTTAATTAGAAGTGATATGCAAAAACAATTAATAGATCTTCAATCAGAGTTAAAAAAAACAATAATTTTTATTACCCATGATTTAGATGAGTCATTAAGATTGGGTGATCATATTGGAATACTAAATGCTGGAAAACTAGTTCAAGTTGGAACACCTATAGATATAATAATGAAACCTGCGGATGATTATGTAAAAGCTTTTGTTAAAGACGTTAATAGAGCAAGGGTAATTAAAGCAAAAGTTATTATGAAAAATGTAAATGAGGTTAATGGAATTGATAAATCAAATTTAATCAAAGTCCAAGAAGATCAATTCATTGAAGAATTTTTACCCCAAATAGTATGCACAAGTGCTAACTGTGAGGTTCTTGATAAAAGTGGAAATGTTAAGGGATATATAACCAATAAAGAACTACAAGAATCTTTAACAAAAACATAATTAATGATTAACCAATCGTTAAAAAATAAAAAGATTATTATATCAGCTGGTGCTTCTGGGATTGGTTGGGCAACTACAAAAATTTGTCTTGCTAGAGGTGCTTATGTTTATCTTTGCGATATAGACAGTAAGTCTCTAAGTAAATTGAACAAACATCCTTTAAAAAATAAAAAATTATTTGCTTTTCTTTGTGATGCTTCAAATGAATATCAAGTCTCCAATTTTTTCGAAAAAGTTAAAAAAAAAACTAAGAAAATTGATGCTTTAATTAATAACGTAGGTATTGCTGGACCCACAGGTTCTCTTGAAAAATTAAAATCAAAAGATTGGGAAAATACTTTGCATGTGGATGTTAATAGCCATTTTTATTTTACGAAAAAATCTATACCTCTAATTAAAAAATCTAAGAACGGATCAATAATTAATATTTCATCGACAGCCGGAATACTAGGCTTTCCACTTCGTTCTCCTTACGCTGCAAGCAAATGGGCAATAATTGGTGTCACAAAAACATTGGCCATGGAGCTTGGAAAATTTAATATTAGGGTTAATGCTGTTTGTCCAGGAACTATTAAGGGCGATAGAATGAAAAGAGTAATAAGAGATAAATCAAAATTTACTAAAATTTCAACAAAAGTAATTGAAAAAGATTTTGTTTCGATGAGCTCAATGAAACAATGGGTCTTAGAAGAAGATATTGGAAAAATGTGCTCATTTTTGATTTCAGACGATTCTAGCAAAGTTTCAGGACAAGTAATCTCTGTAGATGGTCACACAGAAAGAAATGATTAATTTATCTTAATTTTTTTTCGTATTTCTTTCTCATTAATAATAAATCTAATAAATATTCATCTCTGATATTTGAAATTTTTGCTACTGACTTTCCTTTTGCTTGCTTTTTAGTTCCATCTACTAATCTTTTAATTAATTTTTTTGATAAGTTTGGAGCTTTTAATTTTGTCCAAGGTAATTTTAAAGCTGGTCCGAACTGTTCCAGCATATGTTTCATTCCTGATTTTCCACCTGCTAAATGAAAGGTTAAAAAGGTACCCATTAATGACCACCTTAAACCAGGTCCATCCTCTATTGCTCTATCTAAATCCTCTGTTGTTGCATAGCCTTCATTAATGATATGGAGTCCCTCTCTCCATAAAGCTTCCTGCAATCTATCAGCCAAATATCCTGGTAACTCTTTTTTTACAGCAATAGGATTCATTGAAATAGATTTATAAAAATCATTAGCTTTTTTTAAAATTGATTTAGATGTTTTTTTTCCTGGTACAATTTCAACAGCAGGTAACATGTAGACTGGATTAAATGGATGACCAATAATTCCTCTATTAGGATTTTTGCATTTTGAAAAAATAACAGAAGGTAACAATCCTGATGAACTTGAGGATATAATAGCATTGGGTTTAGAATATTTTCCTATGTCTGACATTAACTTTGTTTTTAATTTATAGTTTTCTGATGCACATTCTTGAATAAAATCCACATCTTTTAATGTTTCTAATAATGATGTTTTAAAACTTAAGTTTTTTAAATTAATTAATTTTTTTTTATAAAGTTTTTTTACAAATGGAAGGGATCTTTTAATTTCTTTAATTAATATTGCTTTTTGTTTAAAATTTAAATCAAATGCTGAAACTTTTTTGTTGTGCGCCAACATTCTAATAATCCAGCCAGTACCAATAACTCCAGTACCAATTACTGCAATTTTATTTATCTTACTCAACATGAATTTTATTTATGCTTAATAAGTTTTAGTTTTTCTCTTGTTTCTGCTGGTGTCATAATAGAAGAACCAAGATCATCCACAATTCTAATAGCTTTTTCAACTAATTGCGCATTAGTTGCTAATTTACCTCTGGATAAATATAAATTATCTTCAAGTCCAACTCTTGGATTGCCTCCCAACAAAACAGTCTGAGCTACAAAAGGCATTTCATTCCTTGAAATTGCAAACCCCGACCAGATACCTTCTTTAGGCATTATATCTAACATGGCTTGCATTGCTAAAGTAGTTGCAGGCGCCCCCCATGGTATTCCCAAGCACATTTGAAACATTGGTGGATCACTTAATAATCCTTCTTTGTAAAGTTGTGCACCAAACCACATATTTCCTAAATCAAATGCTTCAATTTCTGGCTTAACACCAATTTCTTTTAATCGTTTTGCAGCTTTTCTTAAATCATTTGGTGTGTTTACTGTGATTGTAGAGCTGTCACCGAAGTTTAAAGTTCCAGCATCTAATGTGCAGATTTCTGGTAGAAATTGTTCAGCATTAGCAATACGTTCCATTACATTTGCCATATCTGTCATTGGACCAAAGTCTAATGGATTATCTCCTTGTCCAATATCAAGGTCGCCGCCCATGCCTGTCGTTAAATTTAAAATAACATCCGTATCACTTGATCGAACAAGATCAACTACCTCTTTATATAATTCTAATCTTCTACTTGGTTTACCATCGTCTTCCCTGACGTGAATGTGTGCAATTGCTGCTCCTGCTTTAGCAGCTTCTATTGCTGCAGTCGCTATTTGTTTTGGTGTTTTTGGTAAATCAGGATGTTTACCAGCCGCGTCACCAGAACCTGTTACTGCGCAAGATACAAAAACTTTATTGTTCATCATTTATAATTCAAATATAGTTTAATTTAATAAAAATGGAAATAACAGATTTACAAAAAGATTTAGCTGCAACCTTCAGATGGACAGCTAGACTAAATATGCACGAAGGCGTTGCAAATCATTTTAGTGTCTGTTTACCAGGCTCATCTACTGACTTTTTTGTAAACAAAGCTGGAATACATTTTAGTCAAATAAAAGCTAGTGATTTAATTTTAATTACAAAAGAAAATATAGAAAAATTAAAAAAAAAACCAGAAATTGTAGATCCAACTGCAATCAATATTCATGGAGCAATTCATAAAAAGGTAGCTCATGCTAAATGTATTTTTCATGTACATTCTAAATATGCTACAATTTTATCAACCCTTAAAGATCCTACATTAAAGCCAATAGATCAAAATACTATGATGTTTTATAATAGAGTTTCTATCTTTAATGAATTTGGTGGCTTGGGTTTTGAAGAAGAGTCTGAAAAAATGGCAAGTGCCTTAGGAAACAAACAGCATATGCTGCTAGCTAACCATGGAATAATAATCACAGGTGAAACTATTGCAGAGGGTTTCAATGCCTTGTATTATTTTGAAAAAGCTGCAGAAACTTATTTAACAGCTTTGTCAACTAACAGGGAGTTGAATGTAGCTAGTCATGAAATTGCAGAAAAAACAGCTCAAGAAACTGCAAATTATCCAATTGATTTAGCGGGGATGCATCTTAATCAAATAAAATTGATTTTAGATAAAGAAGAACCAGAATATAAGAATTAAATATGTCTATATTGTTAAATACACAGAAGATTATTAAAGATTGGACTGATTATAATAATCATATGAATGTCGCCTATTATGTTTTAATTTTTGATCTTTACGGTGCTGAAACTTTAATGACAAAATTTAATATGGGAGAACATTCAGCAAAAACAACAAAAAAAAGTACCATGGTTGTTGAATCTCATATCACTTATGATCAAGAAGTTAATGAGGGTGACCAAGTGAATATAAATTTAACCTATTTTGATCATGACAAAAAAAGACTTCAGTATAAATTTGAAATGATCCATAAAGAAAAAGAATATTTAGCATCATCAATAGAATTCTTATCTCTATATGTTGATTTGAATAAAAGAAAAGTTACTGAATTTGAGGATGAAAAAATTAAAGCAATGAATGAATTTATTAAAAAAAATAAAATTAATTTTAATAATATAGGTTTAAAGTTCTCAACTAAATTAAAAAAATAAACTAATTATCAATATTTGTATTATTCATCACATTAATAATTACAACTCCAACAACAACTAAAGCTAGTCCAAAAATAGTTGCTAAATTTGGAACTTGCTTATATTTAATAATTCCAATCAGAGTTAAGGCAACTATTCCAACTCCTGACCATGTAGCATAGGTGATGCCCACTGGTAAAACCTTCATTACATGAGACATTAAATACATACAGCCACTGATAGCAACGACTGATATTAGGGATGGAATCCATCTGGTAAAACCTTCGGTTGCTTTTAGTGATCCTGTTGCGGTAATTTCTAGTAAAATAGAAACTATTAATAGCATATAAGCTTGAGTTAAAGTCATAGCAACCTTATATATTTTGACAAAATAAATTTCCAGAAATATATTCTTTTAATGGAAGTCAAACTTTTATCAGGGGCTCTTGGAGCTGAAATATCAGGTATAGACCTTAAAGATTCCTCAAAAGAAAATTATGAAAAAATAAATAACCTACTTTTAGAACACAAAGTAATTTTTTTTAGAAATCAGGATATCACCCACAATGAACAGATTGCGTTAGCTCAAAACTGGGGTCCACTAGAAAATCATGCTTATGTGAAGGGATTAAATAATCACCCCGAAATAGTAAGAATTGTAAAGACTAAAGAAGAAAAAAATCAATGGGGAGAGAATTGGCACACTGATGTTAGTTACAATATTAAACCAACTAAAGCTGTAATTTTAAAATCTATAAAGATACCTCCCGTGGGTGGAGACACTTGTTTTTCTAATATGGAACTTGCATGGGAAACTCTTGATGAAGAAATTAAAAAAAAGATAAAAGATAAAAAAGCTATTCATAGCTCCCTTGGAGCAGAATTTTTTATAGACAATTACAAGGGTATGTCAGGTCATGAAAAAAGAAATTACGATGAATATTCAAATGAACATCCCATAGTGAGAACTCATCCAGAAACAGGAAAGAAAATACTGTATGTAAATTGGACTTACACAAAACAAATAATTGGTTTAGATAAAATAGAAAGTGATGAAATATTAAAAAAGATATTTGAACATCAGGCAAGATTAGATCTAACTTGTAGATTTAATTGGACAGAAAATGCTGTTGCTATATGGGATAATAGAAGTGTTATTCATTATGCGATAGCAGACTTTTATCCTGGCAGAGGTTTAGGTCATGAAAGAATAATGGATAGAATAGCTATTGAGGGTGATCAACCTCATTAATTCTAATTTATTAAGAATCTAGCAGGAAAAACTATATGAAATATGATTATATTATTATTGGTGGTGGATCAGCAGGATGTGTTCTTGCAAATCGTTTAACTGAAAATGGAAAATACAAAGTAGCTTTATTCGAAGCTGGAAAACCAAGTGATATTTGGAAAGTAAAAATGCCACTTGCTATTCTTTATACAATGCATGATCCAAAATATAATTGGAAATATTATTCTGAACCAGAGCCTCATTTAAATAACAGAAAACTATTTTGTCCTAGGGGAAAAATGATTGGTGGATGTTCTGCTCATAATGGTATGGTTTATGTACGAGGTAATCCTAATGATTATGAAAGATGGGCCTCATTTGGACTTAAAGATTGGTCTTACGAAAAAGTTCTTCCTTATTTCAAGAAAATTGAAACTTGGTCTGAAGGAGAAAATAGATATCGAGGTGGGAATGGCTTGCTACCTGTTAATCAATCTAAAAATAAAAACCCATTATTCAAAGCATTTGTAGATTCTGCAACTGAGGCTGGTTATGAAATGAACCCAGATATGAACGGTAAAAATCAAGAAGGTTTTGGTATGTATGATGTGACAATTGATAAAGGAGAAAGAGCAAGTGTCTCTAAACATTATTTAAATCCAGCTAAAAATAGAAAGAATTTAACAATTTTCACGGACTCTTTCGTAGAGAAGATCATCTTTGATGGAAAAAAAGCCATTGGTATTAAGGTTAAGATTAAGAATAAAGTTGAAAATATTTTTGTTAATAAAGAGGTAATATTAAGTGGAGGCTCAATTAACTCTCCTCAATTACTCTTACTATCTGGCATTGGAGCAGCTGAGCATTTAAAAGAAAAGGGAATTGAAGTTATTCACAACCTAAGTGGTGTTGGAAAAAACCTACAAGATCATCTTGAAACTTATATCCAGCAAGAATGTAAAACGTCTGACACGCTGTATTCATATGTTAATAGATTCAATATGCTTAGAATAGGAATTCAATGGTTTTTAAATAAAACTGGACCCTGCTCAACATCCTTCCTAGAAGCAGGTGGTTTTGCTAAATCCTCTCCTGAAAGAGACTATCCAAATATCCAATTTCATTTTTTTCCAGCTTTTGTAATTGATCATGGCTTAGTTGAGCCTGATAGACATGGATTTCAATTACATGCCAGCCCCAATCATCCAAAAAGTAGAGGTTCAGTTACATTGGACACTTCAAACCCTTACGATTATCCAAAAATTTTATTTAATTATCTTGAACATAAAGATGATCTCAATCAAACAGTGGAGGCTATTAAAATAGCTAGAAAAATTCTTGGACAAAGTTCAATGAAACCATTTGCTGGTAAAGAAATTGGCCCTGGATCAGATATTCAAACTCATGAATTATATGAAGAATATGTTAGATCTAAAGCAGAGACTGCTTACCACCCTTCTTGTACCCTTAAAATGGGAATTGATGATATGGCAGTTGTAGATCAAAAACTTAAAGTACATGGAATTGAAAATTTAAGAGTAGTTGATGCTTCGGTAATGCCAGAAATTACCAGTGGAAACTTAAATGCACCAACATTAATGATAGCTGAAAGAGCATCTGATTTTATTCTTAATTCATGACGCCAGTACAAAATAATCCAAGAGGCATTCTATTTATTCTTCTTGGTATGATACTATTCTCCATTCAAGATGCTTTGATAAAATTTATTTATCAAGATGCAGCATTATATGAATTATATTTTGGAAGAACATTTGTTGCACTAATTTTATTAGTTGGGTATCTCAAGCTTTCTAAACAAGAAATTATTTTAAAAACACACTACCCTTTTTTAACAATCTTAAGAGTTATATGTTTCTTTTTTGGATTTAGTTTTTTCTATATCTCTCTTACATATATGTCTCTTGCTATGGCCAATGCGTTATTTTTCTCTAGTCCTTTTTTTGTTTCAATTTTGGCTACAATATTTTTAAAAGAAAAAGTTGGTATTAGAAGGTGGTCAGCAATTTTTATTGGGTTTATAGGGGTATATTTAGTTTTAAATCCAGATTTTACAAATTTTGATTATATGAACTTAGCCCCTGTTGCTTGCGCGTTATGCTACTCAATATCAATGACAATCACAAAAATCACTTCTGATAAAGATAATGTTTATACGCAAATGTTACATTTATATTTTGGTGCTGTTCTAATAAGTGTATTATTTTTTATTTTTACAGGTGAGGGGCAATTTAACAACTTTAGTGATCCAGCACTGCAATTTATTTTTAGAGAATGGTTTACAAACCCATCTTATGCCTGGCCATTTATAATGGTTATGGGGTGTATTGGGGCTTTTGCATTTTATTTTATACTTAATGCTTACAGTATTGCGTCTCCTTCTGTTATCTCGCTTTATGAATATTCTTTAATAATTTGGTCAATACTAACAGGGTATATATTGTTTAATAATATTCCAACAACAAGAACATTTGTTGGTGTTTCAATAATAATAAGTGCTGGAATATACATTTACTTTAGAGAAAAGGTAAAAGATCAAATGATTGTTACAGATACTCCAAATAGATAATGAAAAAATATTAACTAGTCTATACCAAGGTGCTTTTTTCTTTTATTTACCCAGGTTCGAATTAAATGGTCAAATACCAATCCTATGAAAGCAACACAAAGACCTAGTGTTAGTCCTATACCTGCACCTTTTTTATCAGATATAGCTTTTAAAATATATTGTCCCAAATCCTCCGTTCCAATAAATGCTCCAATAATTACCATAAATAAAGCAAATACAATTGTTTGATTTAAACCAAGCATCATGTGAGGAAGTGCTAAAGGGAATTCTATTTTCAACAATCTTTGTATTTTTGTTACACCTGACATTGAAGCTGCATCATGCAAAGAAGATGGAACACTTTTTAATCCTTCAATCGTATATCTTGTGGCAGGTATAGTTGCATAAACAACTACCGCAATTAATACTGATGTATCTGTAACCCCAAAAAGCATCATTACCGGAATTAAGTATACAAATGAAGGGAAGGTTTGAAAAATATCACAAACTCCCAACATGAAATTTGTGGTATGCTTATTTTGAAAACATAAAGTTCCAACAGTAAAACCAATTATACAAGATAAGATAACTCCAAAAGTTGCCATGTATGTAGTAACTAAAGCTCTGTCCCACCATGGACTTAATGCTATAAATAATGTTAGCCCCCCTACTGTTAAAGCTGAACGTATTCCTCCAATTATATAACCAGCTCCCATAACTAGAACAAATGTTGCAACAATAGGCATACGCAAATAAGCAGCTCGCATGGGCTGTAATACATCTACTATCAACCATGTATTAAAAATTTTTAAAGTTTGAAAGAAAGTATCCCAAATCCAATCAACCCCTTTATTCCAAAAATCTGCGGTTGATATTCCTTTGTTGTGAGGAATTTCATATAAATAATTAAAACCTTCCTTAAAATAAAAAGATCCAACATAAGCAAATATAAGTCCAATTAATATTGCAAAAGAAAAAAATAATAAATTTTTATAACGCTCAAAGAAAGTTAGGTGGCCAAAATAATCTGTTTGTTTATTTGCCCAAGCTAAAGACAATTTATCTAAAAGTATTGCAATCAAACTAATGCATAAACCTGCTTCTAACGCTAATCCAATGTTTAGCTGATTTAAGGCTAACAATAAATTAAATCCTAAACCTTTGGCGCCTATAAAAGCTGAAATTACTGCCATAGAAAAACACACCATAATAACTTGATTCACTCCAATCAAAATATCTCTTCTTGCAGTTGGGATTAATACTTTAAACATAAGCTGTAAATTATTACATCCACTCATTCGGCCAGCTTCAATAACCTCAGGAGACACACCTCTAAGACCTAACAAGGTGAGTAGTATCATTGGTGGAACAGCTACAACCATGGTTATAATTACTCCAGCGTGATCACCAACACCAAAAAGAACAATTGCAGGAACCAATACAGCGTATTGAGGCATAGTCTGCATAACTAAAAGTATTGGATATAAAGCTTTTTCAACACGTTTACTTTTGAATGCCGCAACCCCTAAGCCCAAACCAAAAATAAAAGATAGTGGTGCTGCCACCAATATAAAAGAAAGTGTTTGCATCGAAGGTTTCCATTGACCAAAAATAGAAATATAAATCATTACTATAGCAGCAAATAAAGCTAGTCCCTTGCCACTTAATTTATATCCAAGTATTGCCGCTCCCGCCGCAACAATTGTCCAAGGTAACCCTGGTAATTTTGCCCATGAATTTTCACTTATCCAATCCCAACTTGTAAATGCAACAATAGTTTCAACACCACCTAATAAAATCTCTCTAATTAATTCTATGAGAAATGTAATAAATGAAGTTAAATTTCTTGTTATTTGTAAAACTAAAGGTTGGGTTTTAAATTCTTGAGTATCTTCGTTCCAAAATTCTATTGGCATCCAATCATTCATTAAAAAAAATAATGAATCGTTTATCCAGATAGGTAACCATCCAAGTAAAGGGGGTAATCTCCAAAAAACATCAAATGCGTAGTATCTTACTTCTGCACCAAATAGTGTGTAAGTGCTTTGATTAGGATCTTTAATGAATTCTGCTTGACCTCTAATAAATTTATAAGTTTCTGGAACATCAATTGCAAAACATAAAGTAAAAAATGCAACCAATAAAAATAGCCATTGAAATAATTTTGGATATTTTTTTAATAATTCCATAGTTTAATCATTACTTTTTTTTCCACCAAAAACTGTATGTATTATTTTTGATGGATGAACAGTGCCAACAATTTGATTGTTTTCATCAATTACAGATACTGACTTTTCTTGAGTTAATATTTTTTCAGCTACATTTTCAATTATTTCATTTCTTAAAACTTTTAAATCACTTAAATTTTCATTATTTGGTTTTTCCATTACATCTTCTATTTTTAAAACCTTCTCTCTAGGAACTTCTTCTGTGAATTTTTTTACGTATTCTGTGGCTGGATTTAACACAATGTTAGCTGGTGTATCCAACTGTTCAATTATTCCATCTTTCATTATTGCTATACGATCAGCAAGTTTTAAAGCCTCATCAAAATCATGTGTGATAAACATAATTGTTTTTTGTAATTTTTCTTGAAGTCTTAAAAATTCATCCTGCATCTCTTTTCTAATTAGTGGGTCTAATGCAGAAAATGGTTCATCTAAAAACCAAATATCAGGCTCAACGGCTAATGATCGTGCAATACCTACTCTTTGCTGCTGTCCACCAGAAAGCTCTCTTGGAAAATAGTTTTCTCTTCCATCAAGACCAACAAGTTTAACCATTTCCATTGCTTTATTGATGCTATCTTTGGTTTTAATACCTTTAATTTGAAGTGGGAAAGCAATATTTTCAACAACTGTTTTATGAGGAAGCAAAGCAAAACTTTGAAACACCATTCCCATTTTATTTCTTCTAAGTTCAATCAGTTCTTTATTATTTAATGAAAGTAAATCTTGGCCCTCAATGAAAATTTTCCCTGCAGTTGCATCTGTTAATCTAGAAATACATCTTAATAATGTTGATTTTCCTGAGCCAGATAAACCCATAACAACTAACATTTCTCCTTTTAAAACTTCAAAGGAAGCATTGTTGACACCTACTATACATCCATTTTCTTGGAATGTTTTAGCGTCTACATTTCCATTTGCTTCTTGAAGCATTTTTTTGGCATTAGTCCCAAAAATTTTATAAACAGATTCACATTTAATTACTGTATCAGTCATAATATTTTAATAAGCTATACGATATAAAAATAAAAAACACTTTTTATATTATTTGTATTTGTTCTTTCCCTCCTTAAAAATTTTTAATAAAATAAACTCTTGTATCAATTCCAGTACTTAAGAAATTTAAAACCTCTCCACTAACAGTAATTTTTTCATCTACCCCAACATTATTTCCACTCACTGTAAAACCTGCAAAGCATTTATTATTTTCCTTGTTCCATTTAACAAATGTTTCATCAATTTTATTTCCATTAATAGTATAAATATGATGTGCTCTAAAATTTAAAAAATTGGCACCCATAATTGCACGTTGTGGAATAATCTTTGTAGCTTTACAGACTTTTTCATACTGATCTGGTGATAATTTATAATGATCAGTTCCATCGTAGAATACCAAGATTCCTGATGGCAGGCTTGAAATCAGTTCATTTTGTTTTCTGGTCTCAGCAATTCTTTCTTCTTCTTTTTTCATTTTGGTAATTAGTTCTTCACCTTCACCAAATATATTATTTAAAATAGCAAAAGAAAAAATTACAATAATTGTTAAGATAATAAGGCCTCCAAACTGTCTAACTGGTTGAGATGTCTTCATTAATTTATCTAAATATGTATTTTGTAACATTTTTTAATTATTCTTGTAATTTACCATTTTTCCAAATCCCTACTTTTTCTTTTCCATCAGATCTTGTAAATGTCCCTTCTCCATTCATAAAGCCATTAGCCCACTCCCCGTTATAAGTTGCACCGTTTGGAAAGGTTAAAATACCCTGTCCATTCCACACACTATTTTTAAATTCACCTTTATAAATATATCCATTAGGCCAAGTTTCAACTCCTTGCCCCTGTTTTTGCGTACCAATCCAATTCCCCTCATAAGTTGTTTTGTCAGTGTAAGTCCATTTACCAAAACCATCTTTACAATTTCCTTCACAACCTGTTTTTCGAGCTGATACTGTTGTTGCAATCAAACAACTTAAAATTATATAAAATAAATACTTTTTCATTTTTTTATTTTAACTACATGAATAAAAAGAAATATTTTTTTCAAAATTATCACTTTTTAAACCTATTGTAATTTCATGAACTAATTCACCTGATTTTCTGTTAATTATACCTGACTCTGAATAATTTTTTTCTTCATCAAAAGCTTTAAACAAAACTACATCTTTATTAACAACTTTTACCTCAAATTTTGGAGTTTTTGATAGAAACGATGACAGCCCATTGATCAAAAGTTTTTCTGGTTTTTTTGCATCAATTTCAAATTTGTCTAAATTTTTATCATCTAAATCTTTTGCTAAAAAAGTTTGATAATTATATTCTGAATTCTTGAATATTTTCTTTTCTAACTCACATACAAAATCAATTTTAATATCTTCTTGTATGTCTATATTTTTTGCAAAAGAAAAATTAAAAGCTAATAAGCTAAGAAATATATATAAAAAATATTTTATCATTTAATTAATATGTCCGTAGTTTGGGTCTGTGCGAGAGCACCTTATTTAAAAAAATCCCCCCCAACATTGTTGGGAGAGATCTCAATTTTTTAACTTTTACTTTTATTTAGTAAAAGCTTGCCAAACACTCTTATTGTCAGCTAACCATTTTTTAGCAGCATCTTCATGAGTCATTTTGTCAAGGTCAACTAAAGCTGCCATTGCACCAATATGACTTGTAGAGAATGACATTTTTTTAAATGCCCCTGCTGCTGCTGGATGAGTTTTTGGAAAATCTGCATTTACAGCTTTTTTCAAATAACCATCTGGCGAACCACATTTTCCATCACCACCATCTTCTGGTCTGCAACCAGCTGAATATGGAGGGAAGTCTATAAAAGTAAAACCAGCACCATCTGTAAAGTTTGGTGTCCAGTTGAATATTATAGTTCCTCTTCCTTCTTTTTCAGCAGATTTAAGCTCAGCCCAAAGTGCGTCTGCACTTCCAGCAAATTTAACAGTCCAAAGATCTCCAAGCCCTAAAGCATCAACCCTTTGAGGTATTAAATCTCCATGCCAACTTTGTGGACCTTCTAACATTCGTCCTTTTCCACCTGAATCTGGTGTTGTAAAGTTTTTAGCACAAGCTGGATTTTTTAATGCAGTCCAGTCTGGAAGACCAGGACATAATCCTTTTTCAACAACCCAGTTTGGATATCCCATATCTTCAAGAGTTCTAGCTTCATGATCTCCCCAGTCTACTAAACCACCTTTGTCTAGTGCTGTTGTAAATGATTTACCAAACGCAGATTCCCACACTTCGTGAGATAAACTTACATCACCAATACGAATTGCTTCATAAACGGCTTGTGAGTCTGTGTTTACATATTTTACATTGTTTCCCATACTTTCAAAAATTCCACCAATAACGTGAGCCATTACAATTTGGCTTGACCAGTTATGAGTTGGAATAACGATGGGTTTTTTACTATCTGCAGCGTTAGAAACTCCAGCAAAACTTACAGCTGAAATTACTAAGGCAGATATTAATGATATTATTTTTTTCATTATATTCTCTCTCCTTAATATTAATGTTTAAGCAACCATGTTCTCATTTATTAAATTTATAGTCAATGCCCTTTGATTATATTATGCTAACCCTCAATTATTTAAATTTACACTGGCAATGCTACATACTAGTAAAAATATTAAAAATCCTGGTTTAAGAACTTTACCATCTGGAGTTGAAAGATATTATGTAAAAGGTGGCGGTCTCTCAGTTATAGAAGTTTTACCAGATGATAAAATAGAAATCATAAATGAAGAAGGAAGACAAATTTGTGAAATAATTGTTTTTAATTCAAAAGGCAAATCTGATTTATCAATTTTAAATTTAAAAGAAAATGCAAATGCTGACTTTTCAAAAAGAGCTATTGCTAATGATGAAAAAATTTCAAAACTATTTAAGAAAAAAAAATTAGATCTTAATAAAGCAAAATCATCTATTATTTTTAATGAAGATTGTTTAATGGGAGAAAAGATTACCTTAACCTCTAAAGACAAATGTGTAGTGATGATTGCTGCGCCAGGGAATGCAATGAATGTTCATGAGCAAAATCCACCAACAGATTTAACAGTATTTTTAAGTAAAGCTAAATTTATAGAAACTGATGAGCAGTTTATTTTGCCAGACCCACTTAGTGATCCAATTTTTGAACAGCTTGTAAAAAGAAGAACAGCTGAAACATATGAAGTTAAAGCTGGTGAATATATTCAAATAATTGATCCTGGTGGAAGACAATGTTCTGATTTTTTAGCTTTTGACACTCGTAAATTAAATGATGGAATTCAAAGTATTATAGATGATAAAGCAACTCGAACATTCATGGGAGGGGCATATCCAGGACCAGGATTATTTTCAAAGTTTTATGATAGTAATCATGAGGCAATGATAGAAGTTGTAAGAGATACTGTTGGAAGACATGATACTTTTAATCTTGCTTGTACCTCTAAGTATTATGAAGATATGGGTTATATGGGACACATTAACTGTACTGATAATTTTAATAATGGATTAAGTAAATATGATATTAATTCACAAAAAAGTTGGTCAGCTATAAATCTTTTTTTTAATACAGCTATAGATGCTAATAATGTTGCTTCCTTTGATGAGCCTTGGTCCAGACCAGGTGATTATGTTTTGTTTAGAGCCTTAAAAGATCTAACATGTATTTCTTCTGCTTGCCCCTGCGATGTTGATGGTGCAAATGGCTGGAATCCCACTGATATTTTTGTTAGGACTTATCCTAAAGATAAAAAATATTCAAAAGCTATAGCATTTAGAATGAAAACAGACTCAGAACCAAAATTAACACAAGAAACAGGCTTCCATAAAAAAACCTCTGAGCTAACTAGAAACTTTGTTGAGTATAAAGGTTTTTGGCTTGCTAATAATTTTACTAACTTCGGAACTATAAAAGAATATACGTCATGTAGAGAAAGTGTGGTGGCGACCGACCTTTCACCTCTTAGAAAATTTGAAATCTTAGGACCAGATGCAGAAAACTTAATGCAGTACACTCTTACAAGGAATGTTAAAAAATTATCTATTGGACAAGTTGTTTATACTGCAATGTGCTATGAAAATGGATGCATGCTTGATGACGGAACATTATTTAAGTTAGGGCAAGATAACTTTAGATGGATAGGTGGAGATGAATACAGTGGTGAGTGGTTAAAAGAACAGGCTATAAAAAAAAATTATAAGGTCTGGATTAAATCAGCAACAGACCATATTCATAATATTGCAGTTCAAGGACCTAATAGTAGAAAAATTTTAGAAAAATTTGTATGGACGCCTCCATTACAGCCATCAATCACTGAGCTTGAATGGTTTAGATTTAATATTGCAAGAATAGATCATGAGACTGGAACTCCGATAGTTATTTCAAGAACAGGTTATACTGGAGAGCTTGGATATGAAATATGGTGTCACCCAAAAGATGCCTCTGAAGTTTGGGATAAAGTTTGGGAAGCTGGAAAAGAATTTGATATTACTCCTTTAGGTTTGGAAGCTTTAGACATGCTTCGTATTGAAGCTGGACTTATCTTTTATGGTTATGAATTTGACGATCAAACAGATCCTTTCGAAGCTGGAATTGGTTTTACCGTTCCTCTAAAAACTAAAGAAGACGATTTTATAGGTAAAGAAGAGCTGGTTAAAAGAAAAGCCAACCCACAAAAAAAATTAGTTGGTTTAGAATTAGTTGGTCACGAGCCAGCTGTAAATGGAGACTGTGTTCATATAGGTCGAGGGCAAATTGGCACAATAACTAGTGGAATGCTATCACCTAGACTTGGTAAAAATATTGCACTTTGTAAAATTGATGTAAAGTATGCAGAAATTGGAACAGAAGTTGAAGTTGGTAAGCTTGATGGTCACCAAAAAAGAATTGACGCAAAAGTGGTTCCTTTCCCTTTCTATGATCCAACAAAATCAAGAGTTAGAGCTTAACAATGTCTGATAGCAGCAAAGATTTATTAAATTTTTGGGAAGATCAGATGAAGCAATCACATACTTCAAGCAACTATTTTTTTAGAAAGTCACCCTCCCATTATCATATGATGTTACTTGTAATGTCCGCATATAAGCTCAATGAAAAATTGTCTGTTGAAGGGTTAAAAACTAAATTATTCAAAACTTCTAGACCAAAATCTGCTTTAATAATTAATGAGGCCTGTGAAAAAGGATTCTTTCGTCTTGAAAAAACTTCAACTGATCAGCGAATAAAAAATATAATGCCTAGTGAAACGTTTATTAATGAGTTTAAAGAATATCTAAATACATTAAAAAACATAAGTTATTAGGTACTTATTCAAAGAGATCTTAGAATATATATTTTATATATATAATTATTAGATCTAAAAAAAATTGTATTCTTTTTTGTCCAAAAAAATAATGTTTGATCATGTCAAGGCTTCCCAAAAAAGCAAAAGTTGTAATTATAGGTGGTGGTATCCATGGCTTAAGTACGGCTTGGAAACTTTCTGAAACTTATAAAAATCCAGGTGACATTGTAATTCTAGAAAAAAAAGATACTGCAGCAGGAGCAAGTGGAATAGCCTGTGGTGTTATAAGAAATAATTATTTTCAACCAGCTATGAGAGAGCTAATGGCCCACTCTGTATCGGTATGGGAAAGCGATCCTAAAGCATGGAAATATAATGCTGTAGGATACTTGCAAATATCTCCTGAAGTTATGCACGAAGATGTTGCTACAATTTATGAACAACAAAAAGCTATTGGATACGAATCAGAATTTATAGAGGGTGAAGCAGACTGCACTAAATATATGAAGGGTATGTTTGATGACTGGCAAGCACAAGGCATAACATCTGTGTTACATGAAAAAAAAGGTGGTTATGCATTTAACAAAGCTTCCATAAAAGCTCTAGAGGAAAAATCTACTACAAACGGTGTTGAAGTTATTAAGGGTGTGACGGTTACAGGCTTCCAAAAAGGTAGTGCTAGTAAAGCAGTTACTGGAGTTGAAACAGACAAAGGAATTATTGAGTGCGAACAAGTTGTTGTTGGTGCTGGCCCTTGGGTTAGAGATTTTTGGAATATGCTGGAACTTCCAAAAGTTGCAAACATTAAAGGGAAAGATGGAACATTTCATAAAGAAGATATGTGGAAATATTGGATGCTACAAGAAGGTGTTATTGGTGTTGATAAAGATTTTTTAAGAATGAATGACGGTGGCCAACCTCCTGTAATGCATGTCGATTCTACCGCACCATTATATTCTGACACAACAAAAAAATTAATTACAGATGAGCTTTGGGGAATTTATTATAAGCCAGACATTGAAGGTCTTGGTGTTCAGGGTGGAACATCTCCTTACATAGTTGATAAACATTTTGATAAAGTAAATATTGATCCTTATGGACTTGACTCTCCTGAGTTTCAAACAACAGAATCATTTAATGACATGTGGTGTTCAGCTTTGGCTCATTGTCATAAAAGGTTTGAAGGCAAATCTGGTTTATATAGAAAAGGACCTTCAGGTGGTCTTGGATGTATGACACCAGATAACTTTCCTATTTTCGATAGATTTTTAGAAAACGTTTACATGATAGCGGATGCAAACCATGGATATAAAATGATTGGTGTTGGTGAGCTCGTTGCGCAAGAAATTCTTGGAACTGAAAGTGAATTATTAAAACCGTTTAGATTCAACCGTTACGAGAAGGGTGAACTTCACCCAACTTCTAACAGTCCCTTCCCTTGGAGTTAAACTTCAAGCCTAGACACTAATAATTTTTTCAGTTACGGTTCGTTAAATAAAAATTCATTAGAGGGAGAGATAATGACTGATCTAGACAAGCATGTTGCACAACCTGGTAGAGACAAGTTAGTAAAACAAGTAAGAGCTAAAATTAACGAACTAGGTATTGAGTATATTTATTTTCAATTTATTTCTGTAACTGGAAGAGTTGTAGGAAAAGGTATTCCTACTGATCATTGGGAAAGAACTTGTGAAAAGGGTTTTCAATTAGTTTACGGAGCAACAGCAAACTTGTTTGTTGATCGTCACGGAGATTATATTGGTTATGGGCCAGAAGCAAAAGAACTGGTTGGCATACCTGATCCTGAAACTTTTTGTCAGCTTCCTTGGGATAAAAAAGTTGCAAGAGTTTTTGTTACTTGTTTTAGAAATAGAGAGGAAAGAGAGACTCCAGGCGCACACCTAACTTCAGATTGTCGAGGAAATTTAAGAATACATGCTCAAGAATTTAAAAAGAAACATGGCTACCAATTAAGAGTTGGGACGGAGCCAGAAATGATGTGGTTAACTAAAAATGAAGATGGCTCACCTACTGGTAAAGGATTTTCTAAACCTTATTGCTATCATATAGATCAATTTGAATCCCTAAGGCCAGTTTTCATGCAAGTTTTTAAATACGCCAGAGCAATGGGTTTTGACATGATTCAAGGTGATCATGAAGATGCACCAGGACAATTAGAATTAAACTGGATGTATGATGATGTTTTAAGAAATGCAGATAGACTTTCTACTTATAGACAAATTTGCGCACAAGTAGCTAGAGAGTTTAATTTGATAGCTTGCTTTATGACAAAACCATTTATGGGTGTTTCTGCAAGCGGTTGTCACACCAATATGTCTTTATGGACAGGTGGAAAAGATAAAGTTAATAAACTATCTCATAAATCTCTACCAGGGATGGATGAGGTATTTACTTACGTTGAAGGTGGAACAAATACTTTTATGCCTGATACTAAAGATATTCAATTACCAGGTAAAATTGGTTTGAAAGCTATTGGTGGCGTGATGAAACATTTAGGAGCATTAACTGCAATTGGTTCGTCTACTGTAAACTCATACAGAAGATTATGGGACACAGGATTTTGGGCACCTGTTTATGCTGACTGGGGATTTCAAAATAGAACTTGTGGATTAAGAGTATCTGCACCAGGAAGATTTGAATATCGTTCAGTTGATTCAATGCATAATCCATACTTAATGGGTTCAGGATTGTTAAAGTGTTTTGATGATGGAATAACAAACAATATTGACCCGGGAAAGCCTGAGTCTAGAAGTATGTATGAAGCTCAAGCTGCTGGAAAAATCGTTAAAAAATTACCAATGAGTCTCGGTGAGGCTTTAAATCGTTTAGCAGAAGATGAGGTTATAAAATCAGCTATGCCAGATGAAATGTATAAAGTTTTCCATTGGTATAAAAATGATGAATGGGAAAAATTTTTAGGTGCAACAACTCAGTGGGATCTAGATACGTATCTGGACTGCCTACCATAGTCTTTAACAAAATAGGGGAAATATATGTGTGGAATAGCGGGATTAATTTATAAAGATAAATCAGTAAATATTGGTACTCAATTGCAAGGGATGCTTCAAGCATTAAAACATAGAGGGGAAGATTCTACTGGGTATGCACTTTATGGAGATACAGATGGAGAAAATTTTATTATGCGTTTTAAAGTTGGAGAAAATGTTGGTGAGGGTAGTTCGTCTGTAAGTGAAGAGACTTCTGTTTACGATGAGAGAATTAAAATAGTTAAGTCACATATTTTAGGTATGGGAGCAAAAATTATTAAAGAGGAAAGAGTACTTCCCTACTCTTTAAGATACGAGGTTAATTATGATGAAAAAGATTTAAGAGAATTTTCTAGAAAAATTGAGAGTGTTCCTGGAGTTGAAATTCTTTCTATGGGAAAATCTTTAGAAGTTATTAAAGATTTAGGTAATGCTAAAGATGTATGTGATAGATACAATTTAGATAAGATTGTAGGCACTCATGCAATTGGCCATGCAAGAATGGCTACTGAATCTGGGGTAGATATTAAGTCAGCTCACCCTTTTTGGGGATATCCATTTAGTGATGTATCAGTAGTTCACAATGGTCAATTAACAAATTATTGGAATAACAGAAGGCTTTTAGAAAATGAAGGTATGAGATTTATGTCTGAATGTGATTCAGAATTGATCGCAGTATATCTTGCAAAAAAATTAAGGGATGGAGCAACACTTGAAGAAGGTATGAAGGCCTCTTTAACTGGTCTTGATGGAGTATTTACTTACTTTGTTGCAACCAAAGATTCATTAGGAATGGCAAAAGATACTATGGCTGCAAAACCATTAGTTCTTTACGAATCTGATAATTTAATAGCAATGGGATCTGAAGAAATTGCAATTAGAGCAATTCTTCCTCAAGAAATTGATACTTATGATCCATATGATGGAGAGGTAAAAGTATGGCAAATCTAAAAACAACAGACAAAAAATCAAAATCCCAATCAATGGGTATGCACTCTGAAGTGCTAACAGGAAGAACGCAGCAAAAGTTTTTTAACCCTTCAGAGGCTGAAAGCTTTTACTATTTTGGTACTTACGATGTTGATTTCAATAAAAGAATAGATCTTGATGTTAAAGAAATGACAGCTGCTGATGCTAATAAAGAAATTGATAATTTAATGAGTCAAGGTTATGGAACAATTGTTATCAAAAATCCACAAGGTAAACATAGTTTGGGTGTTGGTATTTTAAATAAGCTAAACTTAATTTTTGAAGGAAGTTTAGGTTATTTTGGCATGGGATCTTGTGATGGACCTACGGTTAGAATTAATGGAAGAGTTGGTTGGTCTTGTGCTGAAAACTTAATGGCTGGAAAAGTTGTTATAGAAAAGAATGCTGGGTCTTGTTTTGGTGCTGCTATAAGAGGTGGTGATTTAATTTGCAAGGGAAGTGTAGGTGCTAGAACTGGTATCGATATGAAAGGTGGAACCATTATTGTTGGTGGTGATGCAGGAGCATTTACTGGTTTTATGATGCAAAGAGGAAGAATAATTATTCTAGGTGATGTTGGAATAAATTTAGGTGACTCAATGTATGATGGAACAATTTTTATTGGAGGTAAAATTGGCTCTTTTGGAAGTGATGCGGTTCCTTCCGATCTAACTGATAGTGACCAAGACTGGTTAAAAAGAAAATTAAAAGTTGCAGAGATTGGTGAAAAATTTGATGTCAGTAAAATGACAAAAATAGTCGCAGGGAAAAAGCTTTGGAATTATGATAATCTAGAACCTCATGAAAAGAAAGGAGCTATATAATGGCAAAAAAGAAAACTAAAAAAAATGAAAAAAAATTAAAAAAAACAAACAGTAATGTTGGTGGAAAAGCTGATGTTCATGTACATGAAGAAGGAAAAAGAAATAAAAGTCTATTAGGTCACAATGCTATTTTTACTCCTGAGGTCATAGACGACATTCATATTAAAGCTCAACTTGGAAGATACAGAATGCGTGGAATGGCATTAATGAAAAAAATTCCAACATTTGATGACTTAGTTTTCTTACCAGGTACTCTTACAAGATTTGTAATTGAAGGTTACAGAGAAAAATGTGAAACAAAAACTGTAATTGGACCAAATTGTGAAAACCCAATTGAGCTAGATATACCAGTGTATGTTACAGGTATGAGTTTTGGTGCACTTTCTTATGAAGCAAAAACTGCTTTAGCAAGAGGAGCAACAATGGCTGGAAGTGCCACATGTTCTGGAGAAGGTGGAATGATTCCAGATGAAAGAAGATATTCTGAAAAATGGTATTACCAATGTATTCAATCAAGGTATGGTTTTAATCCTCATCACGCTCAACTTGCTGATGCAATTGAAGTATTTATTGGTCAAGGACAAAAAGTTGGAATGGGTGGACATTTAATGGGTCAAAAAGTTACCGACCAAGTTGCGGAGATGAGATCTCTGCCATCTGGTATTGATCAAAGATCTCCAGCAAGACATCCTGACTGGTTAGGTCCAGATGACTTAGCTCTAAAAGTTGAAGAGTTAAGACAGTTAACAAAAAATAAAGTGCCCATTCAATTGAAACTAGGTGCATCAAAAGTTTATGACGATGTCCGTATGGCTGCAAAATGTAATCCTGACTCAATCTTTTTAGATGGAATGGAAGGATCGACTGGAGCAGGCCCCCACATAGCTGCTGCAAATACTGGTATTCCTGGTATTGCTGCAATCAGAGAGGCAAGAAGAGCCATTGATGATGTTGGTAAAACTGGAAAAGTAACTTTAATTTATGCAGGTGGTGTTAGAGATGGTGCGGATATGGCAAAAGCTTTAGCACTAGGTGCCGATGCAATAGCAATTGGGACTGGTGCTTTAATTGCCCTGAACTGTAATAAGGATATACCAGAAGCAAACTTTGAAAAAGAGATGGGTGTTAAAGCTGGTGACTGTTATCACTGCCATACTGGACGTTGCCCAGTTGGTGTTGCAACACAAGATCCTAAATTAAGAGCTAGGTTAAATCCTGACGATGCTGCATTAAGAGTTTATAATTACCTACATGCAATGACATTAGAAGCTCAACTTTTAGCAAGAGCTTGTGGTAAAACTAACATTCATTCTTTAGAACCTGAAGATTTAGCTGCACTAACAATGGAAGCATCTGCGTTAGCAAAAGTTCCCATGACTGGGACTAACTATACTGTTGGTGTTGATAATTTTCATAAAATATAAGGATTAAAAATGGTTAAAAAAAAGGTAAAAGCAAAAGTTAAAAAAGAAAAAAAACTTAAATTAGGTACTTTTAAAGAGACTGCTAGAGAGAAGCTAATTGGTCAACATATTGGATATAGATATGATGTTAACTTATTACCTGATTATAAAAAGATTACTCCATTCTTAAAAAAATATGTAGAAGCTATGGGATGGGATGATCTTAATTGGCTAGAAGATGTTCATATGGGTTATGAAGAAGATAGACCTGCAGTATTTTGTAGAAATGCAAATGGTTGGGTTACAATTCCAAAATCAATTAAATTACCCAACAATCAACAAGATAGAGATATGATTGCAAGAGAGCTTTTAGTTAAATTTCAAATGTCTCCAAAACACCCCCTTGTTGATTTGAAAAAGGCTTACCTTAAATTTTAATCCGTCAATCAAGGGTTGATTATTTCTTTTAAACCTATCGCCAATACTAGGTTTTTGAGCTTTGTTTAGTTTGTCACACCCCCTAAAATCTCGTAAGCTTTATTAAACTAATAAGGGAGAGAGATTATGACTGATCAATTAGGTGCTCTTACAGTTATATTTACAGAGTTTTACTACTGGGTAACAGTGGTACTGATGTTCTTAATTCACGTCGGTTTCTGTATGTATGAAGTTGGAGCGTCACGTTATAAACATCACCAACATACTTTAATGAAAAATACCATGGTCATACCGTTAGTGACGGTAACTTGGTTTTTCTTTGGTTGGTGGATTTACTGGGCATTTCCAACAGGACCGGGAATAGCACCTTCAATAATGACTGAGAGTACAGCGTTAATTACAGATGACAGTACTTTTAGTGCAAAATGGTATTTAGCTAACTCTGAATTTATGGCGGTTAACTTAGGTGACCATATAAGTGGAGTGTTCTGGGCTGCGTTCTTACTATTTTCATGGACTGCTGCTTCAATTGTTTCTGGAGCAATCATTGAAAGAATTACAACTTTTGCATTTGGAATTTTAGCAATTGCAATAGGTTCATTTTTCTGGGTAATCGATGCTGCTTGGGGATGGCACTTTGATGGATGGATGCTCAAAATTTTAGGATATCATGACGCTTATGCATCAGGAGTAATTCACGCAATTGCGGGTGGATTTGCTTTAGGTGTTCTAATCGTTTTAGGACCTAGAATTGGAAAATTCTCATCAAGTGGTGAGCCAAGAAATATAGGACCAAGAAACCCTTGGCTAGTTACAGTTGGATTATTTTTAATCTATACTGGTTTCTGGGGATTTTATGCGGCATGTAATATACCGATATTTGATCTTGGACCTGAATATGGAATGGAAGGTGTCACATACTGGACAGCAACAAACATATATGTAACCCCAACCACACTGAGTGGAATAACGTATAACTTCCTGATGTCATTATCAGGTGGATTATTGGCTGGATACGTGGTTGCTAAAGGTGATCCCTTCTGGACATACTCAAGTGGACTGGCAGGTATCATCTGTGCATCTGCAGGTAATGATCTGTATCACCCGATACAAGCAATGCTTATTGGTGCGATCGGTGTTGTGATTGCATATAAAATGCATTACTGGGTTGAACGCAAGTTCAAAATTGATGATGCAGTTGGTGCAGTAGCAGTACATGGGTACGCAGGGTTTGCTGGACTTGTAATTTGTGGATTTGTTTTAAATGGCTATCCTTCATCTGGATACAATGTTGGAGCTATGTGGGACGGATCAACTTATGCATCAATCAATCCGCTGGGACAATTCCTTGGAGCAATTATAATGTTTGGAGTTCTAGGAATGCTACCAGGCTATGTTTTAGCTAGAATACTTAACGCATTTGGTAAATTAAGAATACCACGTGATGTTGAGATAGCTGGACTAGACTATGAAATAATGGAGGACGATAGAGATGCTGAAAAAGCAGTCGCCTCTTCAACTAGGTAAAGGAGGAAATATATGGCTACAGTAACAAACTGGATAGATCATTTAAGTGCTAAGGAAGTTGTCGGAGCAGTTTATCCGGGAGCAGGATCTAGTGAAACTTTACTAGTTATTATTGGTGTAGTTTTCTGGATTGGCTGGCATGTCATTACTAACAAATCTGAAAGTGAAAAACTTGCTAGATTAGCTAGGAAAAGACACGGTGCAAATGATCATAAAAGCAATATTACCGACTGGTAATATAAATTAAAATTTGGGCGCTACTTTGGTGTGGCGCCCTTTTTTATAGAAAAATTCAATATGACAGAAAATAATAACGAAAACCAAAGACCAAGTAAAATGATAGGTGTGCTTTTTCCAAAAGCAAAATACGGTGTTATTGCAGCTATAGTAATAATCATCAGCGTTAATTTAATTTATTATAAAGAAACAATTTTTTTATTTTTTAAATAATGGTGAAAAGTTTATCTAAAATTGCTGAAACTAAAAAAATTAAGTATTTCCTAGTTAGTTTTGTAGATTTATTTGGTGTCCTAAGATCAAAATTAGTTCCAGCAGAAGCAATTGCTGAGATGCAAAAAAATGGAGCTGGGTTTGCTGGGTTTGCAACTTGGTTAGATATGTCACCAGCTGATACCGATATGTTTGCTATACCAGACCCTAACAGTTTAATTCAATTACCCTGGAATAAGGAAGTGGGTTGGTTGGCATCTGACTTATGGATGGGTGGTAAACCTGTAAAAGCCTCACCACGAGTTATGCTTAAAGAGCAAATGAATAAACTAAATAAAAAAAACTTAGAAATGAAGTCAGGAGTAGAGTGTGAGTATTTTTTAATTTCTCAAGATGGTTCAAGTATAGCTGACTCAAAAGACACACAATCCAAACCTTGTTATGACCAATCCGCACTTATGCGTAGATATGATTTAATCAAAGAGATTTGTGACAGCATGATTGAAATGGGGTGGCGTCCATATCAAAATGATCACGAAGATGCTAATGGACAATTTGAAATGAATTGGGATTATGATAACTGTTTAATAACAGCAGATAGACATGTCTTCTTTAAATATATGGTAAAATCTTTAGCAGAAAAACATGGTTTAAGAGCAACATTCATGCCAAAACCTTTTGGTAATTTAACAGGTAATGGTTGTCATGCTCATATTTCTCTTTGGAATAATAAGGCAAATAAGTTTTTAGATGAAAGTGATAAACTGGGTATAAGTAAACTTGCATACAATTTCTTAGGGGGTGTAATGCGTTTAGCCCAACCACTTTCAGCATTTTTTAATCCTACGGTTAATAGCTATAGAAGAATAAATGCACCACCTACAAAATCTGGTGCCTCTTGGTCACCAAGCAGTATTTCCTTCACTGGAAATAATAGAACTCATATGATTAGAGTCCCAGATGCTGGAAGATTTGAGTTAAGATTGATGGATGGTTCTTCAAACCCTTATTTACTTCAGGCAGGTGTTATAGCAGCTGGTCTTCATGGTTTAAATAATAAGGTTGATCCTGGTGAGCCATTGTCTTGTAATATGTATACAGACTACAAAAATTACCCTCACTTGAAAAAACTACCGAATGAAATACAAGATGCATTAGAGTTTCTTCAAAACAGTAAAGAACTTAAAGAAGCTTTTGGAGAAGATGTTATAACAAGCTATATAAAATTAAAGAATATGGAAATTGAAGATTTTAATAAAAACGATAAATTTGATAAAAAAAGCTCAGTGACACACTGGGAAAAAAATAGCACACTTGATTGTTAGTTTAAATGAAAACAATCCTTCAAAAAGACATTTGGTCTATTTCATCTTTTTTAGAAAATAAAGAATATAAATTTGATAAAGAAAATATACTTACTCATCTACCTGAAAAATTTATAGAAGAAGCAATAGAAGTTATCTCTTCATGGAAAAGTTACTCCCCCACTCCATTAATTAAATTAAATAAATTGGATAAAGAACTAAAAGTAAAAAATATTTATTATAAAGATGAAGATAAAAGATTTGATCTTAAATCCTTTAAAGCTTTGGGTGGTGCGTATGCAGTTTATAAAATTGCATCTGAAAAAAAGAATATAACCGTGTCGACTGCCACAGCCGGAAATCATGGCAGATCTGTTGCATGGGGTGCTCAACGATTGGGTCTTCAGTGTAAAATTTTTATAAGTGAAAATGTAAGTGAATCTAGAGCAGCAGCTATGAGAGACCTTGGAGCTGATGTAATCAGAGTTAAAGGTAATTATGATAATTCATTGAAAGAATGTATTGAACAATCTAATAAAAATAGATGGGAAATAGTACAGGATGTTTCATGGGAAGGTTATAAAGAGGTTCCAAAAATGATAATGGCTGGATATACAATTATGATCAAAGAAATTTTCTATGAAATAGATTCTAATTCAATTACACATGTCTTTCTACAAGCGGGTGTTGGTGGAATGGCTGCAGCTATGATTGCTGGATTTGCCAAATTATCAAAAAAAATTCCTAAATTTATTGTTATAGAGCCAGAAAATGCTGACTGTGTATTTAAAAGTATTCAAAATAACAAGCCTACAAGTATTAATATAAAAAAAGAAACAGTAATGGGTGGTATGTCTTGTGGTGATGTATCGAGTATTGCTTGGGAAATTCTAAAGAATTCTACTAACTATTGTATGACCATACCTGACAATGCTATCTCCACTGCAGTCGCATTATTAGCAGTGTCGCGTTTTTCAAATGAAAAAATAATTGGTGGAGAATGTGCAGTACCAGGATTAATAGCGTTAATTGGCTCATTCAATAATAAGGAATATTTAGATAAACTGGAGTTAAATTCTGAGTCAAATGTACTTCTGTTTGGTTGTGAAGGATTAACTGATAAAGCAATGTATGAAAAATTGCTAAGTGATGGGTTACAAAAAATCTAAGTATATATGACTAAAAAAGCAATTGTTTGGATAAGGGAAGATTTCAGAGTTGAAAATAATGAAGCTTTGGCTTATGCAAGCCAAAACCATAAGTTTGTAAGCGCTCTCTATATATATAACTCAAAAAACTTTGACAAAAAAAGAGAGGCTCAAAAGTGGTGGCTATCAAAGTCGTTGGAAGCTTTTAATTTAGATTTAAAAAAATTCAATATTTCTTTAGAGATACAGTCTGGCGATGAGCTGGAAGTATTTTCAAATATTAAAAAAAAAGATGATGTCACTGTTTATTGGAGTAAAGTTTATGAACCTGATGTTATTAATAAAGGAAAAAAAATACGTGATTTACTTATTAAAAATGAAATTGAATATAAATATTTCAAAGGAAATATTTTAGTAGAATTTCAAGATTTGACTAAGGACGATGGTACACCTTATAAAGTATTCACACCTTTTTGGAAAAAGACAGAAAAATTTTATATTTCAAAAGCTATATCTAAAAATTTTAAAATTAAATCAAAAGATAAAAAAATGAGTACTTTTAAAAAGTCAATTATACCTGAGGAAATTTTACCTAAAAATAATTGGTATAAAAAACTTGAAAAATACTGGACACCCTCTGAACAAGAAGCAAAAAAATATTTAAATGAATTGATAAAAGATAAAATTGAAGATTATGGAGATGCACGAGATATTCCAGGAGTTAATGGAACATCAAAACTATCTCCCTTTTTAAAATTTGGTCAAATACACGTAGAGACAATTTGGAAGAAATGCCATGACATTAAGTTTAAGAAAATAGGCTATAGAAAATATATAAATGAATTAGGATGGAGAGAATTTTCTCACAGCTTAATTAATTACTTTCCACAAATGCTGAAGGGTAACCTTAGAAAAGATTTTGATAATTTTCCTTGGGTTAAAAATGAAAATTTTTTAAAGAGATGGAAACAAGGAATGACTGGTTATCCAATTGTAGACGCTGGCATGAGAGAGCTCTATGAAACAGGGTGGATGCATAATAGAGTGAGAATGATTGTGGCCTCCTTCCTAGTTAAACACCTTAGAATTCATTGGATGGAAGGTGAAAAACATTTTAAAAATTGTCTAGTAGATTATAATGAAGCAAGTAACATTGCACAATGGCAATGGGTTGCCGGTTGTGGTGCTGATGCTGCTCCTTATTTCAGAATCTTTAATCCAATTTTACAGGGTGAAAAATTTGATAAAGATGGAATTTATACAAAAAAATGGGTACCTGAACTTTTAAATATGCCTAACAAATTTTTATATAAACCTTGGGAATTAGAAAAAAAATATCAAGAACAAATTAAAATTGTCATTGGTAAAGACTACCCAGAACCAATGGTAGATCATGCTACAGCTAGGAATGCTGCTCTAGATGCTTTTCAAAAAATTAAAAAAAATTAATTACCCAGATAATGCAGAATAACCAATCTATCTTGATGGTTAATTCTGTGTTCAAAGAGATAAATACCCTGCCAAGTACCCAGTAAAAGCTTACTTTCTTTAATGCTCAATGAAATTTGACTATTAGTTAAGGCAGATTTAATGTGAGCAGGCATATCATCCTTGCCTTCTGTTGTGTGAATATAAAGATCACTGCTCATAGGTACCAACTTATCAAAATAATTAATTAAATCAGTCTGAACATCTGGATCTGCATTTTCCTGAACTATTAAAGATGCACTGGTATGCTGAATACTAATATTCAAAAGACCATTTTTAAGTTTATTTGATTTAATCCAACTTATAATTTCATTAGTAAACTCATACAGGCGTAGACCATTTGTTTTAATTTCAAGTTTAAAGAATTCCTGCATCATTTAATTACTTGCACTTGAAGTAAGTTCATATAATCGACTCAGTGTTCTCTTAAAAGGTTCTGATAAACTTTCAGATGAAGTTAATTTATTTAAATTTGAAACACTACTAATAATTAAACTTACTTTTTTTTCATAAATAATATCTATCAAAGTAATAAATCGTTGCTGTTGATTAGAATTATTGTCATTAAAATTAGGTAAATTTTCAATTAAAATATATTTACAGACATCTGCTATTTTAATATAATCCTCTGCTCCAATATTTTTATTACACAGATCACTAAAATCAAATCTAGCTACCCCTTGAAAATAATTTTTGATAATAAATTTTCTACCTTTGATTGATACAATTTTATTTTGTTTAATCTTATCTTTGGTAAGTTTTCTGAATAACATATTGATTTTAAAACTAGTTATTTCATTTAAGGGATATAAATATCTATCATTATTTTTTTTTTGAGATTTGCGATAATCTTCTTTTATAATTAGTGTGTGCTCAAAACACTTTTTTTTCAAAACCTTTATAAAAGGAATAAATTGTTCTCTTTGAAGACCATCTTGATATAAATCATTTATTTTAACATTGGATGAAAAAATAACTTTTATATTTTCATCAAAAATTTTTTTAAATAAGTTGCCTAATATCATTGCGTCAACAATGTTAGTAACTTGAAATTCATCAAAATAAATTAATTTATATTTCTTTTTTAACCTAAAGACAAATTTATCGATAGTGTTACCTTTTTTACTATTTTTGTTTTCAAAAAGAAATTCATGAAAATTAATCATAAATTCGTTAAAATGTAGTCTATTCTTAGATTGATTAAAATTTTCATAGAAAAAATTTAAAATCATAGTTTTTCCTACACCTACACCACCCTGTAAATAAAATCCTGGTATTTTTACTTTTTTTGAAAATAAACCTAAAAAATAATTATGATTAAAATTATTTTGATAAAATTCATTAATAACTTCTATTGTTGTTATTTGATTAGTGTTTAACTCTAGCTTTTGTTCCTTACAGTAATTTAAGAATAACTTTTTGAGGTTCATATTTTATTTTTGAAATCTATACCATATTCAGACCTAGAACCTTTTCTTAAACCAAAGGGGCCAGATATATAGATAGTTAAAGGTTTTGTACCCTCTTTCAAATCCACCCGATGCAAAGTGTTTGAGGATCTAAAACCAATATAACCTGGAGATCTCCAAAATTTACCCTCTTTTAATGTCTCCCAATAACCATCTTTCAAAATTATTGTTATATATGGAAATATGTGATTATGAACACCTTCTCCATGATCATCAGCTAACATTTCATGTATCAAAATATTAAATGGAAACCATTTGGGTCGATGTCTTATTAAAAAATAATATCTATTCATCCATGGTTTTGCCTCATTAAACTTTGGGTGTGATGGCCCTCTATCTAAAACAACTTTTTTGCGCCCTAGTTTTTCCAATAACTTGAGGATCATATTAGTTTAGTCTAATAATAGAATTGTCAGTGATTATATATAAATCCTGATTTAAAACTAATGGTCTAGAAATTTTTTTATTATCTATTTTGATTAAAGATTTGGTCTTACCACTTAATATATCTATCTCTAATAGCTTTCCATGACTTGTTGTTAAATAAATATTTTTTTTACCTACAATAAAACCTGTAGGTTCTATGATTGATCTTTTATTTTTTTTAATATTATTAAATATATAGTTGACCCGAATTATATTCCCTGATTTTTTTTCTATTATTATCAAATATCCCTCTTTAGAAACTGTAAATAAATAATCATCAATTAATGTTGGTCTTAGATTAGAATTTACTTCTTGTTTCCAATTTTTGATTCCAGTTTTTAAATCTAATGAAAAAAATTCATTTTTGTTATTTGAAAAATATAAAGAACTGTTATCAGCAATTATATCAGAAGTTTTAAGAAAATATCCCTCATCATAAACTAAGTTACTTTGAGTTGGGGTTTGCCATATCATTTCACCAGTAGCAATATCAGCAGAACTTATGTCACCCAAAGAATTATTAAAATAAATTTTTTCTTTAATAATTACCATTGATAATTTTTTTTGTGATCTAATTAACGCACTATGAGTTTTTAGATTCCAAATTTCTTTACCATCTTTGATGGAATAAGCTCTTAAAACATTTTTAAAATCAATAGCAAAAAATTTATTTTTATAAATTTTTATTTGAGAATTGAATGGTGCTGAATTTTTTTTTGACCATAAGAGTTTTCCAGTATTAATATCAAGTCCATAAAGTTTTGATATATTGTCAGTTATAATTAGAATATTTTTATTATTTGCAAAAAATAAGATTGGATTTAGTTTTTTTTCAGACTTAGTATAATAATTTTTTTTCCATATTAAATTACTTTCATTGTCAAAATTTAAAATTGACCCCTTATTATCAAAAAAAATAATTTTGTTTTTATTAAATATAATTTTTGGATCATATTGATAAAAATTTTTTATTTTTGAAAATTTATATTTTGAAACATTTTGAAGATTCCCATTATAGTTAATTCTTCCATTGTTATTATTAAGATTATTTAAAAAGCTATTATTGATGAGTTTAGCAGAAAGTTTAATTTTCAAATTAGGGTTAAATTCTAATTCAATAGTGTCATTTTTTTTAAATATTTTTTGATTTGTTACTTCTTGCTTTACTATTATTTCTTTTTTACTCCAAAATTTTGAGTTCTTGTGAAAAGAGCAATTAGTAATAAGAGTAAAAATTATAAATAATTTTAAAAATTTATTCACCTAAATCTCTATTTAATCTTTTTTGTGATTTAATCTTAATGTCATTGTTAGCATTTGGTAGCAAGATGATCTGATTAAAGAATTCTTTGGCTTTTTGTTTTTGTTTATTTGAATAAAAATACTCTGCCATTAAGTATAGAGAATGAGACTTCCATACACTTTCAGAATTTATTATTGGATTGAGTATTTGTAATAAAACAATTTCAGTTGAAAAGTCAGAGTTAAATAATGCTTTTTTGTATATAACTAAATTTTTTATTTCTTTTTTTAGGTTTGTTTCGTTTATCAATTCATCAAATAAGCTATTAATTTTATTTTTATCTTCTATTAAATTATTATCGATTAAAAAATATAGAGACAATGGTGAATAAGTAGCATCATTTTCATTTATTAATTTAGTTAATTTATCAATTGTTGTTAGTTTATTCTCTGTCTTAAAATTTATTATTATTGTATTAAACTGATTAGCTAATCTTATTTTATTTTGAGCTTTAATTTCCTTTAATAAAAAATAGCTAATTAGTAAAACGAGTATAATTGAAACGCCTACTATAAGTCTTTTTTTATTTCTAATTAAGAAGTTTCTAATTTTTTCATTTCTTGTATTTGAATCTATAATTATAATTTCCTCATCCATATCTAAATCATATTCCTTAATACATACTGAAGAATACCACCATTTTTATAATATTCTAATTCATTTTTTGTATCAATTCTGCAAAGTGTTTTAATCTTTTTAATGTCTCCACTTGCATATTTTATTTCAACTTGTACATAGTCTGAGGGGCTAACACCTTCTTGGATATCAAGGACTGTAATTAATTCTGAACCAATTAAGCTTAGGTTAGTTCTATTGTTTCCTTCAGTAAATTGTAGTGGTAATACACCCATGCCAATTAAGTTTGATCTATGAATTCTTTCAAAACTTTCTGCTATTACTACTTTTACACCTAATAATTTAGTTCCTTTGGCAGCCCAATCTCTAGACGATCCTGTACCATATTCTTTTCCACCTATTACTGCCAAATCAGTTCCTCTTTTTTTATATTCTTCTACAGCGCTATAAACAGACATTACTTTATCTTCTGGATATAACTTAGTAAAACCACCTTCTGTATCAGGGGCCATTTCATTTTTTATTCTAATATTTGCAAATGTTCCTCTCATCATAACTTCATGGTTTCCTCTTCTAGATCCATATGAGTTATAATCTTTTGGTAGTATTTGATGTTCCATAAAATATTCCCCAGTGGGACTTTCTTTTTGAATATTTCCAGCTGGTGAAATATGATCTGTTGTTACCATATCACCTAATATTAAGAGAGGTCTAGCGTCTTTAATCGGTTTAAAACCTTCAGGCTTATCAGGTAAATTTTCGAAGAAAGGTGGTTTCTTCACATAAGTTGATCCTGAATCCCAGTTGTAAATACTTGTATTTTCAGTTTTAATTTCTTGCCATTGTTTAGGTCCTTCTGAAACATTTGAATATCTTTTAATAAACATTTCTGCATTCAAAGATGTTTTTAAAGTCTCTTCGATCTCTTTATTTGATGGCCAAATATCTTTTAAAAAAATATCTTTACCCTCTTTACTTTTTCCTAGAGGCTCTTTGTACAAATCAAATTCCATATGTCCTGCAAGAGCGTAAGCTACAACTAGTGGAGGTGAAGCTAAATAATTAGCCTTGATGTGAGGGGATATTCTTCCTTCAAAATTTCTATTACCAGATAGTACTGATACAGCGTATATATTTTCTTTTTCAATAGCATTAACAATTTCATCAGGCAATGGTCCTGAATTTCCAATACAGGTTGTGCAACCATAGCCTACTAGATTAAAACCTAATTTATCTAAAAATACATTTAATCCAGCTTTTGCTAAATAGTCAGTTACTACTTGTGACCCCGGTGCTAATGATGTTTTGACCCACGGTTTGGTTTCTAAACCAAGTTCTACTGCTTTTTTAGCTAATAAGCCCGCACCAATTAAAACGTTAGGATTTGATGTGTTTGTACATGAAGTAATTGCAGCAATTAATATGGATCCATCTTTAATTTCATAATCTGTTCCAGAAACTTTTGAAATATGCTTTTCATTTCTTTCAGTGGCATCTTCAAGAACTTTTTTAAATCCTGTAGAAGCATCTGTTAATAAAACTTTATCTTGTGGTCTTTTTGGTCCTGAAATTGTTGGTACAATTGTCGACATATCTAATGATAATGTATCAGTGAATTCAATTCCATCACTAGCCCATAAGCCTTGTTCTTTTGCATATTTTTCTACTATGTTAACTGTACTTTCGTCTCTTCCTGAAAATCTTAGGTATTTTAATGTCTCATCATCAATTGGAAAAAAGCCACATGTAGCTCCGTATTCTGGGGCCATATTTGCAATAGTTGCTCTATCAGCAAGTGTTAAATTTTTTAAACCTTCTCCATAGAACTCAACAAATTTTCCAACAACGCTCTTATCTCTTAACATTTTTACTACGGTTAACACTAAATCTGTTGCAGTTGTACCTTCTGGCATTTTGTTAGTTACTTCAAAACCAATTACTTCAGGTATTAACATTGAAATTGGCTGACCTAACATTCCAGCTTCAGCTTCAATTCCACCCACGCCCCAACCAAGAACGGATAATCCATTAACCATGGTGGTATGACTGTCGGTACCAACTAGTGTGTCAGGAAATAGATAGTCTTCGTCCTTAAATTTCTCTGACCAAACTACCTTTGATAAATATTCCAAATTAACTTGGTGGCAAATTCCTGTTCCGGGAGGAACTATTCTGAAATTATTAAATGCTTGTTGGCCCCATTTTAAAAATGAATATCTTTCTCCATTTCTTTTAAATTCAATATCCACATTTTTCTCAAAAGAGTCAGCATTTGCTGATTTATCTACCTGTACTGAGTGATCAATAACAAGGTCAACTGCAGAAAGTGGATTAATTGTGTTTGGATCTCTATTTTTTTCCTTAACAGCTTCTCTCATGGCTGCAAGATCAGCAACTGCTGGTATACCCGTGTAGTCTTGTAATAAAACTCTCGCTGGTCTGTAAGCTATTTCAGTTGATGATTTTTTTGTTTTTAACCATTCTTTAATTGCCTCTATTTGAATTTTAGTAACTGACAAATCATCCTCATATCTTAATAAATTTTCTAATAAAACTTTAAGAGATTTTGGAAGTTTTGAAATTCCATCTAACCCATTTTTTTCTGCTTCAGCTAGAGAGTAATATTTATATTCACTATTATTAATATTAATAGATTTTAAAGAATTATAAGAATTTTTATTTCCTGGTTTCATTTAGTTTTAGATGTAGAACCCTATTATACAAACGATAAGTAGCAATGACATAGCATAATTAAATCGTTTAATAAAATTATTATTTGTAGCAAATTTCCTTAAAAACTTACCTAAAAATGTCCATGAAGTGATGCTTAAAAATGCAGTTATACTGCAAACTGCAATAACCCAAATAGAGTGATTCAGGTAGTTTTCTCCTTGTTTCACAAAATTTGAACTTAATGTGACTCCAGCCATTACCCCTTTCGGATTTACAAACTGGAATATAAATTTATCAAAAAACTTTACTGGATTTTCTGTTTTGCCATCTGAAGAAATTTTTGAAAATGAAATTTTATAAGCTAGGTAAATTAAAAAAAATGTTCCAAGAATTCTGATAATCTCCTGAATGATTGGGTAATTTATAAAAGTTGAAATCAAAACAAAATTAATTAATATAATTAATGTTGTATAACCAAAACCAACTCCTAGAATTAATGGCAAAGTTTTTCTAATACCAAAATTAAAACCTGAATATGCTGCAACTGCATTATTAGGTCCAGGTGTAAAGCCTAATGATAAAGAAATTCCAATTAACAAAAATAATTCTGGATGCATAAAGATTAAGCTATAGAAAGACCATTTTCAGAATTTTGCGATGGATGGACTAATATAACTTTTCCCTCTTTATCTATTGAACCTAAAATGAGAACTTGTGAAACAACACCTGCAATATTTTTTTCAGGAAAATTGCAAATACCAATAACCTGTTTTCCATTTAAATTTTCTTCATTATAATAATGGGTAATTTGTGCAGAGGATTGTTTAATTCCTATTTCTTTACCAAAATCAACTTCAATAACTAAAGATGGTTTTCTTGCTTTTTTATTTTTTTTTACAGAAACTACTGTACCAACTCTAATATCAACTCTATCAAATACATCATAGGTTATTTGTTCTTTCATATATATAATATATAATAGAACGTATTTATGAGTACAGAAAATATTTCAGTTCAATTATTTAATAATTCAGTTAAAATTTTAACCGATTTAATTGCATTTAAAACAATATCTGGAGAAGATAACAGTTCATTAATCAACTACTGTGATAAAATTTTAAAAAAACTAGGTGCAACATCCTTTAAAACTTTTGATGATGCTAAAAAAAGAGTTAATCTTTTTGCAACATTAAAAGCTAAACATCCTAGTGATAAAAAACCGATAATTTTATCTGGTCATACAGATGTAGTTCCTGTTTCAAGAGGATGGAGTACAGACCCGTTTGTAGCAACAGTAAAAAATGACAAACTCTTTGGAAGAGGCGCTTGTGATATGAAGGGTTTCATCGCTTGTACGCTTGCATTTGCTCCAATTTATTCAAAAGCAAATTTGGATAGAGATATTCATTTTTCTTATACTTTCGATGAAGAAACTGCATGCATAGGTGCTCCAATTTTAATTGAGGAATTAAAAAAAAGAGGAATTAAAGATGGAATTTGCATAATAGGTGAACCAACTAACATGAAAATTATAGATGCTCATAAAGGTTGCTATGAATACACAACTTATTTTGAAGGTTTGGCTGGACATAGTTCTGCCCCACATAAGGGTGTTAGCGCGGTTGAGTATGCCTCTAGGTATGTAAATAAATTAATTGATTTAAGGGAAAAACTTAAAGAAAGATCTCCAAAAGATTCTATTTTTGACCCACCACACTCAACTCTTTCAATAGGTGGAATTTTTGGTGGTATAGCTCATAATGTAATTGCGGATAAGTGTCATGTTAACTGGGAAACAAGACCAGTTGTTAAAGAAGATGGTGTGTTTTTAAATACAGAATTAGATAAATATGCAAACGAAGTGCTTTTACCTGATATGAAAAAAGTTTTCTCAAGCTCTTCTATTACAAAAAAAATTATTGGTGAGGTTACAGGGTTTGATAGAGATAAAAAATCTAATGCTTGTGAACTAGTTTCAAATCTAACTGGTGACAACACAAGAGAGGTTGTTTCATTTGGAACTGAAGCAGGATTGTTTCAAGAAATAGGAATAAGTACCGTTGTTTGTGGGCCTGGCTCTATTGAGCAAGCCCATAAAATTGATGAATTTATAATTCTTGATGAGTTAAAAAAATGTTTAAAACTACTTGAGGGAATAAAGAATAACTCTGTTGTTAACTAATCGTTCCAACCACTTACCACTTTTACTTCTAAATATTCTTCTAAACCTAATTTACCAGCTTCGCGACCAATTCCTGAATGTTTGTACCCACCAAATGGAGCATCAGGTGCTAAACCAGCACCATTTATATCAACCATTCCTGATCTTAATTTTCTTGCAACTCTATTGGCTTTTGTTTGATCTTGAGTTTGAATAAAGTTTAATAATCCGTAAGGGGTGTCATTAGCAATGGCGATAGCGTCTTCTTCTGTTTCAAAAGGTATAATTGATAAAACAGGACCAAATATTTCAGTTCTTGCAATTTGCATTTTATTATCAACATCTGCAAAAGCAGTAGGTTTAACAAAATAACCTTTGTCTAATCCCTCAGGTTTTCCTATTCCACCAGCAACTAATTTTGCCCCTTCATCAATACCTACTTGAATTAATTTTTGAATCTTATCGAATTGTGCTTTTGAAACTACAGGTCCAATGTGATCACCTTCTTTTGAAGCAACGTCAACCTTCATTGAATTTGCAAAATTTTTTACTCTCTCTACAGTTTCGTCATATATAGATTTTTCAACCAACATTCTTGTTGGTGCATTACAAGATTGACCTGTATTTCTAAAACATCTTAAAGCACCTCTTTCAACTGCTTCGGCATCTGCATCTTTAAATATAATATTTGCTCCTTTTCCACCAAGTTCAAGACTTACTCTTTTAAAGTCACTTGCTGCATTTTTAGAAATTAAAGCACCTGCTCTAGTTGATCCTGTAAATGAAATCATATTTACATCAGCGTGACTTGTTAATGCATTTCCAGTAACAGCTCCATCTCCGTTAACTAAATTGAACACACCTTTTGGTAATTTAATTTCATCAATCATCTCTGCTAATATCATTGATGATAGTGGTGCTATTTCAGAAGGTTTAAGTATCATTGTGCAGCCAGCTGCTATTGCTGGAATCACTTTTAAACAGGTTTGATTCATTGGCCAATTCCATGGTGTAATTAATGCACAAACCCCTTTTGGTTCACGTAGAATATTATTATTAAGAGCATGCTCTCCCAATTTTGCTTCAAATGTATATTCTTTTAAAACTTTTATATAAGATTTTATATGACTTGCCCCTGTTCCTGCTTGTAGCTGTGTTGAAAAATCAATAGGGGCTCCCATTTCAAGAGAAATAGCTTTAGCCATATCTGCCCACCTTCTTTTATAAACATCATACAAAGCCTCTAAATATTTTAATCTTTCTTCTTTTGTAGAAAATGCCCAAGTTTCAAATGCTTTTGTTGCAGCATTAACTGCATCATTTACATCTTCAACTCCACCTAAAGATATAACTGCACACTCTTCTTCTGTTGAGGGGTCAATGACTTTTAAATCGTTTGATTTTTTTGGAGAAATCCATTCACCGTTAATATAAAATTTTTTCTTATCTTGCATTTTTGAAAATTATCTTATCTTTTAACTTTTGCAAACAAATTAGTTAATTCATAAACAATCGTTGCTGCTGCTAAAGATGTAACTTCTGCATGATCATATGCTGGGGAAACTTCCACAACATCTGCTGAAATTAAATTTAAACCAGAGAGACCTCTTATTACATTAACCATTTCTCTAGTGGTCATGCCTGCAATTTCTGGTGTACCTGTTCCTGGTGCAAAAGCAGGGTCCAGAACATCTATATCTATTGATAGATATAGGGGATTATTACCCACTCTATTTCTAATTCTTTCTACTATTTTATCTATTCCCTGTGTTTGGAATTCGTCACAGTGAATAATTTTAAAACCAAATTCTTCATCATTTTTGATATCATCTCTGCTGTAAAGAGGTCCTCTAATCCCAACATGCATTGATGCATCATCTAAAAATAAATTTTCTTCTCTTGCTCTTCTAAAGGGTGTTCCATGTGTATAGGGTGCACCAAAATATGTGTCCCAAGTATCTAAATGTGCATCAAAATGTACTAGAGCAACAGGTCCATTATTCATCTTATTAACAGCTCTCAGTAATGGAAGTGCTATTGTGTGATCTCCACCTAAACTAATAATACCACCAACTTTATTTAATAATTCATTAGCACCTTCTTCAATTTGTTTTATAGCTTCATCTATATTAAATGGATTACAGGTTATATCTCCTGCATCAGCAACTTGTTGAACTTTAAAAGGTTCAACATCATAACTTGGATGATAATTAGTTCTTAAATGCCTAGATGCTTGACGGATACTCATTGGGCCAAACCTTGCACCTGGTCTGTAACTGGTTCCAGCATCAAAAGGTATGCCAACAATTGCAACATCGCAACTTTCAACATCTCTTAATTCAGGTAGTCTTGCAAAAGTAGATGGACCAGCAAATCTTGGTACTTTAGTTCCACTAATAGGTTGAACTGGATTTTTATTTCTATCTTTTTTCATTTACAAACAAAATGTATCACATTATTTTGGATTGGAATATCTTCGAAATTATAAATTATGCACTTATATAGAACTATTTTAGTTATTTTTATTTTTATAACACCACTAAAAGCTAATACTATTTATAATTTAATTAAAATTCCTAATTTAGAAATTTATAATATCGATACAAAAAATAAACTAAGATATGTATATGCTACAAAACCATTTAAATTAGGTTTAAACATTAAAAAAAAAATTAGCTGTTATGATTCGGGTAAAAAAGTATTGGATCAAAAATATAAAATTATTAATAAAAATTTAAATAGATATTCTTCAAATTTTTTAAAGAAAATTAATCTAAAATATATAGTTTTATGTGAAAACCTTTCTATAGGAGAAATTAAAACAGCAGGGGTGCCTGACAATATAATGAGGACTCTAATTCTTGATATTAAATTTAATGAAGAATATTTTGAAAGAGCAATTCATCATGAAGTATTTCACATTATCAATGATAGCTATAAAGAGTTTTTTAATGAAAATGACTGGAAAAATTTTAATAAAAAGGATTTTGAATACATTAAATGCTCAACTTGTGATAATAAATGGAATCTTGCTATATATCCTGAAACTGCAGGTTTTTTTACAGAATATTCAAAATCAACAGCCTCTGAAGATATGGCAGAAGTATTTTCTCACTTAATGTTTTATGAAAATGAAAATAATAGTGATGATCCTATTTTAAATAAAAAAATAAAATTTATTAAGGAAAACATATCAAAAATAGATAATAAATTTAAGTTTTAAATTATGATTGAAAAAATTAAAATTTCAATATCAGAAAGAATAATTTTAATTTTTTTAATTTTATTAGGAATTTTTACTTTAATGTTTTTTATAGTTATTAAAAATAAATGTTTGTTTGTTAAAAATTATAACCCAAAAGAAATACAATTTGATAACCCACAAAATATTGCTGTACTTGATACTAATTGCGGAAATGTGATAATTGAATTATATCCAAATGTCTCTCCAAACTCTGTCGAGAGATTTAAAACCTTAATAAGATCTGGTGCCTATGACGATGTTGCTTTTCATAGAGTTATAGAAAATAAACTAATTCAAGCTGGTGACTTGGAGTTCGGTAAAAGAGAAAATTTGAATTATGGGAAAGTAGGTACGGGAAAATCTGGGCTTGGGGTATTGCAATCAGAAAATAATGAAAATTTTAAATATAAAAAAGGTAGTGTAGGATTGGCTAGAACCTTTCAAATGAATACTGAGGATAGTCAATTTTTTATCATTCTAGAAGACGAACCTTTATTTGAGGGGGAGTATACACCACTTGGAAAAGTTCTTTACGGCATAGAGGTGCTGGAAAAAGTTAAATTTATACATAAATTAGAAATAGTTCCAAGACCAGACTTCATTAATTCCTTTAAAATGCTTGATCAATAAACATTAAAATCTCTAGTTGAACCCATTTTAGTCAGTCTAATGCTGTTTTAATTAGTCTAAAATTGATGAACTGAGTTTGTGAAAAATAATCTAAAAAATACAATACAAAAAAAATTTAATTTAAATAAAAAAAAATTATTTGAACAACCGTTTAGTGTTCTTAAAAAAATTAACATAGAAAAATTAACTAAGATTAC
>CAJQRS010000008.1 GCA_905612375.1 uncultured Candidatus Pelagibacter sp.
AAAAAATATCTTAAGATATTTTTCTGACCTTAGTTGTAAAGTGACTGTTGTCTCATGTAAAACTATTGCAAAAGATATAATAAAATTAAAGCCAGATGGTATTTTTTTATCTAATGGTCCTGGTGATCCTGCGGCAACTGGAAAATATGCAATAAGGATTGTTAAAGAATTAGTCAAAAATAACTTACCTATTTTTGGTATTTGTCTTGGTCATCAAATTCTTGCCCTAGCACTCGGTGCAAAAACAAAAAAAATGAAACTAGGTCATAGAGGTGCCAATCACCCAGTTAAAAATTTATTTAAAAATAATGTTGAAATCACAAGCCAAAACCATGGTTTTGAAATCGTAAAAGAAAGTTTACCAAAAAATATTGAAATAACTCACAAATCTTTATTTGATAATTGTATTGAGGGAATTAGATTAAAAAATAAACCTGTTTTTTCAGTACAGTATCATCCTGAATCAAATCCTGGACCACAAGACAGCGTTTATTTATTTAAAGAATTTATCAACAATATGAAAAAAAATGCCAAAAAGAAAAGATCTTAAAACTATACTAGTTGTTGGTGCTGGACCAATAATTATCGGTCAAGCATGTGAGTTTGATTATTCAGGAACTCAGGCATGCAAGGCACTTAAAGATGAGGGTTATAAAGTTATTTTAATTAACTCTAATCCTGCAACTATAATGACGGATCCTGATGTCGCAGATAAAACTTATATTGAACCAATCACTTTAGAAGTTTTAGAAAAAATTATAAAAAAAGAAAAATTAGATGCAATTTTACCAACAATGGGTGGTCAAACTGCTTTGAACTTAGCAATGGAAGCTGAAAAAAAAGGAATTTTAAAGAAATATAAAATTGAATTGATTGGTGCAAACTCTAAAGCAATCTCAAATGCTGAGGATAGAAAGAAATTTAGAAAAAATATGTTAGACATTGGTTTGGACCTACCAAAATCTAAAGTTGTTAATCACATTAGAGATGCAGCAAAAGCTTTAAAACAAATTGGATTACCTGCAATAATTAGACCTGCATTTACTTTGGGTGGTTTGGGCGGAGGAATTGCCAAAACTGAAAAAGAATATCTAAAAATAGTAAAAGATGGTTTGCACGAATCTCCTGTTAATCAAATTTTAATTGAAGAATGCCTTGAGGGCTGGAAAGAATTTGAAATGGAAGTTATCAGGGATAAAAAAGATAACTGTATAATTATTTGTTCTATTGAAAACATTGACCCAATGGGAATTCACACGGGTGACTCAATTACTGTAGCCCCCGCCCTAACACTTACTGATAAAGAATATCAGATAATGAGAAATGCATCTATTGCTTGTCTTAGAAAAATTGGAGTAGAGACAGGTGGGTCTAATGTTCAATTTGCAATCAATCCTAAAGATGGGAGAATGGTTATTATTGAAATGAACCCAAGAGTTTCAAGATCGTCGGCTCTAGCATCTAAAGCAACTGGGTTTCCTATAGCAAAAGTTGCTGCTAAACTGGCTGTTGGTTACACTTTAGATGAATTAAAAAATGAAATTACCAAAACAACACCTGCTTCTTTTGAGCCAAGTATTGATTATGTGGTAACAAAAATTCCAAGATTTACCTTTGAAAAATTTTCTACATCTGAGGCAATTCTTGGAACTTCAATGAAGTCTGTAGGGGAAGCAATGGCGATTGGTAGAAACTTTAAGGAATCTTTGCAAAAAGCATTGGTTTCTCTTGAAATAGGTTTTTCAGGGCTAGATAGAATTTTTCAACTTAGTAAAAAAGAAATAGAGAAAGAGTTAAGAAAAAATATCCCTAACAGAATTTTATTGGCTGCAGAAGCATTTAGGAAAAAAATAAACATTAAAAGAATTCACCAACTTTGCAAAATAGATCCCTGGTTCTTAGAGCAAATAAAAGAGATAGTTGATGAAGAGAATAAATTACAAAAGAAAGGTCTCCCTAAAGACTACAATGAATTTAATAGAATTAAATCAATAGGCTTTTCTGATAAAAAATTATCCGAAATTACTAAAATTTCTGAGGATATTGTTAGAAAAAAAAGAACTGCTTTAAAAGTATTGCCAGTTTACAAAAAAGTAGACACCTGTGCTGCTGAATTTAAATCTTTTACACCTTATATGTATTCAACATATCAAAGAAACTATGCTTTAAATTCAGAATGTGAAGCAGAGCCTTCTTCAAGAAAAAAGATTATAATTTTAGGTGGCGGCCCTAACCGTATTGGTCAGGGTATTGAATTTGATTACTGTTGTTGTCAGGCAAGTTATGCTCTTAAAGATAGTGGTTTTGAAACTATAATGATTAACTGCAATCCTGAGACGGTTTCAACAGACTACGATACAAGTGATAGACTTTATTTTGAACCTCTTAAAGAAGAGTATGTTTATAATATTATCAAAAAAGAACAGCAAAAAGGTAATCTTGTGGGGATCATTGCTCAATTTGGTGGACAAACTCCTATAAGACTTGCAAAATTTTTACACGCTAACAAGCTTCCAATTCTTGGTACACAGTACACATCAATAGATTTAGCTGAAGATAGAGATAGATTTAGAAAATTACTTGATAGATTAAAATTAAAACAAGCAGAAAGTGGCATTGCCAAAACTTACAAGCAAGCAATTAAAATTGCTGAAAAAATTGGTCTGCCTTTAATGGTAAGACCTTCCTATGTATTAGGTGGAAGAGCAATGGAAATTGTTTATGAGAAAAGTCAATTAAAAAACTTTGTAGAAGAAGCATTTAAAGCTGCAGAAGATAATCCAATATTAATAGATAAGTTTATTAGCCATGCTATGGAAGTAGATGTTGATGCTATCTCTGATGGTAAAGAAGTATTTGTTGCAGGTATCATGCAACACATTGAAGAAGCAGGTATTCACTCTGGGGATTCCGCATGTTCTTTACCTCCTATATCTATTAAACCAAAGCTGATAACTGAAATAGAAATTCAAACAAAAAAGTTGGCTTTAGCTTTAAATGTTAAAGGTTTTATGAATATTCAATTTGCCATTAAGAATGATGAAATTTATGTAATTGAAGTAAACCCAAGAGCAAGCAGAACGGTTCCTTTTGTATCTAAAGCCAAAGGATTGCCTCTTGCAAAAATTGCCTCAAGGGTAATGACTGGTGAAAAATTATCTAAATTTAATTTAAAGGGTAAAAATAAAAATTTGTTTGCAGTTAAAGAAGCTGTATTTCCTTTCAATAAATTCCCAAATAGTGACTTATTATTGGGGCCAGAGATGAAATCAACAGGTGAGGTTATGGGATTTGATAAAGATTTTGGCATGGCTTATGCAAAAAGCCAAATTGCTGCATCAAATTCATTACCAACTAAAGGTCTAGCATTTATCTCTCTCAAAGATAGCCATAAAGATGAAGGTGTAGATCTAGCAAAACAATTAATAAAATTCAATTTTACTTTATGCGCTACAGGTGGAACTGCAGACTACATTCGTAAACATGGAATCAAATGTAAAACAATAAACAAGGTTAGTGGTGGATCACCTCACATTGTTGATGTACTAAATTCTAAAAAAATTGCTTTAGTTATTAATACGGGTGGTGGAAATAGTGAGCACCGTCTTCATGATGCGATGGCTTTAAGAAGGGCAACACTAGGTAATAAAGTTCCTTATTGTACAAACATGTCAACTGCACAAGCTTGCTTAATGGGGATTAGATCTTTGAAAACAAAAGAGATTACAGTAACTGCACTTCAAGACATTTAAAGATGTCAAAAATTATTAAAATTGGGATTACAGAACTTAACAACAAGGAAATTATTGAAGTTAACAGGATAGATCTAATTTCTGGAAAAGGTGTAATTGGTGACAGGCATTTTAAAGATTATAATGATCCTTTTAATCAACTATCTATTATTGAGAGTGAAAGTATTGATGAATATAACAAAAAGTATAATTTAAATATTCCCTACTTAGACTTTAGAAGAAATATCGTTACAAGAGGAATTAGGTTAAACGATTTGATTGATAAGAAAATATTAATTGGAGACGTGCGATTAGATGTGATCGATTTATGCAGACCTTGCCGTCATCTTTCAGAAAAATTAGATAAAGATAATATTATTAAAGAATTTTTAAGAAAAGGTGGAATTAGGTGTGAGATCTTAAATGATGGAAAGATTTCTAGTAGTGATCAAATAAAAATAATCTGAAGCTAAACTACTGCCTATTTTTACGGGCAAATATAAAAGACTTAATACATAAAAAAGTAAATATTAATCCAGTTATAAGCATCATTAGTTTAGAAGTGTCTGCCCACATATTATTAAATGGTGTACCTTTTAGTAATCCCCTTGAAAAATCTAAACCACCAATAAATACAATTAAACCAAATGTTACAACTATATGCATAAATAGTTTTTTTTTACCTGGTAATTTAACAGTCAAAAAAGAAAATAATAATATTGGTAAACCAAAAATAGATGGAATAAATGATGTCAGAGAATTACTGCCACTTATAAAGCTTACAGTTACTCCCCAGATAATTAAAAATATTCCATAAATAATTGAAACACTCTCCATACTTTTTCCTAAAAAGGTAAATTCTTTGATTTCTTTAATATTATTATTGTTCTCTTCCATAATATTTATTCAACTCTCCAATCCGTTGGAAAGGTCACATAGTTTACCTGTAAACAACGTCTTTCTTTAACAATCTCCTTCTTTTCCATTCCATGCCAAGTGCCAGGTCCACTGGAAAAGAAGTAGCCATAATTATTTTTATAAGGAACAGTCTTAACTTTTTCTAATTTCTCATTATAAAAATCTGTGCCTAAACTCTCAGACTCATTGAATTCATTAACAAATAAAAGGCATGACATTAGTTTTTCTTTAATGTCACAATGGGGTTTTAACCAAAAACCTTCTCTATCACAAATAACCTCTACCCTAACATAGGAATTTGATAAATCTTTGTTAATTAATTTAGCAATTTTTTGATGTGTTTCTTTTGATTGTACATCGTTAATAAATTTTACTAATCCTGGAAATTCATTTGCATTTTCTTTTGTTATAAAGCATCTAAACTTAATAGCTTTACCACCAGATGCTATTCCTTCTCTAAATTCTGCGGCCCCTCCATCAATTGCTCGAGTACCATCATAACTTAAATTATGTTCGGCAACATTTGTAATATCTGCTGTATTTATTTCTTTAATTGCCTCAATAGATAAAGGTTCATTTAACTCCCAGTGCTGAAAAGGTTCAGCATGTTCTTTTGAGTTATTCAATAGTGAATTAAGAAAAGTCATATTTGTTTAGTTTATTTTTTAAGTATGTTGATATTTTATTGGCTTCATCAAGTTTTTGATAACTCCAACTACCTACAACTGTATCAAGATTCTTAATTATTTTCAAAGATTCAAATAATTTAAAAAAATTATCAAATCTCTCATTTTTTTTTGCTGTTGGCATTTGAGCTACATAAATTGGTTTTCCAGTTATAGCAGCCTCAGAAATCATGGAAGTCGAATCGCAGGTTACAACAATTTGGTCAGCCAGTTTTAACGCGGACAAGTAAGCTTTTTTATCTACACTGTCTATTACAACTTGGCCTTGAATAAAATAGTCTTGAGCTTTTTTAATGATACTTTTTGGAGTTCTCATCGAGGGAATAACTATTACCTGATAATTATTATTCAAAAAAATATTTTTTATTTTTTTGAATATTTTATCAATTACTTTTTCCTCATAATTGTAATATTTTGTGGGCCCGCCAATAATAAAAGCTACAATCTTTTTTTCACTATTTATTCTGGGTTTTAAATAGTTCTCATTTTCATCTAATTCACCATTTGTTAAATAATGTATGGCTCCTTTGCTGGTTAAAACATTTTTACCCTGCAAATCATCATGTTCTGGGGCAACAATATAATCAAAATTATTCAAAGAAACCTTCGGATCCTGAATATGAATATTCATAATTTTATTTTTAAATTTATTTTTTAAGTAAATTGAAGGAAGAACACTTTTTCTGCCACATGAAATTACAATATTAAATGTGTGGTTAATTTCATTTTTAAAAACAAAATTTTTAACAGGTGTTAATTTAGGTGGAAATAATTTCCAAAAATTATTAAGTTCAATCTTCTCGTGTATAAATTCTAAATCTAAGGCCTTAGCTAAACCCTCTACTTGACTGATCATGCCATGCATTCCTTCAGTTAATAATAATCCTTTTAATTTTGTCATTTATCCCTATATAACTTTTGTATGAGTCAAAATCCAACAAAACACACAAAAGTGTTAATAATAGGTTCGGGTCCAGCTGGTTATACGGCAGCTGTATATGCTGCACGAGCAATGTTAGACCCAATTTTAGTTTATGGAATTCAGCCTGGTGGACAATTAACTACAACAACTGATGTAGAAAATTATCCTGGATTTTCAGATGTAATTCAAGGTCCGTGGTTAATGGATCAAATGAGAGATCAAGCAAAAGCTGTTGGAACAGATTTAATAGAAGATCATATCTCTTCTGTAAATTTAAAATTAACTCCATTTGAAGCAATTGGGGATAGTGGTCAAAAATATACCGCCGATAGTATAATCATTTCAACAGGTGCTCAAGCTAGATGGTTAAATTTAGAATCAGAACAAGCGTTTAGAGGCTTTGGTGTTTCAGCTTGCGCAACATGTGATGGTTTTTTCTTTAAAGAAAAAGTAGTGGCTGTTGTAGGTGGTGGAAATGCTGCAGTTGAAGAGGCAATGTTTCTTACAAAATTTGCATCAAAAGTAAAATTAATTCATAGACGAGGTACTTTAAGAGCTGAAAAATTACTTCAAAAAAAATTAATGGAAAATAAAAAAATTGAAATAATTTGGGATAGTGCTGTTGAAGAAGTTATTGGTGATAGTGAACCTAGAAATGTTACTGCAATTAAAATTAAAAACCTTAAAACCAATAAAGTTGATGAAATCAAAGTTCATGGTTTATTCATTGCTATTGGTCATGATCCGGCTACTGCTCTTTTTAAGGAACAATTAGATATGGATAAAGAAGGTTATTTGTTAACTAAACCAGATTCTACTGAAACTAATATTCCTGGAGTTTATGCTGCAGGCGATGTTAAAGATAAAACATTCAGACAAGCAGTAACTGCTGCTGGTATGGGCTGTATGGCAGCACTTGAAGCTGAAAAACATCTATCCTCATAAATTAAATGAGGCTGTTTTAGTTGTTGGTGTTGTAAGTGAATTAAGAATATCTGTTGAAAAGTTTTGTTGAAGACATTAAAAAATAAAAGATTAAAGACAAAAACAGATCCAGCTAAAAAAACCTTGAATTAATAGAAATATTAACTGCGACGATAAAATACTAAATTACACTTTAAAATTTTATTGAGACAATTATATATGCATTGACTAATGATTAAACTATTTTTTACCTTTTGGTTACTACTATCACTATCAGTGAATTCTTATTCAGCTGGAGGTAGCGGTGGATCTGGAGGTAGCGGTGGATCTGGAGGTAGCGGTGGATCTGGAGGTAGTGGTGAAAACGATGGATCTGGAGGTAATGGTGGATCAACTTATGAAAAAGCAGTTTATCATATTAGTTGGGCTAAAAAATATGAGAAAAAAGATAAAATTAAAAAAGCAAATAAAAGATATAAAAAAGCTCTTAAATTATTAACTAAATTAAATAAAAAAAACCCAGATAACCCTGATACTTTAAATTACTTAGGTTTTACTACAAGAAAACTTGGTGATTATGAAAATGGGGAAAAATTTTATCTTAAGGGCCTAACAATCGAACCAGATCATATTGGTATAAATGAATACTTGGGTGAATTATATGTGGTTACAAATCGTATTGGTCTTGCAAAGGAGAGACTAAAAGTTTTAGAAAATTGTGACTGTGAAGAGTATATTCAGCTAAAAGAAATTATTGGTGGAGTAAGAAAATCAAAATATTAACTAATTATTTCTGATATCTCGTTAGACTCAAAAGTTATTTGCTGAGTATCACTTTGAGCAATAACTATCATTGCTTTTGCAACAATTTCAGAATGAATGGGTTTCATTTTCTTTAAAGGTCCTAAAAGCAAAGGTGATAATAGCTTAAATACAAAAATTCCTATTTTTTCCCCTACTCTCTTTTCTTTTCTATTTCCCATTAAAAAAGATGGCCTCATTACTACTAATTTAGAAAAATTAAATCTTTTCAATTCTTCTTCAACCACTCCTTTGAATCTTGCATAGTCTCCCAAACTTTTGGGGTTTGCATATAATGCGGAGATAAAAATAAATGAGTTGACCAAATTTAATTTTGCAATTTGAGCAATTTCTTTGGGAACATCAAGTTCAATTCTTCGATATTCATCTTTGTTAGGTGAATTTTGCTTAGTTGTGCCAATACAAAAGAAACAATCATTACCTTTGATATCCTCTTTATGATTTTCTAAATTATTAAAATCAGTTTTAATAATCTCAACTTTAGAGTGATTGATTTTAGGTTCTGAACGAACAAATATCTTTATCTTATTATAGTTATCATTTTTAATTAATTGATTAAGAAGATGTCCACCAATCAAACCAGAGGAACCAAATACTAACGCTGTTTTCATTATAATTTGACTTACTTTAAGGATCCTTCCAATATATATTTCAATATATGAAAGGCTTGTTTTTGATCTGATGCAACAGCGGCGGCAGAGCCATCTACTTCTTTAAGCGCATGCTGATGATCATCATTATGAATAACAATCATAGATTTATTAAGCGCAGTAGCATAACCCGCATCAAAGGCTGCATTCCATTGCTTAAATTTTTCACCAAACTTAACAATAATTACATCACAATCTTGAATGGATTTCTTTGTTCGAATGGAATTAATGTTGGCACCTTTTCTATCTTTCCAAAAAATTTTATCTTCAGCTCCTAGGATTTCTACACCACAATTATCTGAAGCCTCGTGATCAGTGATAGGAGAATTAAACTTAATATCCAATTTCTCTTTTTCACAAAGTTGAATAATTTCTTCTCGCCAATTACTGTGAATTTCACCTGCTAAATATACGTTTAACATTAGTTTAAGCTTTTACAAAAAGTAGATATTTTTTCTAAAGCTTTTTTAAGATTATCCATTGAAGTGGCGTAGGATATTCTAAAGAAACCTTCTAAACCAAATGCTGATCCCTGAACGACTGCGACACCACTATTTTCTAATAAAGACTGGACAAAATCAGTATCTGTTTTTAATTCGTTACCATTAGAGTCTTTTTTACCCATTAGACCTTTGCAGCTTGGAAAAACATAAAATGCACCTTCTGGATTTAAACATTCAATTCCGTCTATTTCATTTAGTGCTTTCACAACAAAGTCTCTTCTTTCTTGAAAAGAGGTTGCTCTTTCTTTAATAAAATCTTGAGTTCCATTTAAAGCTTCAACCGCTGCAGCTTGACTTATAGAAGATGGATTAGTTGTTGATTGTGATTGTATTTTAGCTATTGCTTTAATAATTTCTTTTGGACCTGCAGCATACCCTATTCTCCAACCAGTCATTGAGTAAGCTTTACTAACACCATTCATTGTAAGAACTCTTTCTTTTAATTCTTTAATTTGAGCAATGGTGAAAAACTCAAACCCTTCATAAATTACGTGTTCATAGATATCATCACTTAAAATATGAACATTTGGATATTTAATTAGTACTTTTGCAATTTCTTTAATATCATTTTCTGAGTAACAGGCACCCGTAGGATTAGAGGGTGAATTTAATATTATCCATTTGGTTTTTGGAGTTATAAATTTTTCTAATTCACTTGGATTTATTTTAAACCCTTGTTTTTCATCACACTCTAGAATGATTGGTGTTCCACCAGCTAACAAGACCATATCAGGATAAGAAACCCAGTAAGGAGCTGGAACAATAACTTCGTCTCCTTCGTTTAATGTTGCCATCATGGCGTTATAAATGACGTGCTTTCCACCCGCTCCAACTGTTATTTGATCAGCAGTGTAATCTAGATAATTTTCTCTTTTGAATTTTTCTACTATTGCGTTTTTTAAAGCTGGCGTTCCATCAACTGCTGTATATTTGGTATCACCATCATTAATGGCTTTTATAGCCGCTTGTTTAATATTGTCTGGAGTATCAAAGTCTGGTTCTC
>CAJQRS010000009.1 GCA_905612375.1 uncultured Candidatus Pelagibacter sp.
TATATTTTTATATGTAAAATTAAGCAGTAGCTAATTTTTTCTCTTCGTTTTGGTCTTTAGTTGGATTTTTTTTCTTTCTATCAACTCTTTTTGCTTCAACATCTCTATCAACAAATTCTATTACAGCCATTGGTGCATTGTCACCATATCTAAATCCTGCTTTAATAATTCTAGTATATCCACCTTTTCTTTTTTCGTATCTTTTAGAAAGGGTTTTTGTGACTTTACGGGCTGAAGTTATGTCTTGTAATTTAGTCATCAACATCTTTGTTGTTAACAAAGTTTCTTTTTTACCTAAAGTAATGATTTTGTCTGCTTGAGGTTTTAGGAATTTAGCTTTTGGAAGTGTAGTAGTAATCTGTTCATACTTAATTAAAGAATTTAACATATTCTTTAATAATGCTTTTCTATGTTCAGAAGTTCTATTTAGCTTCTTATTAGCCATTCCATGTCTCATTAAATTTGCTCCTCTAACTTCTTAGACATTTCAGCTATATTTTCTGGTGGCCAATTTGGTATCTCCATCCCAAGATACAAAGACATACCAGTTAAAACTTCCTTAATTTCATTTAAAGATTTTCTACCAAAGTTTGGTGTTCTAAGCATTTCACCTTCTGATTTTTGAACAAGGTCACCTATGTATATAATATTGTCATTTTTTAAACAGTTCATTGATCGAACTGATAATTCTAATTCATCTACTTTTCTTAAAAGATTTTTATTAAATTCAGGTTCTGTTGAAACTTCTTTTACAGGAGCTTCTACTGGCTCATCAAAGTTTACAAACATATTAAGTTGATCCTGAAATATTCTAGCAGAATATGCGACTGCATCTTCAGCTGAAATTGAACCATTTGTCTCAACTTCCATAGTTAACTTATCATAGTCAAGAGCTTTTCCTTCTCTAGCAGTACTTATGGCATATGAAACTTTTTTAACAGGGCTGTACAATGAGTCTATTGCAATCAGACCAAGTGGTGGCTCTTCTGGTTTATTCATTACAGCCGGCACATAACCTTTACCTGTTCCAACATTCATTTCCATATGGAAATGAGTATTTTCGTCTAAATTACAAATAACCAAATCAGGATTTAAAATTTCAATGTCAGTAACAGACTGTATATCAGAAGCTTTAATTTCACCCGGTCCTTTTGCATCTAAAATAAGTTTTTTAACTCCGTCTGAAGAGCTCTTTAATGCTAATGATTTAACGTTTAAAACTATGTCAGTCACATCTTCTCTGACACCCTTAATAGATGTAAATTCATGTAAAACACCATCAATTTGAATTGAGGTTACAGCAGCACCTCTAATAGATGAAAGTAAAATTCTTCTTAAAGAATTACCTAAAGTTAAACCATAACCTTTTTCTAATGGCTCTGCTACGATTTTAGCATGTGATTTATCATCACTAATTTTAACATCTAATTGAGCTGGTTTAATTAATGCTTTCCAATTTTTAGCATTTACATTTAAACTTTCCATTTATTAAACTCTCCTTTTCTTTGGTGGTCTTACGCCGTTATGTGGCATTGGTGTTGTATCTTTTATTGAAAGGATCTTAAATCCTTTTGCTTGTAATGCTCTCAAGGCAGTCTCTCTTCCTGAGCCAGGTCCTTTAACTTGAACAGTTAATGTTTTCATTCCAAATTCTAATGCTTTTGATGCAGCAGAGTCAGCAGCAACTTGCGCAGCATAAGGAGTTGATTTTCTAGAACCTTTAAAACCTTTTTGGCCAGCAGAAGCCCATGAAATAACGTTTCCATTAGTGTCTGCTATTGAAATTATTGTATTATTAAATGTTGATTGCACGTAAGCAATACCGTTAAGTATATTTTTCTTAATTTTTTTCTTTTTAGAATATGAACTTTTTTTAGATTTTTTATCTGCTTTTTTCTCAACTTTTTTTTCTACAACAGAATCTGCTTTTTCTATTTTATCAACTTTATCCATAAATTAATTATTTTTTAAGTGGTGTTAATTTTTTACCTGCAATTGCAATAGCTTTACCTTTTCTAGTTCTAGCATTACATCTTGTTCTTTGTCCTCTAACTGGAAGTTTTTTTCTATGTCTTGATCCTCTGTAACACGCAAGATCAATTAATCTTTTAATAGTTAAAGAGTAGTCTCTCCTAAGATCACCTTCGACTTTAAAATTTGCATCAATATATTCTCTAATTTTTAATATATCATCATCAGTTAATTCGTTAATTCTTTTTGCAGTTGGAATTTCTAACGATGTACAAATCTGGTTTGAAAACTTATCACCTATACCAAAAATGTAAGTTAGTCCTATATGGACAAGTTTGTTTTGGGGGATGTTTACACCTGCTATACGAGCCATATTTTTGAGAATAAATTTAGCCTTTTATATAAGAAGATGTTCTAAAGTCAACTTCTTAAACATTAAGAACATCATTAATTTTATTGGTAATTTGCTCAATTTCAGCTGCACCATCGATTTCTGTGAAATTTGCATTTTTTGAGTAAAAATCGAGAACTGGTTTAGTTGTTTTCATGTATGTTTCATATCTTGCTACAACTATATCGAAATTATCATCTTTTCTCCTCTTAAGGAACTCTTTACCACATGGGTGTAACTCGATTTGCTCTTTATTAAAAAATTCATTCAAAGTCATATTACATTTATCACATGTCATTCTTCCCATAATACGTTTTTCAATAATATTTTTTGAAACATTTAAAAAAATTATATGACCAATAGATTGATCAAGTTCACCTAAAATTATCTCTAAATTCTTTGCTTGTTCAACATTTCTAGGGTATCCATCAAAAATAATCCTATCTCGAAATTTAAGGTTAATAATAGATTGCCTCAACAGTGTGTTGACTATTTCGTTTGAAGCAAACTTACCATTTGATATTAATGATTCTATCTCTCTACCAAGTGGAGTTCTTAATTTAACTTCCTCTCTTAAAAGGTTGCCAGTTGATAATTGAAAGTAGTTATGTTTTTTTACAATGAATTGTGCCTGTGTGCCCTTTCCTGCTCCTGGAGGACCGAATAAAATAATATTCACAAGACTATTTACCGAATTTTGTTTTTTTTATTAATTGCTCATATTGAGAACTCATTAGTCTCGTTTGTATTTGAGTTACAGTATCAATTGCAACAACGACAACAATTAAAATTGAAGTACCACCCAAGTAAAAAGGTATGGGGTAATTTGCAATTAAAAATTCTGGCATCAAACATACAATAGTTAAATAAAGAGCACCAATTGTTGTAAGTTTGGTAACAATTTTGTCTATATGTAAGGCTGTATTCTCACCAGGTCTAATTCCAGGTACAAAACCACCATATTTTCTTAAATTATCAGCTGTTTCTGTTGGATTGAAAGTTATTGAAGTATAAAAAAAAGTGAAAAATATTATTCCAGACGCATATAGTAACATATAAAGTGGTTGGCCCTGAGTGAAGTATGAGCTTATGTTTAAGAATGCATCATTATCTGAAAAACTAAAATTTGAAAAAGTTATA
>CAJQRS010000010.1 GCA_905612375.1 uncultured Candidatus Pelagibacter sp.
AAGATGATATTTATAAAAATTTTTTTCATAATAAGAATAAGAATAATAGACTTTCTTTTCTTGTTAAAGTGTATAATTACTTATGGCATGTTTTTATCTATAAAAAATGTTCCTAAAGTTTCATGGAGCTCAGATAAACCTTTTAATTTGAAACCAAAAATTTCAACATCCCTTTTTTTGTGTTTTGGTTTAATTCTATTTGGATTAGGTGAGGGATTACTAATTGTTTCAGCAGCAGGAGCCTCACCATGGAGTGTTCTTGCACAAGGTATTCACTTAAAGATTAATCTTTCTGTTGGAATAACAACTATATTGATAAGTATAGTTGTCTTACTATTTTGGTTTCCTTTAAATCAAAAACCTGGAATTGGAACAATTCTAAATGCCTTAATTATTGGTCTGATGATAGATTTCTGCATCAAGTTTGTACCAACACCAGAAAATTATATTTCTCAATTATTGTTAGCCATAATAGCCGTACTTATAGTTGGACTAGGTGGTGGAATATACCTAGTTGCAAATTTAGGACCTGGACCAAGGGATGGACTAATGATTGGAATCCAAAAAAAAACAAACCTACCTATAGCAGTCGTTAGAGCTTCTCTAGAAATTACTGTAATGTCTATTGGGTGGTATTTAGGTGGAACAGTTGGAGTAGGAACCCTATTGTTTGCTTTTGGAATTGGTCCAGCAGTTGCTTTTGGATTATTTATTGTTGGAAAATCTTTTAATTAAAGTGGTGTTCCAGATTTTTCGTTCTTTTTTCTATCGGTAGGATTAAGTATTGCTTTTCTCAATCTAAGTGATTTAGGTGTAATTTCTAAAGCTTCATCAGTATTTAACATACTTAATTGTTCTGCAATTGACATTTGTCTAACTGGAGTAAGTACAACATTTTCATCTGTACCCTGAGTTCTCATATTAGTTAACTGCTTACCTTTCATAACGTTAATAATCATATCACCAGGTTTTGGTGCCAGACCAACGATCATTCCCTCATAAACAGGATCGTTATGAGTTACAAACATTTCACCTCTCGCCTGTAAGTTAAATATTGCAAATGCAACAGCTTTCCCATTAGCCATTGAAATTAAAGCACCATTTTTTCTTCCATCCATTTCGCCTTCAAATTTTCCATAACCATGGAATATTCTGTTAATTACACCAGTACCCTTTGTTAAAGTTAAAAATCTACTTGTGTAACCCATCAAGCCTCTTGTTGGTGCGTGAAAGATTAATCTTTTCTTATCTTTTCCAGTATCTTTAAGATCAAGTAATTTACCTTTTCTTCTATTCATTGAATCAATAATTTTTGATGAAAATTCTTCATCTAGGTCAACAGTAATTTCTTCAATGGGTTCCATTCTTTTTCCATCTTCGTCTTTTTGATATAAAACTTTTGGAGGGCTTACTGTCATTTCAAAACCTTCACGTCTCATTTGTGTTAACAAGATTTCAAGCATTAATTCACCACGCCCACTAATTACAAAAGCATCCACATTTTTATTTTGAGAAAAACTAATTCCAACGTTATTCTGTGCTTCAGTAACTAATCTGTCTCTAATTTGAGTACTTGTTAATTTTTTACCCTCTGTTCCAGCTAAAGGAGAACTATTAACACTTATAGTTATAGACATAGTTGGAGGATCTATTGGTGTAGCGGGAAGTGGCTCGTTTACTTCTGGGTCACAAATTGTATCGGCTACGTTAGCTTTTTCTAAACCTGCAATTACAACAATATCTCCAGCCTCACCAACTTCGATAGGCACTTTTTTTGTTCCTTCATATCTAAAAATCTTAGTCAATCTACCTTCATCAACTTTTTCACCTTTAAGATTTATCGCCTTGATAGGTTGATTGGCTCTAGCTGTACCTTGAGATATTTTTCCAACTAAACTTCTCCCTAAAAAACTATCTGCATACAAAAGAGTAGATAGCATTGCGAAAGGTTTTGTTTTATCAAGATCATCAGGGTTAACATGTTCTAAAATTAAATCTAATAGGGGATGAAGGTTTTCTCTTGGTCCATCAACCTCTTTGCTTGCCCATCCAGATCTTCCACTGGCATATAAAACTGGGAAGTCCAACTGCTCTTCATTCGCATCTAAACTTACAAATAAATCAAATGTTTCATCTAATACCTCATTAGCTCTTTGATCAGCTTTATCTAATTTATTAATTATAACAATTGGTTTTAACCCCTGTTTAAGAGCTTTTGCTAAAACAAATTTTGTTTGAGGCATTACACCCTCTGCAGAATCAATAAGTAATAAGGCTCCATCTGCCATACTTAATACACGCTCAACCTCTGCAGCAAAATCTCTGTGACCAGGTGTATCAATAATATTAATTCTTGAATCTTTCCAGTTGATTGAAGCAGGTTTAGCTAAAATAGTAATACCTCTTTCCTTTTCTAATTCACCAGAATCCATCAATCTTTCATCAACAACTTCATTTTCTCTAAATGAGCCACTCTGCTTCATAAGAGTATCAATCATGGTAGTTTTACCGTGGTCAACGTGAGCAATAATTGTGATGTTTCGAATATTGTTATTCATAATTTCAGGCTCTTATACATCAATTGAGTCATTTGAAAACTTAAAAAAGATGATTATTTCCTACTAAAGGAGCTTTAAAAAAAAATTCACTTCTTGCGATTATTAAAAAAACGCATATATATCGCTATGAAAATTAGACGTATTAAAGGATTAAGAGCACATCTCCTTAAAATTTAAAAAGTCTAAATACCTGAATGGAAAACTTTAAATTACTAAAAATAGAAGATTCTTTGAAAAATTCATTGGAAAAAATGAAGTTTACGAAGCCAACACCAATTCAAGCTATGGCAATTCCAGTTGCTTTAGAGGGAAAAGATGTTTTGGGAACAGCACAAACTGGAACTGGAAAAACATTAGCATTCAGTATCCCTTTAGTTAATAAATTAATATTAGACAAAAATGCATTTGCGTTAGTAATGTGTCCAACTAGAGAATTAGCTAGCCAAGTAATGGCAGCAATTAAAAGTATTATTAGTGATAAAATTAACATTAAAACTGCCCTGCTTATTGGTGGAGAGGCAATGCAAAAACAGCTTAGACAACTAGGCAACAGATCTAGAATAATCGTGGGAACACCAGGAAGAATTAATGACCATCTAAAAAGAAAAAGTTTAAATTTATCAGCTACCAAATACTTAGTACTAGATGAAACTGATAGAATGTTGGATATGGGGTTTACTCCACAAATAGAGATGATTTTAAAATTTGTTCCAAAAGATCATCAAACTTTATTGTTTTCTGCAACTTTACCACAAAATATTGTCAGAATTTCTGAAAGATATTTAAATAAGCCAGAAAGAATTTCTACAGGCTCAACTTCAGTTCCGATTGCAAAAATTAAACAAGAAACTCTTCAGGTATTCAAAGAAAATAAATATGACCAATTGGTAGATCAATTTATAGCTAGAAAAGGATCAATTTTAGTTTTTGTTAAAACTAAAAGAGGTGCTGACAAAATGGTTAAGCGACTTAAAGAAGAAGGTCATTCAGCTGATGCTATTCATGGAGATCTTCGTCAGAGTAAAAGAGATCGCGTAATTGCTTCATTTAGAAAAGGGCTTAAGAGAATATTAATTGCAACTGATGTTGCTGCAAGAGGTTTAGATATTCCATTAATTCAACACGTAATAAATTATGATCTTCCGCAAGTGCCTGAAGATTATGTACATAGAATTGGAAGAACTGCTAGAGCAGGAAATGAGGGTTCGGCTTTAACTTTTCTTACACCAGATGATAGATCGATGTGGAATGAAATTAGTAAACTAATTGATCCAAATTTTAAACCAGCACCACGTGGTGCAAAAGGAAACTCAAGAGGAGGAAAAAAAGGAAAAGCTCCATATAACAAAAAAAGAAAATTTAGAGATGAGAATAAATCTAGTTACAGCAGATCTAGTTCATCATC
>CAJQRS010000011.1 GCA_905612375.1 uncultured Candidatus Pelagibacter sp.
AATCTAATAATTATATTAAAAAATCTTTTGAAATTGCTTTAGAAATACTCAAAAAGAATAAATTTTCTAAACTAATAAATGGACCAATTTCTAAAAAACATTTTTTAGAGGGGAAAAGTTTGGGTATCACAGAATACTTAGCTGCAAAAAGTAAAAAAAAGAATGAGGTTGCTATGCTAATTTTTAACAAACAACTATCAGTTAGTCCAATTACAACTCATCTCGCTTTAAAGAATGTGCACAAACATATTACCCAAAGAAAAATACATATTCATATTAAGCTAATTACTGAATTTTATAAAAATAATTTTAAAAAAAAACCAAAAATTGCAATAACCGGTCTAAATCCTCACTGTGAAAGCAACTTTAAAAATTGTGAAGAAAATGCAATAATCCTCCCTGCTATTAAAAAATTAAGAACACAAAATTTTAAGATTGAGGGCCCCTTTCCAGCAGATACTATTTTTATGCAAAAACATTTAAAAAAATTTGATGTAATTGTTGGAATGTATCATGACCAAGTTCTAGCTCCAATGAAGGCTTTATTTGGTTTTGATGCAATTAATATAACTCTAGGCTTACCATTTGTCCGTATTTCACCCGACCATGGTCCAAATTCTTCCATGCTGGGTAAAAATTTATCTGACCCCAAAAGCTTAATTGAAACATTAAAATTCTTAGATAAATAAATGTTTATTAAACCCAAAAAAAGTTTAGGACAAAATTTTTTAATTGACCGTAATGTTCTTGAACAGATTGTAGATACTGTTGAAATTACAAATAAAGAAGTTTTAGAAATAGGTCCTGGTAGTGGAAATTTAACCACATTCATTTTAAAAAAAAATCCCAAAAAAGTTTATGCGATTGAAAAAGATGATGAGTTAGCATTATTATTAAAAGATAAGTTTGTTGATGAGATTACCATTATTAATGATGATGTATTAAAAATATCTGAAGATAAAATTTCTAGTGAAAAACTTACTGTTTTTGGGAATTTACCATACAATATATCAACTGAAATTTTGTCAAAATGGATAGTCAATATAAATAAGAGCTTCTGGTTTGAAAACTTAGTATTAATGTTCCAAAAAGAAGTTGCTGAACGAATTATTGCAGAATCTAATACTTCAAAATATGGAAGATTATCAATTTTATCAAATTGGAAACTTAATATAAAAAAGATAATAGACATTAAACCACAAAGTTTTTCACCACGTCCCAAGATTGATAGTACACTACTACTTTTTACCCCTAGAGATAATTTTTTTAAAATACAAAATGCAAAAAATCTTGAAATGCTTACTAGAGTCTTCTTTAGTCAAAGGAGAAAAATGCTTAAAAAACCTTTCAACCAAGTATTCAAAAATGCAAAGGAAATCTCTGAAAAGTTTAATATTGATCTTAATCTTCGACCACAAAACTTAGAAGCTGAGATGTATTTTAAACTTGTTAAAGAATATGAGAGTTTAAGATGTTAATTTATTAACATGTTCTCTAATGTATTCTTTATCATAATCTTTTGATCCATTATTAATTTCCGCATCAATTAAATTACTAATCTTAGAATAACATTCATCAAGATTGTCATTTATAATTACATAATCATAATTTATCCAATGTAATACATCTCTACTGAATTCCTTCATTCTTTCTTCTACAATTAACTTGTCTTTCATGTCTCTATTTGAAAGTCTTTCAAATAAAACTTCTTTACTTGGTGGTAAAATAAAAAAAGTGATTAATTTATAATTTAATTTTTTATTTTTAATTTGATCGGCACCTTGCCAGTCAATATCAAAAATTACATTTTCACTTTTTTCTAGTTTTTCTATAACAGGTGTTCTTGTTGTTCCATAAAGATGATTAAATACTCTTGCATATTCTAAAAATTCTTCATTTTTGATTAATCCTTCAAATTTTTCATGATCAACAAAATAATAATCTTTATTCGCAATTTCGTTGATTCTTGGTTTTCTAGTTGTGTGAGATACTGATATATGAAAATTTTTATTTTGAGATAGAAGTTTTACTAAAGTGGTTTTACCTGCCCCAGATGGGGATGATAAAATCACCATTATCCCATCTTTTTTCACAGACATTTTAATTTTAATTCGTTTTACCTGCTATAAAATTAATTGCATCACCAACAGTTAGTATTTTTTCAGCTTGGCTATCTGAAATTTCTGAACCAAATTCCTCTTCAAAAGCCATTACTAATTCAACTGTGTCTAAACTATCAGCACCAAGATCGTCTATGAAGCTAGAATCGTCTTGAACTTTAACTTCATCAATTCCTAAGTGATCTGCTACAATTTTTTTAACTTTATTTGAAATTTCTTCTGACATATTGTTCCTTTTATTGTTATATTTTCTTATTAAATTAAAAAGTAGTTTTGTCAACCCAAATACATGCCTCCATTTACATGTAATGTTTCACCATTAACATAGTCCGATAAATTGGAGCTTAAAAAAGTAACTGCGTTGGCAATATCCTCTGGTTTACCCAATCTATTAGACGGAATTTTTGCAATTATTGCTGCTTTATGTTTTTCATCAATCTGATCAGTCATCGCAGTACTTATAAAGCCAGGGGATATACAGTTCACATTAATATTCTTTTTAGCATATTCAATTGCAAGACTTTTGGACATTGCAACAATACCAGCTTTAGATGCCGTGTAGTTTGCTTGACCAACATTACCTGTATGCCCTACCACTGATGTAATATTGATAATTTTTCCAGATTTATTTTTAAGCATTTTTTTTATGGAATATTTACACATTAAAAATGTTGAAGTTAAATTAATATTTATAACTTTTGTCCATTCTTCTAGGCTCATTCTAATTGTTAAATTATCTTTTGTAATTCCCGCATTGTTAATTATACAATCAAGTGATCCACCCAATTCTTCAGTTGCATTGTTTATAAATTCTTCCACTTTATCATGTTGTGAAATGTCAAACGTTAGAATCTTAATATTTTTAAATTTTGTCTTTAATTCCTCTAGCTTTTCAATTCGTGTTCCAGTAGCTAGAATGTTGGCTCCATTCTCATATAGTTTTTCAACTATTGAGCTACCAATACCCCCTGATGCACCCGTAATTATAATTTTTTTATTTTTTAAACTATTCATTAATATCAATTAAATTTATATCTTCTTCTGTATTTATTGCACTAACTTTAACATTTTTATCAATTCTCTTTATTAAACCAGATAAAACTTTACCAGGTCCCATTTCTATAAATTGATTAACCCCTCTATCAATCATCAGTAAAACACTTTCTCTCCAACGAACTCTGCTCTCAATTTGTTTAACTAATGAATCTTTAAGTTCACTTGAATTGGTTATTTCTTTTCCTGTTACATTGGAAATTAGAATATTTTTAGGTTCTTTAAAATTTAACTTTTTAATTTCCTCATTCATTACAAGTGTTGCTTTATTCATTAATTTACAATGAAAAGGAGCGCTTACAGGTAGCTTAATATTTTTAATATTAGCAGATTTTAAATCAATCATCATTTTTTCTAAATCTTGAATATTTCCACTTAACACTATTTGACCAACAGAATTATCATTTGCTATGTAACATTCATATTTATTCTTATTTTCATTAATAAAATTTTCTATTATTTTAACTTCAGAGCCCAAAATAGCCACCATCCCTCCCTCACCTTTTGGAACCGAATCTTGCATAGCCTTACCTCTAATTTTTAATATTCTTAAAGTATCCGAAAATGATAATACTCCAGCAGAAGCTAGTGCAGAATATTCTCCTAATGAATGTCCAGCAAAAAAATTTGCTTTGCTTAAGTTGATGTCAAATTCTTCTTTAATTAGTTTAAATATTGAGTAACTTATTAGGAATATGGCAGGTTGAGTATTTTCCGTTAAATCAAGGTTTTCCTTGGGTCCATTTAAAATAAGATTTGATAACGAAAACCCAAGTGTATCATCAGCCTCATTAAATAAATCCTGAACAAGGTTATATTTATTATGCAAGTTTTTGCCCATTCCAACTAATTGAGAGCCTTGACCTGGGAAAATAACAGAAAACATTTAAATATTTAAATTTTATTGTGGTTTTAAGTGTTGTAATTCAATTGTTATAATAGTATATCCTCAATTTTTATTAAAGAACAATTATGAATTTATACGAACACACTATAGTTGCCAGACAAGATACTAGTCCGGCTCAGATTAAACAACTAACTGAAAAATATTCTAAAATAGTAGAGAAAAGTGATGGTGAAATAGTACAAACGGAAGAATGGGGTTTGTTAAACCTAGCCTACGCTATTAAAAAAAATAAAAAAGGCATCTATATGCACTTTAAAATTAAAGGATCTGGAAAAATTATTGAAGAATTAGAAAAAAATGAAATTATTGATAAAAATCTTTTAAGATATATGACTGTTCGAGTTAAAAAATTTGATTTAGAAGCTAAATATTTTTCAAAAAAAGATGAATACGAAAAAAAAGAATACAAAAGAGATTATAATAGAGACTAATTATGCCATCAAAAAAAAGAAGTGATAATAAAAAAGGTAAACAAAGTAATTTTGCAAAGTTAAGTATATTTCAACCAAATAAATATAAATTTAAAAAATCTTGTCCACTATCCATTAAAGGTGCCCCTGAAGTTGATTATAAAAATATTAGACTATTAAAAAAATACATGTCAGAAAACGGTAAAATATTACCTTCAAGAATAACAAATGTTTCACAAAAAAAACAAAGAGAGCTTTCCTTGTCTATTAAGAGAGCTAGAAACTTGGCACTAATTTAAATGAAAGTTATACTTTTAGAAAATTTAAGAAGAATTGGATCTATTGGAGAAATTATAGATGTAAAAAGAGGTTTTGCTAGAAACTACTTAATCTCAAATAAAAAAGCCTTGTATGCCTCAAAAGAAAATATTGCTGAAGTCGAAAAAATTAAATCTGAATTAGGAAAAAAAGATGATGAAAAAAAAAAAGAGGCACAAAAAATTTCAGAATTAATTAATGGTAAAGAGTTTGAAATTAAAAAACTAAGTACTGAAAATAAAGAACTTTATGGTTCAGTTAAGCCAACTGAAATTGCAAAATTAATATACGAAAGTGATAAACTGGACATCAAACCTTCAATGATACAACCAGCAACTGAGATTAAATCAATTGGTAAATTTAAGGTAAAAATTATTCTACACTCCGAGATAGACTCTGAGATTACTATAAATGTAGTTACAGCAGATACTATTCAATAATTATACAATTCTTTCCCCAGCATATATTTGTTATTCTTTTAAATTTTATTTAGGTTAAAATTTATTCATGGAAAAAAATCTAAGTATCGTTAAAGATACCTTTAAAGAACTACCCAATAACATTGAAGCTGAACAGGCGGTAATAGGATCAATATTAGTACAAAATGAAATATTTGATGAAATAAATACTATTATTTCTAGTATTAATTTTTATGACCCCATGCATCAGAGTATTTTTTCAGCAATTGAAAGTCTTATTTATAAAGGAATGCTCGCAAACCCGATTACTCTAAAAAATTATTTTGAAAATGAAAAAGATGAACTAAATGTTCCTGAATATTTAGTTAAAGTTACAAAATTTTCTACACCTCCAAGACAAGCAATAGAATATTCAAGAATTATTTATGATATGTTTGTAAGAAGAGAGCTAATTAAAATATCTGAGAATACAATTGATGCTGCAAAACTAAATGCACTTGATGTAAATGGACAAAATATAATTGAAAATTCAGAAAGATTATTATTTGATCTTGCAGAAAAAGGATCTTTCAATTCATCTCTAGTTAAATTTGATGAAGCAATGAAACAAACCATTGAGATGGCGTCAGCCGCCTATCAAAACGATGAAGGAATCGTAGGTGTGCCTACTGGTTTAAGAGATTTAGATGATAGACTAGGTGGACTACATAACTCAGATTTAATTATTATTGCTGGAAGACCTTCTATGGGAAAAACTGCTTTAGCAACAAATATAGCTTTCAATGCAGCTCAAAAACTACAAGAAAAAGGAAAAAAATCTGCAGTTGCTTTTTTTTCACTGGAAATGTCATCAGAGCAATTATCAACCAGGATTTTAGCAGAACAGTCTAGAATCAAATCTAATGATATTAGAAGGGGTAGAATTTCTGATGAACAGTTCGATAAATTTATTGAAACATCAAAAAATATATCCGAACTTCCTTTATATATAGATGAAACACCTGCTATTAGTATTGCTGCAATGAGTAACAGAGCAAGGCGTATTAAAAGATTATTTGGCTTAGATTTAATAGTTGTTGATTATATCCAGTTAATGAGAGGGTCTGGAAATAATAGAGATGGTAGAGTTCAAGAGATTTCTGAAATCACTCAAGGACTTAAAGCAATGGCAAAAGAACTTAAACTTCCTGTGATTGCACTTTCACAGTTATCAAGAGCAGTAGAGCAAAGAGACGATCATAAGCCTCAGCTATCTGATCTGAGAGAATCTGGATCAATTGAACAAGATGCAGATGTTGTAATGTTTGTTTATAGAGAAGCCTACTATTTAGAGAGGAAAGAACCAAGACCTGCAACTGTAGAACATGCAGAATGGCAGGCTAAAATGAATGAAGTTTCAAACTTGGCTGAACTTATCATAGGAAAACAAAGACACGGTCCTACTGGCAATGTTATGGTGGAATTTGAAGCAATGTTTACTAAATTTAAAGATACTCAAATTAACTAATATCCAATATATATAGCATTAAATGCTATCTCATTTATACCAAAATGCTGTTTTAAAAAATCCTAAATCAATTTTTGTATTACTTTTAATTACACTATTGAGCTTTGGTTATTTTTCTAAAGATTTTAGGCTAGATGCCTCTTCTGAAACTCTTTTAATTGAAGGTGACCCTGATCTTGAATATTTAAAGGAAGTAACTGAAAGGTATGGCTCTAAAGAATTTTTAGTCTTAACCTACTCACCCAATGAAGGGATGGTAACCGAATCTTCTATTAATAATCTTTTAAGTTTAAAGTATAAAATCCAAAGTCTAGATTGGGTACATAGTGTTGTTACACTGCTTGACATACCCTTGTTAAATAATTCAGAAGCGCCTCTTCAAGAAAGATTGGAAAGTTTTAAAACTTTAAAAGATGAGGGTGTAGATACGGAAAGAGGATTTAAAGAAATATTAAATAGTCCAGTTTTTAGAAATTTTGTAATAAGTGAAGATGGTAAAACAAGTGGTATAATCGTTTATATAAAAAAAGACGAACTAAAGAATATTCAAAATAAATCAGTTCAAGAAATTGAAATTTATAAAGATAATTTAAAAAAGAAAAATCATAAAAACATCACTCAGATAAGAGAGGTCATCAAAAGCTATGAAGATGTTGGAAAAATATACCTGGGAGGTATTCCAATGATCGCAGATGATATGATGTCATTTATTAAAAGTGATATTATTGTTTTTGGTCTAGGAGTTCTTTTATTTATTATCGCTACTCTATGGTTTGTATTTAGAAGGCTCATTTGGATAATTATTCCAATCAGTAGTTGTTTTTTTTCAGTTTTAATTATGACAGGTCTACTTGGTCTTTTGGGCTGGAAGGTTACTGTTATATCCTCAAATTTTATTGCTCTAATGTTAATTCTAACTATGGCAATGAATATTCATATGAGTACTCGATTTCTACAATTAAGAGAAGATTTTCCAAATTTGGATAATTTGAAAATTATTACAATGACAACTGACAAGATGTTTTGGCCAATAGTTTATACAGTCCTTACAACTATCTGCGCTTTTCTTTCTTTAATATTTAGTGGTATTAAACCTATTATTGATTTTGGATGGATGATGACTTTAGGATTAATAACTTCTTTTACAATTACATTTACTTTGCTCCCTACTCTATTGAGCTTTATGTCCAATAATAAAATGAAAGTAAAAGAAGATGCAGATTCTAAAATTACTTCTTTTTTTGGTAAAATTTCTATTAACAATAAAAGTATAATTTTTTTAGTAACTGGTTTAGTTGTTGCCTTGAGTGTTGTTGGGATAAGCAAGCTTGAAGTTGAAAATAGCTTTATAAATTATTTTAATAAAAATACTGAAATCTATAAAGGCATGAAGCTTATTGATGAAAAACTAGGTGGCACTACACCTTTGGAGGTTATATTGAAATTTCCAGAGAAAGTTGTTGTCGACTCTAACAAAGACAATGAATTTGAAGATTGGGGAGATGAAGATAATCAAGATGATGAAAAATACTGGTTTACCAAAGATAAGGTTGATAAAATTCAATTAGTTCATAACTATTTAGATAGTTTAACTGCTGTTGGAAAAGTTTTGTCATTTAGCTCAATTATAGAAGTAGCCACACAACTAAATAACAACAAACCCTTAGGGACATTAGAAATAGGTGTTCTCTACTCAAAAATTCCCGAAAGTATAAAAAAAGATATTGTAGATCCCTACATATCTATAAAGGATAATGAGGCTCGGATAAGTCTTAGAATTATAGATTCACAAGACGGTTTACGTAGAAATGATTTAATAAATCAAATAAATTATGACCTTAAAAATAAATTAAAACTTAGTGAAGAAGAATTTAAATTGGCGGGTGTTTTAATTTTGTTTAATAATTTACTCCAAAGTCTTTTTAAATCTCAAATACTTACATTGGGTTTAGTAATGATAGGAATTTTTGCTATGTTTTTGATTTTATTCAGAAATATTAAATTATCCCTTATTGGGGTTGTGCCTAATTTTATCGCAGCTTTCTTTATCTTGGGAATTATAGGTTTGCTTGGAATTCCACTTGATATGATGACTATAACAATTGCTGCAATTACAATCGGTATTGCTGTAGATAATAGCATTCACTATATTTATAGATTTAAGGAGGAGTTTTTAAAGAATAAAGATTACAATAAAACCTTAGAAATTTGTCACTCTACCGTTGGTGTTGCAATACTAAATACATCAATAACAATTGTATTCGGATTTTCAATTCTAGTTTTCTCAAAATTTATACCAACAATTTATTTTGGGGTGTTTACAGGCTTAGCAATGTTGCTTGCAATGATTTCTGTTTTAACCCTACTGCCCTCTCTTATTTTACTAAGTAAGCCTTTTGGAAAATAGAGATAAATATGATTGATGCTTTAAAGGCTTTTTATGAAGCAATCTCACTTATTGATTTAATTTTTTTGATCATTACTATTTTTTCTGTAATTAAATGCTATAGCAAAGGTTTTATTTTAAGTTTACTCTCAGCTTCAAAATGGCTCTTAGCTTATGTGGTAACTATAATTTTATTTCCTAAGATCAAACCATATTTTAAAAATATAATTGATAATGAATATGTGCTTGATGTAACGCTTGGTTTGGCTATTTTTGTTTTAGTAATATTCGTAATATTAGTAGTGAACAAAGGAATTAGTAAGACTGTAAAATTTGTTGGACTTGGAAGGCTCGATTCTATTTTTGGTTTATTTTTTGGCTTCATTAGAAGTTATCTAATTTGTGTTTGTTTATTTTCAGCTATAGATATTGTTTATAGTTATAATAAATGGCCAATTAGTATGGATAAATCATACACCTTCCCATACATAGAAAAAGGTAGTATTTATCTAATAAAAGTATTTCCTAATGAAAAAAAGTATCAAAATTCTAAAGAAAAAATTGAAGAGCTATAATCCAAAACTTAAGGAAGAATGTGGTGTATTTGGCATAAGTAATAGTGACGATGCTGCTGCCCTAACTGCTTTAGGTCTTCATGCATTACAACACAGAGGTCAAGAAGGATGTGGTATTGTATCATTTGATGGTAAAAAATATTATTCAGAAAAAAGATTTGGTTTAGTTGGAGATAACTTTAACAAAGAGAAAGTTTTAAAAAATTTACTTGGAAAGCATGCTATTGGACATAACAGATACAGCACTACAGGTGAAAATACTTTAAGAAATATCCAACCTTTCTTTGCGGATACTAATGCGGGCGGTATTGGAGTTGCACATAATGGAAATTTAACCAATTCAGTTACACTTAGAAATAAGCTAGTTGAAGATGGTGCAATTTTTTACACAACTTCAGACACTGAAACAATTGTTCAATTAATTGCAAAATCAAAAAGAAACAAAACTGTCGATAAAGTTATTGATGCTATATTTCAAATTCAAGGAGGTTATGCATTAGTTATGCTTACACAAAGCACTTTAATAGGTGTTAGAGACCCTCATGGAATACGGCCCTTGATTATTGGTAAAATAAAAGACAGTTACGTTTTAGCATCTGAAACATGTGCGTTAGATATAATAGGAGCTAAGTATATAAGAGATGTAGAAAATGGTGAGATTGTTCTTATTGAAAATAATGAATTAAAAAGTTTCAAACCATTTCCTTCAAGGAAAGTTAGGCCTTGTGTTTTTGAATATATTTATTTTGCAAGACCAGATAGTTTATTAGATGGAAAGTCAGCTTATGAACACAGAAAAAACCTGGGAGTGGAGCTTGCTAAAGAAAATAGAATTGACGCAGATATAGTAGTCCCTGTACCAGATTCAGGAAATGCCGCTGCTCTTGGATTTGCTCAGCATCTTGGAATTAATTTTGAATTAGGTTTAATTAGAAACCATTATGTTGGAAGAACTTTTATAGAACCCAGTCAAAAGATTAGAAGTTTAGGTGTAAAATTAAAATTAAATGCTAACAAATCGACAATTGAAAATAAAAGTATTATTTTAATAGACGACTCATTAGTTAGAGGAACAACTTCTCATAAGATTGTTAAAATGCTTTATGATGCTGGTGCAAAAGAAGTTCATGTTAAAATTGCTTGTCCAGAAATTAGATATCCTGACTTTTATGGAGTGGATACACCGACAAAAAAAGAGCTGTTAGCTGCTAATAAAACAAATCCAGAAATTTGTGAATACATTGGTGCTAAGTCTTTAGATTTTTTATCTCTTGAAGGATTATATAGAGCAATAGGTTTTGAAAAAAGAGATGACACCTACCCTCAGTTAACAGATCATTATTTTACTGGAGATTACCCTGTAAAACCAATTGATATCTTGGGTGATGATAAGATAACTCAACTATCTTTACTTAGTACAGCTTCAGGAAATTAAGATAAGCACAGTTAAGTTTACTTAAATGACTTTAAATTAAGCTTTATATCGCTATATATAAATCAATGATTATCAGCAAAGAGCAAATTATTAATTATTTTAATTCAGGAATTAGAGATACCAAAGATTTTAAGATTGGTATTGAGCATGAAAAATTTTTATTTGATCAAAAAAAAAATAAAAGAGCTGATTACAAAACTGTCCTAAAAATGTTTGATGAATTAAGTGAGTTTGGCTGGAAACCAATTACAGAAAAGCAAAATATTATTGGATTACAAAAAGAAGGAAAAAATATCACACTAGAACCTGGCAATCAAATAGAATTATCAGGTGACAAACTAAATAATATTCACGAAGCTTGCTCAGAATCTCATGATTATTTATTTGAATTACAGCAAGTGACTAAAAAAATAGGTTTAAAGATTGTTAGTGCCGGTTTTGATCCAATTTCAACTCTGAATGAAGTACCAAATAATCCTAAACAAAGATATGAAGTAATGACAAGAGATATGCCCAATGGTGGCTCGCTTAGTCTTGATATGATGTATAGAACTTGTGGAACACAATTAAATCTTGATTACAACTCAGAACAAGATTTTATAAAAAAATTCAAGATAATTAATTCACTTGTTCCAGTGTCGATTGCACTATTTGCAAATTCTTCAATAGTTGAAAAAAAAAATAGTGGTTATATGTCTTATAGATCAAAAGTTTGGCAAGACACCTCACGTGGAGGACTTCCTGAAGTTTTTTTTGATAACATGAATTTTGAAAAATATGCTGATTTTGCAATAAACTTTCCACTTTTATTTATACAAAACAATAAAGAATACTTGTCTGGAAAAAATTATACATTTTTAGATTTTATGAATGGAAAAATTAAGGAAATAAATGGCCGACTTCCAACAGAAGATGATTTAGCTACCCATCTAAGTACTATATTTACAGAAAATAGATTAAAAAAATATATAGAATTAAGATCTATGGACACATGTGGTTGGGATTGCTTGTGTGCTGGACCAGCATTTAATACAGGAATTTTATATGGAAATTTAGATGAAACTTATGAGTTAATTTCTAAATGGGATAAAAACAAAATTATAAACGCTTACTTTGAAGCTCCTAAAAAAGGTTTTAATACAGAGTTAATGGGTAAAGATTTATTTTACTGGTCATCTTTATTGCTCAACTTATCTAAAAAAGGTTTGGAGAACAGAGACGTTTTAAATAAATCTGGAGAAAACGAGAAAAAATTTTTAAACCATCTGAAAAAATTGATTGATAACAAAACAACAAACGCGGACCATATGATTAATAAATTTTCTAAAGACGAAAATTTAAATGAACTGTATGACAAATAAGATCATTGCTATTCAAGGTAATCATCCCTTAAAACTTAACACAAAAAGTGATACTAGTATATTTCTTGCAGTAGAAGCTCAAAATAGAAAATACAAAATATTTTATTACGAACCAAAAAACCTTTCAATAATAAATGATAAAGTTGTGGCTAAGGGCTATTATATAAATTTTAGCTACTCTAATAAAGGGTCTTTTAAGATTATAAGTGAGCAAACACTAGATTTATCTAACTGTAAGTATCTACTGATACGTCAAGACCCCCCTTTTAATTTAGAGTACATTTCAACAACATACATTTTAGATAAGATCAAAGATAAAGTTAAGATTGTTAATAATCCAACCTCCATAAGAAATATTTCTGAAAAGCTTTACTCTGCCTCATTTCAAAAGTTTATGCCAAATACGATTTTTACAAAAGATATTAACGAAGTTTATAAATTTTTTATAAAAAATAAAAAGATCATCCTCAAACCTATTCATAGTTTTAGTGGAAATGATATTCATCTAGTAGAAAAAAAAATTAATAAAAAAATGATTTTAAATTTTATAAAAAAGCATGGACATATTATGTGTCAAAAGTTTCTGCCAAAAATTAAGTTTGGGGATAAAAGAGTTTTTTTAATCAACGGAAAAATTTGTGGTGCAATTTCAAGAATTCCTAAAAAAGGATCTTTTTTAAGCAACATGAGTAAAGGAGCAACTCCTATTGCAACTAAATTGACAAAAATAGAAACAAAAATTTCTAATTTAATTGCTAAAGATCTTAAAAAGAATGATATTTATTTTTCAGGTATTGATTTTATAGATCAAAAATTAAATGGAGATATAAATGTGACTTCACCTACTGGTCTTAAAACATTTTATGATCTTACAAATATAAACCTTGCTAAAAACTTTTGGAAAGGTTTAGGTGCTTGAATAATTTAACTGAACAACAAAAAGGATCCTTATTAGCTTTTGTTGCCGTAATGTTTATCACCCCTGACTCTTTGTTTATCAGGCTTTCTAATGTTGATACTTGGGGGTTGGTATTTTATAGAGGGCTTATTCCCTTTATTACTGTTTTTCTAGGGATGTTAATAATTTATAAATTAAACTTCTTTAAGATGCTTTTCTCAAGTGGTTACCATGGACTGCTTTATATAGGAACTTTTTCAATTACAAATATTACCTTTGTCGTATCGATTCAAAATACAAATGTTGCTAACACATTGGTTATGATTGCTATGGCCCCTATGTTATCTGCTTTCCTCGGTGCTGTATTTTTAAAAGAATTACCTGATAGAAAAACATGGATAACAATACTTGTAACTTTTACTGCTGCCATATACATATTCTATGATTCCATTCAGCTTGGTAATTTTTATGGTGATATTTTAGGCTTAGTAACTGCCTTAGGGTTGGCTGTTGGAGCGGTTACTATTAGGTCAGCAAAAGATAAGAATTTAATTCCTGCGGCTGTTGTTGGTAAGCTAATTGTGGCTTTATTCGCCCTACTATTCATTGAAAGCTTTGTACTAATAGGAGGTGACTTAATCATTGTACCTCTTATGTGTATTATGTGTGTGGCTATACCCTTTGTATTAGTAACTATAGCTCCTAGGTTTATACCTGCTGCTGAAGTAAACTTATTCTTCTTACTAGAGACAATTATTGGACCTATTTGGGTATGGCTAATTATCAAGGAACAACCCAGTCTTGAAACCATCCAAGGTGGAGCTGTCATTATTACAGCCATCGCAATCCACTCTTTTATTAAATTAAAGAATTCATAATTAAAGCATAATAAAGACTTGATTTACATCTAGATCACAAATAAGTACGGTCAATTTATGAATAAAGTTTTAAAAAATTCTTGGGCATTGTTTTTGGGCATGGGTTTCCTGATGATGGCTTATGGCTTTCAAAGTTCACTTCTAGGTGTAAGAGCTGTTAAAGAAGATTTTAGTCTAGCAGCAACTGGATTTATGATGTCAGGGTATTTTGTTGGATACTTCATTGGCACATCAACAATTACTGGTCTTATATCTAGAGTAGGTCATATTAGAGTTTTTGCAGCCTTTGCATCTTTAGCATCTTTAGTTATTTTGGTTCACTCAGTTTTTGTTAATCCACTTGTTTGGTTTGCTCTAAGAGTGTTAACGGGAATAAGCATGGTTTGTATTTATACTGTTGCTGAAAGTTGGTTAAACGATAGATCATCCAATAAAAATAGGGGAAGTGTTTTGTCTATTTATATGGTTATTTTATATGGTTCAATGGGTATAGGAATGTTTTTACTAAATTTTAGTAGTCCTGCAAATTATGAACCCTTCATATTAATTTCAATTATTACATCTATTGCTCTTATACCAATACTATTAACTAAAAAAAAACCACCTACATTTAAAAAGATTAAAGGTATGCCTTTAAAAGAACTTTATAAAACCTCACCTTTTGGTGTAGTAAGTGCATTTTTTTATGGCACAATTCAATCTGCACTGTTTACATTGTTAGCAGTTTATGCCGCATCAATGAATTTTACTATATTTCAGATATCACTTGTAACTTTTCTGCTAGCAATATCCGGAGCTATTTCACAATACCCTATTGGAAAACTTTCTGATAAATACGATAGAAGAAAAGTAATAGTAATCTCAACTTTTGGTGCATGCATTTTTGCTTTCTTTGCTATTTTATCATCTGGTCAAATGTATTTACCAAGTGGTCTTGCTACAAGCAAAGTATGGTTTTTTATTTTTTTAATTTGTTTTTCTATTTGTAGTTTACCAATGTTTTCTTTAATTTGTGCTCATACTAACGATTATATACCAAAAGAAAAATTTGTAGCTGCTGGTGCTGGTATACAGTTTACGTTTGGTTTGGGTGCAATGGGTGGTCCATTTCTTTGTTCAATCTTTATGGATATAGTTGGTTCAAATGGATTTTTTGTATTTTTACTTTTCTTTCATGCTTTAATAGGTGTATTTGGAATTCACAGAATGAAAATTAGAAAAACAGTTGAAAACCCAGATTCTCAATTCGTTGCTATGCCTTCAACTATTACACCTGCAGGAATTGAGTTAAACCCAACAACAGAACCTATTGAAGAACCAGTAAAAACTGAGGATGTTCAAGGAACAACTAATCTTTAAGCATATTGACCTGCCACATAGCCTGAAGACCAGGCCCATTGGAAGTTATAACCGCCCAAGTGACCAGTAACATCTACAACTTCACCAATAAAAAATAGACCTGCGTGCTTCTTAGACATCATAGTTTTAGAGGAAATTTCATCTGTATCTATACCACCAAGAGTAACCTCGGCCGTTCTATAGCCTTCAGACCCAGTCGGGTTTATAGCCCAAGCATTTATAGAATTGCTTAGCTTGTTTAATATTTTATTTGATAATTCACATATATTTCCACTAACTTTATTTTCATTACAAATGATAAGCGCTAATCTCTTAGGGAGAATTTCTGAAATTATAGCGTTTATATCATGTTTAGGATTCGAGTTTTTTCTTTCCCCTAAAAATTTAATAACATCTAATTTTGGTGAAAGATTAATTTTAATTTCTTCTCCTAATTTCCAGTAGGAAGAAATTTGCAATACAGAAGGTCCACTCAAACCTCTATGTGTGAACAACATCCCCTCTTCAAATAGTATCTTTTTAAACGAGACAACAGCTTCAACAGATAGCCCTGTAAGCTCCTTACACATAGCAAGTATTTTTTCACTAAATGTTAAAGGCACTAAGGCAGGTAATGTTTCAACAATATCTAAATTAAATTTTTGAGCAATATCGTAGCCAAATTTACTTGCTCCAATTTTAGGAATAGATAAACCACCTGTAGCAATAATTAGTGAATCACTAAAATATTTATCAGAGTCAATAACAGTAAAATATTTATCATCTTGTTTATCAATATCAGTGACTATTGTATCTTTTTTCAAAACTACTTTTGCCATTTCACATTCTAAAAGTAGCATATCAATGATTTGCTGTGCACTCTCATCACAAAAAAGTTGTCCTAATTTTTTTTCATGAAATTTGATATTATGTTTCTTTATTAAATCTATAAAATCATTTTGAGTGTACTGACTCAATGCAGATATTACAAATTTAGGATTGTTTGAAATAAATTTACTAGGATGAGTATGAATATTTGTAAAATTACATCTTCCACCACCAGATATACGAATTTTTTCACCTATTTTTTTTGCATGATCTATTAAAAGTACTTTTCGACCACGTTTACCAGCTTCTATGGCACTCATCATACCTGCTGCACCCGCACCGACTATAATAATATCATATTTTTCTGTCATGAATTAATTACAAAATTTAATAATGTGGCGGCTTTGCATCTTCTTTATTAATATTAGATTCAATTCCACAATCTAATTCTTCAATTCTTTTATTAAGATTTGAAACTTCTTTTTTTAATCTCATAATTTCTTTTTGCTGAGAATAAAGTTCATTACTCATTTGGGACATTTCTTGCTGTAGAAAAGTAATCTGTTCTTCTAATTTTTTAACTAAGTTTTCCATAAATCATAACTTATTGCTTCATTCAAAGTAAATCAAATAGTCAATCCTAGTAGCTTTTGTTAATGTAATAGTACCACTAATAGAGATTGTTCTAATCAAAAAATACATTATTATATGAAATATTAAAAAATTATGCCTTCATTTGATGTAATAAGTAAAATTAATTATCCTGAATTTGATAATGCTCTTGCTAATTGTTTAAGAGAAATTGGTAACCGATATGATTTTAAAGGACTTAAAATTTCAATTGAAAGAAAAGATAAGATAATCACTACACTAGCACCAGATGAATTAAAATTAAAACAAGTAAATGAATTACTACAAATTCATCTTATAAGAAGAAAAGTAGATCCAAGAGTAATAGCTATTAAAAATTCAGAAAGTGCCGCAGGTACAACTATCAGGCAAGTCAGTGAATTAGAAGAAGGTATTAGCCAAGAAAATGCTAAAAAGATTATTGCTGATATAAAAAAACTAAAACTTAAAATCCAGATTAAAATTCAAGGAGAAGAATTAAGAGCTGAAGGGAAGAAAAGAGATGACCTTCAAGAGGCAATAGCTGCAATAGAAGCGATTGATATTGGTCTCCCAATTGAATTTGTAAACTTTAGAGATTAATTTCATTTTTATGAATAAAGCTTTATTATATTTCTCCTACCTAATCATAGTTGCGAATATTTTAATTTTGTCTATTGGTTATGTAGCTAACATAGCTTTCATTGGTTCATTCTTGGGTGGTTTAATTGCTATCAGAACTGATCCTATTACTCTTATACTAGGTGCTTTGTTAGGTGCTGGATTAGTAGCTAAACCATATAAATTTTCAGTAATATATTTATGGCTAGGTGCAATGTTTTTAACAATGCTAGTTCATGTTATTTTAGGCACTACAAGAGTTATTGTAGATGTAGTTAAGTTTGATGCCTTACTAATAATTTCTGCACTCATAATTATTGCTACATGTTTCTTTCGACCACTGCTTGCTGAGATGACAGAGGATTTCGAAAAACCCATTATAAAAAAAGCTCCGAAGTAATGCCTAGAAAACCTAATTACAAAGATTTATTAAAAAAATTTAAAAAAAGAAATATTAAAAATCCAGAAAGAATAGCAACAGCCTATGTCAAAGGATTAACCGCAGGATCCAAAAAAAAAGCTGCTAAAAATTTAGCAGGGATTATAGATTAAAAAAAAAATGAAAAAGCTTTTAGGGATTGTGGTTCTGGGTTTGTTATAGGATTTTATAGGATAAACTAGATGTAATACTAGAGGATTTTAGGATAAAACAAGAAATGAGGAACTTTGAATAAAGAAAACGCAAGTAAACTGTGGAAAATGATACAGGAAGCTGGTGATTATTTACTAGGTCAGTTACCAAGTCATCCAAATCACCCTAAAGGAAGAAACCCCTACGCCCATGTTGCTATTTGTGTCAAAGAGAAGTTTGGCAACTCATATAAAGATATTCCTGATGATAAGTTTCAAGAAGTTGTTGATTACATTAACTTTTTGAAAGAGAACCCAAGTTAAGCAAGAGAACATTCAAACACCACCCGGAAATGTTTGGGGTTTGTTTGGGGTCTATCCCACTTAATCCTATAACCCAAAACTATGATCCCTAAAAGGTTTTTCATCATGGATGGCTACACTTTGAATTTCCATTTGGATAAACAAGACAGACAACAAGGGTATTTCTTTTTTGTAAAGAGAATATTGTAGTTTTACTTTCGGTTGCAGTATTAATTATTTTAAAACCTGCTTTAAGAAATTGATTAACTGATTTGCAAAAACCTTCCTTGTTTAATAAAACTCCTGGACAGTTGATTGCCGCTAGTACTTTCTGTTTTTTTGCATATTCTGCTGCAGTTTCAACTGAAGAAGCATTCCCACTGAACAACAAACCCAGAACGATGATCCCTAAAAGTTTTTTCATATTCTAAAATACAGGATAATTATTGCATTCAAACTTAATATGTTCAATTATTTTGAATTTTTGATCAATTGAAGATTTTGCAGTATTTATAAAAGTCATATTTCCATGATAGCGATCTAAGATTATAGTTGTAACATAACGCTTATTTTCTAATTTTATTCTTCTTTCAGCTTTCACTGAATTTTCAGATATAGAAATAATTTTATATAAGTTTCCAGCTCTATCAATTGTTTTATTAATTAAATCAACACCAAGAAAATATGGTCCTTCACTTTTGTCTTCAATTTGACAGGATAAAAGCAGAGGCTCTGATTTAGCTACATTAGAAAATAAAGCAATCAAGATAAAAATAAATAAAAGTTTTTTCATATTAACCACATTTTAAATCTTTGTATTTATCCCACATATTATTCTGTTTATAATAATCACAGTCTCCATCAAATTCTCCATCTTCATAACCATCTAAATAAGCACTTGAGTTTTTTCTAGGTGTTTCACCATCATAACCATCATCATAACCCTTATCATAATCGCTACCACTATATCCATCTCCACAAGAGTTAAGTATAAAACAAAGAACCATGATCCCTAAAATCTTTTTCATTTAGAACTTTTTTTTCGCTTTAGAACATTTAAAATTTATTGTGGTTGTTCCATATTTGCCTGTGATTTCTTGTTTTAACTTTCCAGTATTACGATTTAGTGTAAGGGTAGTATTCAACTTAATTCCTCCCTTAAGAGTTCTGTTTAATTCCCCAATTATTTTATTTTCATTCCACACGGGAGTTTCAAGCCCATTAATAGACTCATTATCATAGTCTAAAGAAATTTCTGTATCATCACTAATGTAAGCATACATATCGTTGGTAGGTTTCATTAAACTACCCCCGTCATATGCATTTTGAAAGATGCATGATAATGAAATAACTTTTGCATAAGCATTGCCACTCAACAACAAACCCAGAACGATGATCGATAGAAGTTTTTTCATATAAATGTTTTGATAACTTTAATTAATTCAAATAGCCACCCACCAATAACAAAAATTAACACTACTAAAATTGCAATAAAAATCAACGTAGCTTTAATTCTATCTTTTGTACTTTCCTCACTTGCGAGTGGAGCGAATGGAGATTTTAAAGCTGACCAAATAATACCCCTAAAAGGTTTTGTGAATGCCTTATAGAGCATAAAGCCAAAAAATATAAAAGTGAATAAATCCCAACTTGAGCTGTTAGATAATGCATCTGTTGTCCACATTTAATACCCTACCAAACCTCTAATCAGGTGTCTAGGTGATGGAATGATGGTTAATGAGCACTCGGAAATGTTTGGGGTTTGTTTGGGGTTTTATCGTTTAAATTGCTTAGAGTTTACGCCAAGTCTATTTTAAGAACTAAGTAAGCATAAGGGTTTTGGGACCTAAAGGGACTAGAAGGGAAAGGTGGTTTTTAATATTGCTCTCTGTGTCAAAGAGAAGTTTGGCAACTCATATAAAGATATTCCTGATGAAAAGTTTCAAGAAGTTGTTGATTACATTGAACATTTGAAAGAGAACCCAAATTAAACAAGTGCGAAAAGTTTTTTCGCACTTGGCAATTTTTAGATTTAATTCATGAAGGTGTTCCAAGCCCACCAGGCTGCACCTAATACTATAATGACTTCCATTTTATCTCCTTAGTTAAGATTCGGTTTAATATATCACATTTTACAGTTAATATTTCTTAATTAGTAAAAATTTTTCCTCTATTTCACCTCAGAAATGGTTTGCAAAAGTTGATCCACATCAGAAACTTTAGTATTCCAAGCCGCAACAAGTCTTACCGCTTTACCATCAAGCTCTTCTTGATTCATTTTGTAACCTTCTGAATTAAGATGATCAATAATAGGTTTTGAAAATTTAGCAAATACCTCATTGGCTTCTGTTGGATAAATTAATTCAATATTTTGATTTGAGTTTAACCCTTCACTTAATTTTTTTCCCATCTTATTTGCATGTTTTGCATTTCTTAACCAAACATCATTTGAAATATAAGCCTCTAGTTGAGCTGAAACAAAACGCATTTTTGAAAGTAGGTGTCCTGATCTTTTCATTAAGAAAGGAAGATTGCCTACTAATTCTGGTTTAAAAAATATAATTGCTTCTGCTGCAATACATCCATTTTTAGTTGCACCAAAAGATAAAACATCTATTCCAGACTTCCATGTAATTTCAGCAGGAGTTGCACCAAGTGACACTAAAGCATTAGCGAATCTTGCTCCATCCATATGCATTTTTAAATTATGTTTATGAGTAGTTTCTGAAATAGCTGCAATTTCATCTAACTGATAAACTTCACCTGTTTCACATAATTGGGTAATACTTACCACAGAGGGTTGTGTATGATGTACTACCCCAACTCCTCCAATATTTTCAGATAATTCCTCTGGTGTAAATTTTCCATTAATTCCATTTAAAGGCACTAGTTTTGCGCCACCTGTATAAAATTCAGGAGCCCCACATTCGTCCGTATTTATGTGTGAATGTTTATGACAAAAAATACTTCCAAAAACTGGCGTCATTGTTGATAAAGCTAAAGCATTAGCGGCTGTACCTGATGCGGTTGGATAAACAATTACATCTTTTTCAAAAATTTCAGAAAACTTATTTTGTAAGTTTGTTGACCACTCATCATTCCCATATGGAGTGCTGTCTCCTTCATTAGCTTTTATGATCGCCTCTAAAACCTCAGGACATGCACCTGCTACATTATCAGAGGCAAATTTAACTCGCTCTCTTTTTGTTTTAATTTTAGATGACATGAATATTATTGTTTTGGAAAGTAATCTTTTAACTCCCCTTCTCTATAAACGTCAGCTGTACAGCAGTGTAGTCCTCCGCCAAATGCATAAGCATCTCTCATATCTACTGGGATAACTTCCATTCCTAATTTATCCAATTGTTCAGCTTGATAAACTTCACTTTTTTCAACACACACTGTTTTTGGATTTAATACCAAAACATTCATGGATAACCAAGTAGATGAATAGCATAGCGGTGGTGGCTCATTATGAGCTGGTTGCGCAGAGTCAATAATTTCCCATCCATTATTTTCAAATAATTTTCTCTGTTCTTTTGGAAGTTTTCTTTGAGGATTATTAATAATTAAACCTTCTTTGATTGGTGTAAATGTTGCATCTATATGAATTGGGTAAGGGTCACCTGGAAAATTAACCGCATGAACTCTATGATCTTTATAATGTCTTTTAAGCCAATCTATTCCTTTAAGATTTGTTGTAAAACCATGCTGAACTACTAAATCTTTACCAAATCTTAAAACATCTGCTGCATCAAATAAGGGTTCCTCTTCAGTTGTTACAAAAAATTTATCTTCAGTCCATTCTAGTCTTTTTTGAATTCCAATTTTATCAGATAAATAATCTTTTCTGTAGTCGGCATCAGTTAACCTTGGTTTGGGAGCAGCTTCATGTCTCATATTAGGATCTTCATTATAATATTTTTTTAACAATGGTCTGTAACAAAGGTATTCAAACCATCTACATCTATAACTCATCGTTGCTTCTAAAATTTCATTACCAACTGTAAGCAAAACATCTCTAGGTGGCATGCATCCAAACATTGTGTCTGCTTCCCAATCTGGTGTTGAAGTTTTTTTACTAAAATCTATTGGGTCAGGTCTATCAACTTTAATTCCTCTTTTGATTAACATGTTAGAAAAATCATCTAACAACTGATTTGCTTTATCAACTGTATCTTTTGTTCTTGGTCCAAACTGACCACGCATATCAGAATCTTCTGGAACTTTAGCATCCAAAGCTGGCTCTGGTGCTGGTATGCAAGTGCCATCAGCCTTACCAACTATTACATGCTTTAAAGGGTCCCACTCGTTCCAACTATTAACTATAGTTTTTTTTTCAATCATAAATTAATTTAAAGCAATAAATCGTCTATTAGTTTTAATTGTAAGACTATAATATATAATAGACATAAAAAGAAAGAAGCCTCCTATTATTGTATTTGTAGAAGGTATCTCATTTATTCCTAGAATTGGAATCCATACCCAAAAAATACCACCTATTACCTCTGTTAATGAAAGCAAAGTAAGTTCAGCGGCAGGTATAGCTTTTGATCCAATCGAATATAATATTAATCCCATACAAACTAAAGTTCCATGCAAAGAGAATAACGCACCATTATAACTTGAAGATAGAAACGACATATCTTTATTTAAAATAACTATTGTAGCAACACCAAAGCAAAAAAGACCAGCAAAGGCCACAGTTGTAAATTTTGGTGTTTCTTTATTCCACCTTAATGTTACTGAAAAAACCGAAAAACCAATTGAAGAAGTCATTCCAAATATTAGGCCTAATACAGAATTTTTCTCTGTATTGCCAAAGGCTATTATTATTATTCCAACTGTCGCTATAAAAATAGCTACCCAAACATTAAGTGATATGTTTTCTTTCAAAAATAAAAAGCCTAGTAATGCTGTAAAAAAAGGCATGGCAGCCAAACACAACAAGGTAATAGCAGCACTAGTATTTGTGATAGAATAAATAAAAGTTATCATCGCTATACCAAGACCAGTCCCTCCAACAATACCCGACCAACCTATCTTTAAGTAATTTTTATAAAAATCTTTTCCTTCTTCAAAAAAAAGATAAAGATTTAAGATTAAAAAAATTGTTAATCCACGTGCAAAGATATATTGCCATGGTACTAAATTTGGATCATCCATGTACCTAACAACCAAAGGACCAAAGGACCAAATCAAACCAGCTAATAAGACAACAGGTATTGCGATTTTTTCATTTTTAAGTTCAATCATAAAAAGAATATTTAATGCTTATTATTTTGGACTACAATAAAAATGAGATCTATTTAAAGATATTAATATTTGATCCAATTGGAGAGTAGCAATCAATCAACTCTCCTTTTTTAAATTCTGACTGTCCATCCTTAAATAAACCCCATACATTTGCCTCAACAAAGGATTTAATTCTAAAGGATTCTTGACCTTTTAAAGCTTGCAGTTCTAATTTTCCATCATTGGTTGAAGTTAGTCTTGCTTTAATAAATCTAATAATCTTTTTATTTTTAGAATAGTCATTTTTTAATTTAGCTTTAAATGGCTTTTCACTCTTAATACCTAGAATATTAAGAAGATAGGGATAAACAAAAAATCTAAAGCATGCCGAAGATGAAATAGGATTGCCTGGAAGACCAAATATTGCTTTATCTAAACCTTTTAACTTTGCAAATAAAATTGGTTTACCTGGTCTAATTGAAACTCCTTTAAAAAAATTAGATAGATTAAATTTTTTAACAACAGATGGAACAAAATCATGTTTTCCAGCAGAAACAGCTCCAGAGGTAATTATAATATCAATTTTTGATTTAATACTTTTTTCTATTTCCTTTTTAAAAAATTTTTCGTCTTTGTCTCTTAGGATTCCACCATCAATATAATTAAATAAAAAATTATTAGATAGTGATTTTATATAATGGCTATTTGAGTTTCTTACTTTCCAATTAACAATATTTTTATTATTAGAAATTTCATTTCCTGTTGAAAAAAATAAAATATTAGGTACTTTTTTAACTTTAATCGTTATAACTCCTAATGTTTTAAAGGCTAAGATGTGAAACGGTTGAATAATAGTTCCTTTTTTAACAATCAGATCTTTTTTTTTATAATCTGAGCCAGCATATCTAATGTGTTGATTTTTTTTTATCTTATTATCAATACTTATATGTTTATTATTTGGGTGAAAAATAATTTTTTCTATAGGAATGATTGTATCAAAACCTTTGGGTATAAGTGCACCAGTCATCACTTCTACAGTTTCATATTTTTTTTACTTTATTTAATTTTGGGTTATCCCCTGCTGATATAGTTTTTAATATCTTAAAGTTCTGTGAATTATTTTTATTAAGTTTATTTGTATCTTTTGAATTAACAGCAAAACCATCAAATGCAGCATTGGTACCTGCTGGATAATTCACAGTGCTATAGATATCTAGTACATTAACTCTGTTTATTGATTTTGATGAATCTATAAACTCATCTTTGATTTTAATTTTTGATTTGATTAAAATTTTTTTAGCTTGTTTATAATTAATCATTTTAATTTTTGTCTAGTATTTCTTTCGCTTTTTCTAAATCTTCTTTAGTGTTTATATTAAAAAATGGGTCAAATTCATTTACCTCAATATCAATTGTTTTTACTCCAATTTTATCAGCCCAATCTTCAACTTTTCTAAAATTATTATTTTTTAAGTCGTCTTCTAGTACATCTAATAAATCTATTGACCATAATCCAAAAATATTATGTCGCTTATTATTAGATTTTATAAAATATAATGAGCTATCATTTATGTTAATTCTTTTTTTATATTCTTCAATAATTGATATTTCAAAAAAAGGTGTATCAGATGGAAATGTAGCAACCCACTTATACTGTTTTTGATTTTCTTTAACCCACTTCATTGAACTTAACACACCAGCTAACGGACCAAAGTCATCGAAACAATCTGGGATTATAGTAATATTTTCTGATTTTTTTATTTCTAGCTTGTGACTTGAGACAATAAGTATCTCTTCAAATTTGTTGTTAATTTTAGATAAAACATGTTCTAACAGTGTTTTATCTCCAAGTTTAATCTGGTTTTTATCTTCACCAAATCTCTTTGATTTTCCACCTGCTAGCACTACTGCTAAAATATTGTTATCTTCCATAAATAAAAATATAAAACATTAAACTTTTAATTAAAGAATTATAATGGACTTAAAAATTTTAGAAATTGCATCTAATACCGAAAATCACAAAGTGATTAAAAATCATACCCATCAATCAAAGAATAGGAACCCTTTGTGTGGAGATGAGATGGAAATTAGTTTGATAGTTAAAGACAATATAATTGAGGATATGGGGTACCAATGCAAATCATGTATTTACTGCCAAGCTTCAGTAAGTTTGCTTTCAAGGTGGGTTATGCAATTACCAATAGAAAAAATTTCAGATTTTGTATTAAAAGCTGAGTTTTTCTTTGATAAAAATTTTGATCAATCGAAAAAAATTAATATAAAGGGTTTGAATGATTTTAAAAAAATAATGAATCCAGAAAACATTTCTAGAAAAGAATGTTTATTGCTTCCTTTTAAAACTCTTTCAAAGGCACTAAACCTTTAAACTAACAATAACATTAAAGATAAAAAATATGATTAATACGATAAAAGAAAATTTTAATAGAGCCTTATACGCTTTAATATTTTCAATAATTACGATTGGTACTCTTTCATTTTTAGAATTTGAAACTCCTTATGGATTGTTTCTAGCTGGATCTTTTGGATCTTCTATGGTTCTACTTTTTGGATACCCTGAAAGTCCCTTTGCACAACCTAAAAATGTTTTCTTTGGACACTTAGTGACATCTGTAGTGGGTGTATTAATTTTAAAATTTCTTCCAGTAGATCAGTTTTTGCAAATTGCTATCGCAGTAGGCCTAGGTATTTTTGTAATGATAATACTTGGCGTAACTCATCCACCAGCAGGGGGAAATCCCATTGTTATAATAGTTGGTGCATATTCTTACGACTTTTTATTAAACCCAATCATTTTTGGTTCAATAATAATTATTGTTTATGCAATTATTTTAAATCGTTTCATTTTAAAGAAAAACTATCCTAGTAGCTGGAAAAGTTAATTTTTTCGTTGTTTCAAATCTAGCCAGTTTAAATATACTGGCTGAATGAATTCTAATTATAAAGTCATAAAATTTAGATCTAATAATTCAAAAGAAGTTGATGATCAAATATCCATTGAAGAGCCGCTTGAAATAATACTCAAGTATAAGATTAAAGCAAATTGGATTGAAAATACCATATCTATTACAATGAGAACGCCTGGTGATGATGAAGATTTAGTCACCGGCTTTCTCTTTAATGAAAGAGTAATTGAAAAAATTAATCATATAGAAAATATTCAAACTAGCGGTGAGCCAGTTGGTCAATATAAATTAAGGAACAAGATTATTGTAACAATAAATAATTCTGAAAATATTGATATTGATAAGATTAAAAGAAATTTTTTGACAAATTCTTCATGTGGTGTGTGTGGGAAAACATCTCTTGAATCTTTAGAAATTATTAAAAAAGATAAGATAATAAAATCTATCCCAAAAATAAATCATGAAATAATAATGAAGTCGCCTGATATATTAAGGCAAGAGCAATCTGAGTTTTCAAAAACTGGTGGAATTCATGCTAGTGGCTTGTTCAACGCTGATGGCGAAGTTATTGCTGTAAAAGAAGATGTGGGACGACATAATGCTTTGGACAAATTGATCGGATTCGTTTTAAAAAAAGAGTTGCTTGATAATAGTTCTCAATTTTTAACTTGTTCTGGAAGGCTTAATTTTGACTTAGTACAAAAGGCTCTTATGGCAAATATAGGGGTCTTAATAGGTGTAGGTGCGCCAACCAGTCTCGCTATAGATTTAGCTAAAAAGTTTGACATGACGTTAGTTGGTTTTGTAAAAGAAGGTAGTTTTAATATTTATAGTAATAGTGAAAGAATTATAATAAAAAATTGAAAATTTAATAGGGTAAATTGTGTCAAAAAATATTAGTAATCTATCTGGAAGAATTGGTTTAAAAAATAATCTTTTTGAAAAAGTTTATGAAAGATCTTTAAAATCTAATAATTCAGACGGCATTAAAGAAATTGCTAAAGAATATCACATGGGTGTTTCTACCATTCATGGTGCTGAGAGTTTTTATGAATTTTTAAGACCAGCCCATAGAGAGAAAAAAGCTTTTGTTTGTAATGGAAGTGCCTGCATGTGTGCTGGAACTCAAGGACCATTAAAGGAAAAATTAAAGAAAAAACTTGGCGATGATAAAGTGGGTGAAATGTTTTGTCTTGGTTATTGCTATGAGAATAATGCATTTCACTATAATGGCCAAAATTATGCAGGTAATGACATCAATAAAATTGATGAAATAATCAGTGGTAAAGATTTAGAACAAGAGAAATTTCATTCAAAAAGTTTTGCATCTACAAGTTTTTTAATGGATGATAAAATCTCTGATAATAATAAGTTTAAACAGCATTTAGAAAAATTTATAAACACTGACAAACAAGAAATAGTTAAAACTCTTTTAGATTCAAACTTAACTGGAAGAGGTGGTGCTGGTTTTCCTACTGGATTAAAATGGGATTATTGCCGTAAAGCAGAGTCAGAAAAAAAATACGTTATCTGTAATGCTGATGAAGGAGACTCTGGTGCATATTCAGATAGATACTTATTAGAAGATCAGGCCTTAAAAGTAATATTTGGAATGGTTATATGTGGATATGTTATTGGTGGTGATGAAGGAGTTTTATATATTAGAGGAGAATATCCAAAATCAATTGAATCTTTAAATGCTTCAATTAACTCTTTAAAAAAAGAAGGACTGCTTGGAGAAAATATTCTTGGAACAAATTTTTCTTTTGATTTAAATATATGTATTGGTCAAGGAGCGTATATTTGTGGAGAAGAAACTGCTTTAATTGCTTCAATAGAAGGACGTAGAGCAGAAGTTGAAGTACGACCTCCGTTTCCTGTTACTGAAGGATTGTATAAAAAACCAACTGTTGTTAATAACGTTGAAACACTAGCTGCAGCAGCAGGTATACTTTTAAATGGTGCAGAAAAATTCTCTTCTATAGGTAATAAAAAATCGGCTGGTACTAAATTGGTTTGTTTTGATAGCTTCTTTAATAATCCAGGTGTTTATGAAATTGAAATGGGAACACCCATGAAAAAAGTTTTAAATGATATTGGTGGTGGCTTTAAAGAGCCTGTAAAAGCATTACAAATTGGGGGACCATTAGGTGGTGTGATACCAATTGCAGAAGCTGAAAAACTGAATCTAGATTTTCAAGAATTTACAGCAGCTGGTTTTATGCTTGGCCACGCAAGTATAGTTAGTATTCCAAAAGATTTTCCAATGGTTGAATATATTCATCATTTATTTGAATTTACTGCTGAAGAATCATGTGGAAAGTGTTTTCCAGGAAGACTTGGGTCTTACAGGGGCAAAGAGATGTTTGATCAGTTAAAGAGTAAAACAGCTAAGATTCCATTAAAAGTATTAAATGATTTACTATTAACGATGAAAAATGGTTGTTTATGTGCCCTATGTGGGGCAATTCCTACTCCTATCATGAATATATTAAAATATTTTGGTGATGAAATGAAGGATGATATGGTTAATGAAAACTAAGATAGATTTTAAAGGGTGATATGAGTTCAGAAAAAAGAAAAATTGCATATATAGATGGTAAGCCATATGAAATTGGCCCTAACCATACTTCTGTTTTAAAATTTGTAAAAAGTTACCTTGGTGAAAAAAAGGTTCCTGCTTTATGTAACGATCCAAACTTAGCACCTTATGGGGCTTGTAGAGTTTGTTCTGTTGAGGTTGCTTTAGTTAAAGATGGGCCAACTAAAATTGTAGCTTCCTGCCATACGCCTGTTGCAGAAAACCAACATATTTTTACAAACAATGAAAAGCTAACAGAATTAAGAAAAAATATTATTGAACTAGTTATAACTGATCACCCAATGGAATGTGGAACTTGTGAAGTTAATAATAATTGCGAACTTCAAGATGTTGCTAATGATTTAGGTATATCAGATCATAGATACAACACTCCAAAACAACACAAAGGTATTCCAAGAGACACTTCTCACGATTACATGAGAATGAATTTAGATAATTGTATTAACTGTGGAAGATGTGTTCGTGCTTGTGATGAAATTCAAGGTTCTTTTGTATTAACAATGAGTGGTAGAGGATTTGAATCTAAAATCACAACAGATAATGATGCTTTATTTGGAGATTCATCTTGTGTATCTTGTGGTGCTTGTGCACATACATGTCCAACAGATGCAATATCAGATGTCTTTCAATCAAAATCAGCTGCTGTAGATGAAAAAGTTAGAACAACTTGTTCTTATTGTGGAGTTGGATGTAATTTAGAAGCATCCATTAAAGATAACAAAGTTGTTGCAATATCTACGCCTAAAGAATCTGAAGTTAACGCAGGTCACACTTGTATTAAAGGAAGATATGCATTTGGATTTTATGATCATCCTGACAGATTAAAAACACCTTTGATTAAAAGAAATGGAAAATTTGAAGAAGCATCATGGGATGAAGCTTATGACTTTATTAAAAAAGAATTAAATCGAATAACTAAAGAAAGTGGACCAGATGCAGTTGCTGGTATTTCTTCAGCAAGATGTACTAATGAAGAAAATTATGTTTTCCAAAAAATGATTAGAGCTGCAATCGGAACTAACAACATTGACTGTTGTGCAAGAATTTGTCATTCACCTACTGCTTGGGGAATGCAACAAACTTTTGGAACTGGCGCTGCAACTAATTCTACAGAAGATATTTACCATGCAGATTTGTTTATGGTTATAGGGGCAAATCCAACAAATGCTCACCCAGTTACTGGAGCAAAAATAAAACAACAAGTAATGAAGGGCAAAAAACTAATAGTTCTAGATCCTATCACTACTGAACTAGCTGAGCTTGCTGATTACCATATTAAACTTAGACCTGGAACTAATGTAGCTATTTTAAATATGATGTTACATTTTATAATGAAAGCAAATCTTTACGATAAAGATTTTGTTAGAGATAGAACTGAAGGTTTTGCAAATTTTATTAAAGAGATTGAAAGACAGGATATGGATAAACTAGCTAAAGTTGCTGGTGTTGATAAACAATTGGTTAAAGAAGCTGCTATAGCTTATGCAACAGCTAAAAATTCTATGGAATTCCATGGTTTAGGAGTTACTGAGCAAGAGCAAGGCTCTAAAACAGTAATGTTAATTGCCGATCTAGCAATGATTACAGGAAATATTGGTAGAAGAGGTGTTGGTGTTAATCCATTAAGAGGACAAAATAATGTCCAAGGTGCAGCTGATATGGGGTGCCAACCTCATCAAGGAGCTGGTTACTTTGAGGTTGCTGATGAAAAAGTTCAAAATTTCTACACTGAAAAATATGGAGTTGTCCACCCAACAAAACAAGGACTAAAAATTCCAGAAATGTTTGATGGTGCTATTAATAAAGATGTGAAAGCTGTCTGGATTATTGGAGAAGATATTGTTCAAACAGATCCTAATAGTGCACACGTGGTTCAAGCAATGAATTCTTTAGAATTATTAGTAGTACAAGAGATTTTTATGAGTGAAACTGCAAAACTTGCGACAGTAGTATTGCCTGGAACAACTTTTTTAGAAAAAGATGGAACTTTCACTAACACTGAAAGAAGAATTCAAAGAGTAAACAGAGCGGTACCTCCTCTACCAGGTACAAAAACTGATGGAAACATTGTAACTGATATGATGCAAAAATTAGGTTTTGATCAACCAACTTATGATGCCGATCAAGTTCTTGCAGAAATTGCAGATGTTGTTCCTTTCTTTAAGGGCGTAACAAGAGAAAGACTTGGTAAGATGGGATTACAATGGCCTGTTCAAGAAGATGGAACAGATACTCAAGTTTTACACCAAGAAACTTTTAAAATTGGAAAAGGACAGCTTAAAAATTTTGATTGGAAAGAATCTAATGAGATAGCTACTAATAAAAAAGATTACCCTTTAATTCTAACAACAAGTAGAGTTCTTCAACACTATAATGCTGCTACTATGACAAGACGTACTAAAAATATTAATATAGTTTCTGAAGACTTGTTACTAGTTCACCCTAATGATGCCAACAAAAGAGAGTTAAATACAGGTGACATAGGAAGACTTTATTCTGGACGAGGAGAAGTTGCTTTAAAAGTAGAAGTAACAGATAAAGTTAAAGAAGGAATTGTATTTACAACATTCCACTTTCCAGAACACATGGTTAACATGGTAACTGGTCATGGTAAGGATGAAGAAACAATGTGTGCAGAGTACAAAGTTTCTTCTGTAGAAATTCAAAAGATATCTAATCAATTTAAAACTGTTGTTGAACCTAAAGAAAATCAAGCAGAACTTTCTTAATTACTCATATTTTAATAGGTGCTTTAAAAAATTATAAAGTTTATAATTTTAAAAATGACTAATTCAAATATAGATATTGATAAAGCAGGTTGGTCTTTTGATAACACCTATTCAAAACTACCTGATGACTTTTTAGTAAAACAAGCCCCTATTCCAGTAAAATCTCCTGAGTTGATAATTATAAATAAGAATTTATCTAAAGATTTAGATTTAGATTTCACTAATATTAGTGAAGAAAATTTGTCTCAATTATTTTCAGGTAATTTATTACCAACAGGATCAAATTCAATTGCACAAGCATATGCAGGTCATCAATTTGGTCATTTTACAATGTTAGGTGATGGACGTGCTGTTTTAATGGGTGAACATCTTTCCAAAACCAAAGAAAGGTTTGACATTCAATTTAAGGGCTCTGGAAGAACTCCTTACTCTAGAAGTGGTGATGGCAGGGCTGCATTAGGCCCTATGTTAAGAGAATATATTATTAGCGAAGCAATGCATTTTTTAAAAATACCTACTACTAGAAGTTTGGCGGTTGTAAAAACTGGAGAAAATGTGATTAGAAACCAAATTTCAAAAGGTGCAATTCTTACAAGAGTAGCCTTAGGACATATAAGGGTTGGAACGTTTCAGTACATTGCTGCAAAACAAAATATTAATGACCTAAAAACTTTAACCAACTACACAATTGAAAAGTACTACCCAAATATTAAATCATCAAAGAATAAAGCTTTAGAGTTATTAAATGTGTTAATTGAAAAACAAACTCAACTTGTAATTGATTGGATGAGAGTTGGCTTTATTCATGGAGTTATGAATACTGATAATATGTCTATATCTGGTGAAACTATAGATTATGGTCCGTGCGCGTTTATGGATTTATACGACCCTAAAACAGTTTTTAGTTCAATAGATCAATTGGGTAGGTATGCTTATGATAATCAACCCAAAATTACTAAATGGAATTTAATAAGATTTGCTGAATGTCTCATTCCTCTTATTAGTAAAAATGAAGATGAAGCTATTAAACTTGCTAGAGATGCTTTAGATAAGTTTGAAGAAAATTATGAAACAAAATGGCTAAATATGATGAGAGATAAACTTGGATTATATGGTGAAGATAAAGATGATAAAGATCTAATTTTTGAACTATTAAATTGGATGCAAAAAAATAAAGCAGATTATACAAATACTTTTATTTTTTTAATGCAAAAAGTCATTAAAAGCTCTGAAGTTTATAATAATAAAGAATTTGATTTGTGGAAAATTAAATGGATTAAAAGATTAACATTGTTTGGTAGTACCCATCATAAATCGATGGTATTAATGAATTCTTCTAACCCAATGATAATACCTCGTAATCACAAAATTGAAGAAGCTTTAACATTAGCCAATCAAGGTGATTTAACTTTATTTAATAAGTTAATAAAGATATTAAGCAACCCCTATAAAGCCAATAAAAGTGATTTAGAATTTATGTCGTCACCTCCACATAATGACAGGCAATATCAAACTTTTTGTGGCACATAAATAAAAATAAACTAAAGTAGTAATTAATGCCTTTAAAAAAAGAAGTTTCAAAATTTTTAAATTCATTAAAAAGGCCTAATAAGCTAATACCTTATTTAAAGAAAAAGATTAGAAATAAATTATACTTTACAGAAGAAAAATTTCTTGAAGATTTTTTTAATAAAAAAGAAAAAAAATATATTATCCAAATTGGTGGAAATGATGGAATTCAGAATGATCCTCTAAGAAAATATTTTGTGAAAAAGAATAATTATAAAGCAATCATATTCGAACCATTAAACTATTATTTTGAATGTTTAGTACAACTATATGAAGGTAGGGACGATATAAAGATTAAAAAAACTGGAATATCAAATCTTAATGGTATTAAAGAATTATATTTTATTAAACCTGCTGTGGCTGATCAAATGAATGGTGATGGTCCAATGAATAATTGGGCTCATGGACAAGGTTCGTTTGATAAAAAAACAATAGAATTCTATATTGAAAATAACCAATTTAGAGGTGAAAAATATAAGAAAGATATCAGGTTCTACAAAGAAAGTATTGAGTCTGAAGAAATCAAAATTATTAAATTATCTGATATTTATATTCCAAATAATATAGAAACTCTTTTGGTTATTGATGTTCAGGGTTTTGAATTAGATGTTATTGAAAGTATTAATTTTAATAATGCTCCTAAATACATCTTTTATGAGGATGAAGTGAAGTTTACTAAACTTCAAAAGGATTCACTAAAAGCAGAAAAAATTAAATCGATCTTAAAAAAAAATAATTATAAATATATTGGCGGTGACCATGATTTGATTTATAAAAAAATATAAAAATATCTACAACACGTAAGGTTCTGGTCTTGCATTATTCTCTAACACTCTTTCCACAGAAAAATCACTAATATCAATACTTTGATATGATCCAGTTGTAATTAGTTCAGTTAGAGCTCTTCCAATACCAGGTGCTTGCATTAAACCTCTACCTGTAAATCCTGATGCCATATAAACATTTTCATATTTTGGATGCTTACCAACAACGGCATTATTATCTAATTTATTGCAATCATAGTAACCAGCCCAACCACCAGTTAGTTTTAACTCTTCAAATGCTGGTATTCTTTGTGCTAACGCTGGCCATACTAATTCTTCAAAATCATTCCAAGCAGGTTCTAAATCAGTTGCATCAAAAACTGAGTTTGGTGAACCAGCTAAGTATTCATTACCTTCCGGTCTCCAATAAACTCCTGTAGTTAAATCTCCACATAAAGGCATTTCTGGAATGTGAGTTGGGCATTTAACTCTGAAAACAGTATGTTTTTGAGGTACAACAGGAATGTCTTCCAATAATTTATTTGTCCAACACCCAGCGGCGGAAATAATAGTTTTAGCTTTAATTTCTGAAATATTTTTTACATCACCTTTAATAAATTCTGCACCAAGTTCAATTGCTTTACCTTTGAGTGCACTATGAAACATAAATGGATCAATCCAACCTTCACTTTGGTTATCAGTAAACGTTGCGGTTTCTATACCTTCGCAATTTATGTAAGAAAATGTCTTAGATAATTCTGAACCTTTAATATTTTTTGTACCTGCATCACAGGCTTTATGATTTTCTAATGCTTTATATTGCTCTTCAGCATGTTCTGGGCCAAACATCAAAAGATATCCATTTGCAACCATGCTTGCAGTTGGGTTAGGATTTTTTTTAGTTTTCAATAGATCTGGTATTTGGGAAATAAACTCTCTTGCAAACTTACCTAGCAAGATATTTTCTTTTTGAAAAAATTGCCTCCTAAAACCACCAAGAGATAATGGAAATGATGCTTCTTTATATGTTGGGTCTCTTTCAATAACTTTAACTTTTCTACCCTCTTTAGATAAAAAATAAGCTGTAGAAGCTCCTATAATTCCACCCCCAATTATTACAACATCATCCATAATTTATTTTAATTTAATAAGATTAAACTTACATTGAGCACTAGTGCAAAGGAACACCAAAGTAAATAAGGAATCATCAAATAAGAACTTAGCAAGTTGACACGTTTAAATCTGAGAATGAGAATGATTATCAAATAAATTAGAATTATTAGTATGAGCAAAGCTAAAATCATTTTGTGCAGAACGAAAAAAACTACACTCCAAGTTGTATTAAAAATTAAATGAATAAGATAAATATAAACTGTCTTCATATCTCTATTTTTTGAGTGCCAAAAACTCCAAATCGCAATTGTCATCATTAGATAAAGGGTTGTCCATACTGGTGCAAAAATCCAATCTGGTGGATTAAAAGATGGTTTAATAAGTAACGAGTACCAAGGCTCTTTAAAGGTAATTGTTGCAAATCCACCTATAGCTGAAGCTGAGTAAGTAGCTAGAGTAAATAGAATAAAAGATAAAATTTTATTTTTTAGCATATTCGTATTATACATTGATTTATGAATGAAAAAAAAGTTATTTGGATAACAGGTGCAAGTAGTGGAATTGGTAAGGCTTTAGCTTTAAAATTTGCAAATGAAGGATGGATAGTAGCAGCATCCGCAAGACGAGAAAATTTACTACAAGACTTAAATAAAGAGAATTCAAATATTCACTCTTTTCCTTTAGATGTTACTAATATTGAACAATGTAAATCTGTTTTTAAAAATATTATTGAAAAATTCAATGATGTTGAAATATCTATATTTGGAACTGGCATACACGACCCCAAATCAGAGAAGGAATTCAATCTTGATAAGATTAGAAAAATTATGGAAGTTAATTACTTTGGTACAATGAATTCGATTAACTCTGTTTATGAGTATTATAATAATAAAAAAAGTGGCCAAATATCAATCATTTCCTCTGTTGCTGGATATAGAGGTTTACCTGCAGCAGGAGCTTATTGTGCATCTAAATCTGCTTTAACAAGTTTTGCGGAAAGCCTTCATTTTGAAATGAAAAGAAAAAATGTAAGAGTTTCTCTAGTAAGTCCTGGCTTTATTAAAACTCCAATGACAGATCAAAATGATTTTCCAATGCCAATGATAAAGCCACCAGAATTTGCTGCAGAACAAATTTATATAGGTTTAGTTAAGAAAAAAGGATTTGAAATCCATTTCCCTAAGGCTTTTACATATCTTTTGAAATTTTTAAGTATGTTGCCTAGCAGTATTTATTTTAAAATTGTTGAAAAAGGGATGAAAAAAATAGATTACTAATCTTTAACAAACATCACTGTAAGTTCAGCAACTTTTATTCCAAACTTAGTCATTGTTGCTCTATTAATTGCTACTTTTTCATCTTGCATAAAAATCCAATCATCAAAAGTGATTTTCATTTCTTTACCTTTAACGGGTACTAATAAAACATATTCAAATTTAAAAGCGGGGCCATATGAATAACCTTTAGCCTTACCAACAACATCGCCTGCTGTACCTTCATAGTTATGTTCATCTAGTTTATCAATTGTCCATTGTCTTTCTTGAATTTCGCCATCATTCCAATTAAATTTTTCATTTAAAATTAATTGTTTACCATCCCACACACCATTTAAATCAGCTGAAAATTGTCTAGTTACTTTTCCAGATCTATTTTGCAAAATTCCCCAGGCTTTAACATTTCCAGATAAATACTCTTCTATAATTAATCTTGGTTTTTGGTCCTTAAAGTCTGTTGGTTTCATATTATTTCCTGTGCAGCTGGTTAATAAAATTAATGATATTAAAGCAAATATAATTTTCATATGTTTATTTATTATATAAAGAGAATTGAATCAAATCTATATTTCTTGATTTGAAACCAGCCTCACAATATGAAAGGTAAAATTGCCACATCTTTTTAAAAGTTAAGTCAAAACCCTGATCTTTAATTGTATCCCATTTTTTATTGAACTCTTCCCTCCAAATAATAAGTGTATCTGAGTAATGATCTGCATAAGAGTTATATTCTCCAAATTTTAAACCATTAATATCAATATGATTTTGTATTTCACTTTTGGAGGGCAAAAATCCACCTGGGAAAATATATTTTTGAATAAAATCTTGTTTATTTTTATATCTCTCAAACAAATTATCATCAATTGTTATAGCTTGAATACCAACTGTACCTGATGGATTTAAATTCTTCTTTATTGTGTTAAAATAACTGTCTAAATAATTCTGCCCTACTGCCTCAATCATTTCTATAGATGCAATATGATCATACTTTTTTTTAAGATCTCTATAATCTTTAATTTCAATATTAACTTTTTCATTAAGTCCACATTTATGAATTCTTTCTTTAGCAAATTCGAATTGTCTTTTAGAAATGGTAATACAATCTAATTTCACATCATAATTAGTGCCTATATATTCTGCAAAACCACCCCAACCACAGCCAATTTCAAGAATATTACTGCCAGCAGTAGGCTTTAAAAGATCAGTTAATTTTTGATATTTATTATTTTGTGCAAGATAAAGATCTTGTTTGGAATTTTCAAATATTGCACTTGAGTAAGTTAAAGATTTATCTAACCAAAGAGAGAAGAAATCATTACCAAGATCATAATGTTTTGCGATATTTTCCTTGCTTCTATTTTTTGTATTTTTAATAAATTTATTCTTAAAAAAATTAATTAAAGGCAAATCAAAAATACCAGAAAACTGATAAATAGTTTTTATATTTCTAGCTGTTAACTCAATTAAATCAGAAAGATTATTTGTTGTAAAAAAATCTTTCATGTAGGATTCTCCCAAACCTATACTGCCACTTTTGATCAAGTTATAGGTAAGGCTTTCATCTTTAATTGTTAACGATACTACTAAACTATCCTCTGGATTACCAAATTTTAAAATTTTTCCATCAATCTTGGTTATTTTGAGAAAGCCATGTTTAATATTCTTTAGTGCATTAAAAACAATTGAATCTGAAATTTTATAAATTATCATTAATTTTCTAAAGTAATGTTATTTTTAATCTTAATTTTTTTACTTATAAACTTTATTCCTTTTGTCCACAATTTAAATGCCTCAAAGTGTATCGCTAAAATAATCTTAAATGTCATTAGCGGATGTTTTAAATAAGATTTAAGTAAGTTAGAGTTATTTAATTCACTTTTAACACCATCTTGTGATGCATAAAGAATTTTACCTTCTGGGTCCTGTAAATCAATAATCACTGAAATCTTATTACCTGGTTTTAGTAGTCTAAAAAAATAAATACAATTCATAGGTATAAATGGCGAAACATGAAATTTTTTTTTACACACATGTTGTATTAAATTTTGATCTTTTTTAGTTTTAAAAACATAGGTATGTTGTTCACCAAATGTATTCTTAACTTCATAAAGAATAGATATTAGATCAGAATTTTTATCATATACGTAAAATACGCTTAAAGGATTGAATACATATCCAAATATTCTGGGATAGCACAAAAGTTTAATTTGAATATCATTACAATCAATGTCATTTTTCTTTAAATGATCTATGACCCAATTTTTAAGTGAACTTCCATCTCTAGGGCCATGATCTTTATTAAAGAAGCTAATAATATTAAATTTATCATATGAGAATATTTTTAAATTTTTATTTAATAACTCTATTTCTGATAAATCTATAAGTAATGAGAACACTTTATAATTGAAAGTATGAATTTTTGGCTTGAACCTTTTATGAATTACGGTTCCTGTATAAATATACGAATGTTTAATCATTAAGCATTTTTAGCATTTCAATAGAGGACTTTATTCCATCCTCATGAAAACCATAACCAAAATAACTCCCACAAAATAAAATATTTTTTTTATTTTGAATTTTTTGAAGATTGCTTTGGTTTAATAGTGCATCTGCATCAAAATAAGGGTGAGTAAACCCGACTTTTTTGTATGTTTTATTGGCCAGTATTTCTCTAAAAGGATTAATTGTTAAAAAAATGTTTTTATCTATTTTTAGGTTTTGTAACTGGTTTAACCAATATGTTACCGATGTTTTTTCAATATTATCTGCACTCATTGACGAATTCCAAGAACACCATGCATTCTTATTTTTAGGCATAATACTTTCGTCAAAATGAATAACTGCTGTATTTCCTCTATATTTAAAATTTTTTAATATGAGCTCTTCATCTGAAGTTGGATTATCAATTATTTTTAAAGCCTCATCAGCATGCGTTGCAATTACAACTTTGTCATAATCAAAAAACTCATTCTCTTCACCATAAAAAATTTTGGCCCCAAAATCATTTCTAACAACCTTATTTATATTATAATTTTTAAAGTGCTCTCCACTAATTTGGCTTATTATTTTATCAACATAAGTCTTACTTCTATTTGCTACCGTAAACCATTTTGGTCTATTTTTTATTTTAAACAAACCATGATTTTTAAAAAAATTTAAAAAGAATGATAAAGGCATTTGTGTAGCTTCTAAAGGTGGCATTGACCAAATTGCTGATACCATTGGAATAATATGATAATTAATAAAATAATCTGATATTTTTATTTCTTTTAAATGTTCCCCTAATGTTGTTGATTTAACATCTTCTGTTTCTATTTTTTCACAGTTTTTATAAAAACTAATTATTTCAAAAAACATTTTAATAAACTTTATATTTAATAAATTTTTTTTATTTGAAAAAATTCCTCCTAGGCCTTTACCGCAGTATTCCATGTCACTACCATTTACAGATACTGAAAATGACATGTCGCTTTTCTCAATCTCTATTTTGTTTTCTGAAAAAAAATTAATTAAATTTGGGTAGGTATTTTTATTAAACACCATAAACCCAATATCTACAGCAATTTCTTTATTGTGGTCATAAGCTATTTTTATTGTATTTGCGTGACCACCAAATTGATTTTCTTTTTCAAATAAATCAACCTTATGTTTTTTGGATAAATAATAAGCTGCACTTAATCCAGATATGCCAGCACCAACTACAGCAATTTTCATCTTAATAAATCTTTAGGCTGCTGTGTCTTCGTACTCTTCCATTGATGGACATGTACAAAATAAGTTTTTATCTCCATAAACATTATCTACCCTAGCAACTGGAGGCCAATATTTATTTGTTCTTAAAAACTCTGAAGGATAAGCGGCCTCTTCTCTTTCATACTTATGTTCCCACTTATTTGCCGTTAATTCAACGTGTGTATGTGGCGCATTCTTCAATGGATTATCAATTTTATCATATTCACCTGATTGAATTTTATCAATTTCTTGTTTTATTTTTTGCAGAGTGGAGCAAAATTTATCTATTTCACTCAAACTTTCACTTTCTGTAGGCTCAATCATCATAGTACCTGCTACTGGCCACGACATTGTTGGGGCGTGATAGCCAAAATCAATTAATCGTTTTGCAATATCTTCTTCTGTTATTCCTGTATCACTCTTTATTGATCTAATATCAATAATACATTCATGAGCTACATTGCCAGTTTTACCCTTATATAAGATTGGAAATGAATCTTTGAGCTTATGTGCAATATAATTTGCATTCAATATAGCTACTTGTGAAGCCTTTCTTAAACCTTCAGAACCCATCATCTTTATATACATCCATGAAATTGATAAAATACTTGAACTTCCCCAGGGTGCTGCAGATACGGCTCCCATACCTGTTGCAGGACCACAATCTTTTATCACTGAATGTTTTGGTAAAAATATTTCTAAATGTTTTTTACAGGCTATCGGTCCCATACCAGGTCCACCGCCACCATGTGGTATACAAAATGTTTTATGTAAATTTATATGACAAACATCGGGACCAAAATTTCCAGGTTTTGCAATTCCTACTAATGCATTTAAATTTGCTCCATCCATGTAAACTTGTCCACCATGATTATGAATTAAATCACAAATATCTGTTATTTTTTCTTCAAATACTCCGTGTGTTGAAGGGTAAGTAACCATAAGTGCTGCTAAATTTTTTGAGTGTTCTTCAGCTTTAGTTTTTAAATCCTCATAGTCTACATTTCCATGTTGATCACACTTCACTACAACAACTTTCATACCAACCATTTGAGCACTTGCTGGGTTTGTACCATGTGCAGAACTTGGAATTAAACAAACATTACGATTTGTTTCATTATTTTTCTCATGAAATTTACGTATCACCATTAAACCAGCGAACTCACCTTGTGCTCCAGCATTCGGTTGTAATGAAACACCAGAAAATCCTGTGATTGATCTTAACCAATTTTTTAAATCAGTAAACAGTTCTCTATAACCTTCCATTTGCTCTACTGGAGAAAAAGGATGTGGTTGAGAAAACTCTTTCCATGTAACTGGTATCATTTCAGAAACGGCATTAAGCTTCATGGTGCACGAGCCTAAAGCAATCATAGATTTATTTAAGGCAATATCTGAATCTTCTAATTTTTTTAAATATCTAAGCATTTCTGTTTCAGAATGGTAATTGTTAAAAACAGGATGATCTAAATAACTTGAAGTTCTTAAAAGGTTTTCAGGTATATTAGATAAATTCTCACTCATATTTTCTTTTATAGTCTCTGAGCAATTAAAAATTTTTAATAATTGATTCGCTCTATAGATATTTTTTCTTTCATCAAAAGAAACAGCTAACATTTCAGAATTTACTTTTCTGATATTGACATGTTGATCTAATGCATTTTTATAAATCTTATCAGTTTTATCTAATGTTTTAATTGTTACAGTATCAAAAAAATGATCTGAATAGAGTTCATAGCCAGATTGTTTTAATTTATCTGCAAAATTTTTAGTTAGTTGAGAAACACTTTCAGCAATTTTTTTAATACCTTGAGGCCCATGATAGACGGCATATGCAGCAGAGACTATTGCCAATAATGCTTGTGCTGTACATATATTACTTGTGGCTTTATCTCTTCTTATGTGTTGCTCTCTTGTTTGAAGAGCAAGTCTATAAGCTTTTTTACCATGTCTATCTACTGACACTCCAACTATTCTTCCTGGCATTGATCTTTTATATTCATCTTTAGTTGCAAAAAATGCTGCATGTGGACCTCCATAACCCATTGGGATTCCAAAACGTTGGGAACTACCAACCGCAATATCAGCACCTAATTCAGATGGTGTTTTTAACTTAGCAAGAGCTAATAAATCACATACTAAAACTGCTTTTCCATTATGCTTGTGTATTTTACTTATAGCTTCACTAGGATCCTTGATATCTCCTAACGTACCTGGATATTGAATAATCCCACATATAATATCTTCTTTAATATCTTTATCTTCATCTCCAACAATTATTTCTAAACCTAATGGTTCTGCTCTTGTTCTGATAACATCAATAGTTTGTGGGTGACAATTTTTTGAAACAAAAACTTTTTTATTCTCAGATTTAGATACTCTATAACTCAAGCCCATAGCCTCTGCTGCTGCAGTTCCCTCATCTAGAAGCGATGCATTAGCAATATCCATTCCCGTAAAATCTATAATCATTTGTTGAAAATTGAGCAACATTTCAAGTCTACCCTGTGCCACTTCAGGCTGGTATGGAGTGTAAGAAGTGTACCACCCTGGATTTTCTAATATATTTCTAAGTATTACGTAAGGAGTATAAGTTCCATAATAACCCATTCCTATAAAGCTTGAATAAACTTCATTTTTTTTTGCAATATTTTTTAATTTTCTAAGAGCCTTATATTCAGAGTTTGGATCACCAATATCTAGATCATCTTTGAGAAGAATTTTTTCTGGTACTGTATCTTTTATTAACCCATCTAGACTTTTATAACCCAATTCTTTGAGCATAATATCTTGTTCTGCCTCAGATGGACCTATGTGTCTTTGTATAAAATCTTTTTGAGCATTTTTTAACATTTAATTACCACTTTCTTTTGAAAATTTTTCGTATTCTTCCTTATTCATTAATGAATCCATTTCAGATTTATTAGAAATTTTTAGTTTAAAAAACCAAGCTTTGTTCTCTGGATCAGCATTAATTTTTGCAGGATCGTCAACAATTGACTGGTTATTTTCAATAATTTCTCCTGATACAGGTGTATAAATATCACTTGCAGCTTTCGTAGATTCTACAACACCAGCATTACCATCTTTAGCAACAGATGATCCTAATTCTGGTAACTCTACAAAAACAATGTCCCCCAACATTTCTGTTGCATGTTGCGTAATTCCTATAGTAGCTGTATCTCCATCTAATTTAATCCACTCATGTTCTTTAGAAAACTTTACTTCACTCATTGATTTACTCCTTTCACATAACTTTTTTTATAAAATGGCAAATTACTTATGCTTGCCGGATATTTTTTTCCTCTTACTTCTAAAAAAATTTTTGTATCTACTTTAGAAAATGAACTTTCTATATATCCCATAGCTATTGGCACTTGAATGCTTGGTCCAAAAGTTCCACTTGTAATTTCACCAATATTTTTATTATCTTCACTAAATATCAGCGTGTTTTCTCTTGCTATAATTCTTCCCTCAGGTTTAATGCCAACTCTTACTTTACTTGTGCCCTTTTCTATCTGAGATTTGATTTTTTCAAAACCTATAAAACCACCAGTAATAATTCTATTTTTAGATATTGCCCATTTTAAACTTGCTTCTATAGGGCTTTTGTTAATATCCATATCATGTCCATACAAACAAAGTCCTGCTTCTAATCTTAAGGTATCTCTTGCTCCTAGACCTATTAAATTTGCCCCTTCATTAATAAGTTTTTCTGTAAATAATTCTGTATACTTGTTCTTCATTGATATCTCAAAACCATCTTCACCTGTATAACCTGATCTAGTAATGTAGACGCTATCATCTAGGTAATTAAAACTATTACCATTCATAAAGTTTAATTCAGATACACTGTGAATTATTTTTTCTAATATCTTCACTGCTTTAGGGCCTTGAATGGCTATAAGTGACAATTCTTCACTTAAATTCATTTCATACTTGTCTCCTAGTAATTTTTTCAGAAGTTCGAAATCTGAATATTTACAGGCAGCATTTAGCACAATATTAAATCCGCCAGCTACTTTTGTGATAATTAGATCATCATGAATGCCTGCCTCATCATTCATTAGAAAGCTATATTTTGATTGGTTTAGTTTACAATTCTTTAATTCAGCTGGAAAAATTTTCTCAAGGTCTTCAGCTAATAGATCATCACCTTTAATAAATAGCTGGCCCATGTGAGATACATCGAAGATACCTGCGTTATCTCTTGTACTTTTGTGTTCTTCAATAATGCCCTTTGAATACTGAATAGGCATTTCATAACCTGCAAATGAAACTAATTTTGCTCCATATTTTTTGTGTAATGAATTTAATGCTGTTATTTTATTTTCCATATTAACTCTTCAATACCCATCTGTATGTTTGCCTGAGAGTTTTGCTCCTTCGGCGAGAATTTAATCTCTTTCCAGAGTTAATATGCTACGGTCCTTTTGCCTGAGAGATTCCTGGGTGGTTGCTCCTTCGGCGGCCATGGTAAAGCAGTAAACGTTGGCTTTCTTGACACTCTTCCGTACTTCTATGAATTAGAATTTAACCTTATTCATTAAAGAAATTATAGTAATAAATAAGAGTTAAGACAAGGGTTTACTGTCCCCATACTCTGCCACGCTTTAGGCCTGGTTATTTCATTGGGCATATAAGACCCAAAGCAATCAAATAAAGTGATCTTATGTCTTTTTGTTAAACTTTACTTATAACTTTATCTAAATTAAATAAGAATAATAATTTTACATGAAAGAATACGATTTAATTGTTATTGGTGCAGGATCTGGTGGTGTGAGAGCTGCAAGAATAGCAGCCAATTATGGAGCTAAAGTTTTAATTGCAGAAGGTTTAAATTATGGAGGCACTTGTGTTAATAGAGGGTGTGTTCCAAAAAAACTTTTCACTTACGCAGCTCAATTTAATAGTGACTTTGATACTGCTAAATCTTATGGTTGGGAAGTTCCAGAGCAAATCTCTTTTAACTGGCAAACATTAATCAAAAACAAAGATCAAGAAATTGAACGATTAAATGATATCTACAAATCTATTTTAGAAAAAAATAAAGTTGATCGAATAGATGGTTACGCATCATTTAAAGGTTCTGAAATAATACAGATAAACGATGAAATATTTAAAGGAAAAAAAATTCTAATAGCATCAGGTGGAGCTTGTAACAAGCCTGCTTATACTGCAAAAGATAAAGTTCTTACATCAGATGATATTTTTCATATCAAGAAACTCCCTAAGGATATTTGTATTTTGGGTGCTGGCTATATTGCAGTTGAGTTTGCATGCATCATGAATGGTTTAGGAGTTAAAACAACTTTAATCTACCGTGGTGAAAGAATTTTGAAAAGTTTTGATCAAGACTTAACAAATTTACTTGAGGATGAAATGATCAAAAAAGGAATTAATATAAAATTTAATACAAATATTGAAGACATTACTGAAGCAAACGAGGGATTGGAAATCAAAATCCAACAAGGACCTAGTATAAAAACAGCGTGTGTTTTATCAGCACTAGGAAGATCTCCAAATGTTGCTCAACTTAATCTTGATAAAATTGATATTCTACAGAAAAAAAATGGAGCTATTATTGTTGATGAGTTTTCAAAAACAAATATAGATCATATTTATGCAATAGGTGACGTAACTGATAGGATTAATTTAACTCCTGTTGCAATTAGAGAGGGTCATGCATTTGCAGATACTGAATTTGGGAAAATTAAAAGATCAGCTTCACATAAAAATATACCCTCTACTGTTTTTACAGATCCACCTTTATCTACAGTTGGTATAACTACTGAAGAAGCTCTAAAACTAGGAATTAAAGTTAAAACATTTAAAACTCAATTCTCACCAATGAAATATACTTTTGCTGATAAAAAACCTAAAATTTTAATGAAACTATTAGTTGATGAGAAAACAGATAAAGTTTTAGGAATTCATATGCTGGGCCAAGACAGTCCTGAAATTATTCAAAGTTTAGCTGTTGCTCTAACTGCAGGGGCTACTAAAAAAGACTTTGATAACACAACAGCCATACATCCAACATCATCTGAAGAATTTGTTACTCTAAAATAAGTTCTTTAAAAGGTAAATTAACTGAAGGAAGAAGTTATCTTCGAGGTTTTATCTAATAGCTTTTTCTTTTTTATTTTCCAAAAGTAAGAACGAAAACTGAATTAAAACAGCAAATAAAATAATTCCACCACCAATTAATGTAAATAATGATGCTCGCTCACCTGCAAATAAAAAAGCCCAAACAGGCCCTAAAACAGATTCGGATAGCATAATTACTCCAACCATTGCTGAAGGTGTACTACGCGCACCGATAGTAATGAATATAAAACCAAAACCAACTTGAAAAAAGCCTGCTAAAAAACCTAAAAAAATGTCATTAGGTGAAACCATTAAACTGTGTGAATAGTAAATACATACACTTAATCCAATTAAACATGAGCTTATTCCAGCAACAAATTGTGCCGGAACCATATCTACAGTAGGAAATTTTCTTACAATCATTATTAAGACTGCAAATGTGATAGGCATTGTAAATGCAGCTAAATTTCCTGAAAGATTACCTGGTCTAAGATCATTACCAACCATTAAAGTAACTCCTGTTATTGCTAATATTATTGAAACTAAAGTGATTGTTGAAATTTTTTCTTTTAAAAACAAGTACCCAAAAATTGCAAGAAATAAAATCTGTAATGAGATTATAAAATTAGTATTAGCAACTGATGTATTAGACATTGCATATACATAGCCACAAAATCCGAATGATAATACAATACCTCCAAAAAAACCTGGTAATCCAGACTTATAGAAAGAGCTTAAAGTTTTCTTTTTATAGGTAATTATTAGAAAGACTAAAACAGTTAATGTGAAAAATAAAGATCTCCAAAAAAGAATTTGCCACTCAGTAGAGCCTTCAAATTTTTTTACAATAAGCCCACCAAAGCTTAAACTTAAGGCTCCCATAAAAATAAGTAATGGACCAGGAATTTTATTAATTACATTCATTTAAATATTTATTTGTATCTTCAGTGTATGCTTTAAATATATTTTGAGCTTCTTCAAGACTTACTTCCTTAAAATTTATTTTTGTTCCAGGTGTTAATTGCCCAATTAAATCAAGGTCAGCAGCAATAACCACACCAATTTTTGGATATCCACCAACTGTTCCATGATCAGACAGCATTATTATTGGATTTCCATCAGCAGGTACTTGAATAACTCCTCTAATTAAACCTTCTGATTTGATGTTGGTGTTTACTATATTTTCTAATTTAGGACCTTTTAATCTTACGCCCATCCTGTCGACAAGGTTTGTAATTAAAAAATCTTTCTTAAAAAATTTATCTATCGCATCCTTTGAAAAATAGTGAAAATTTGTACCTTTAATAATTCGAATAATATTATCAGGAGAGTAATTATAATTTATTTTTCTTTTAATTAAGTTTTTGGTATCTGATTTTTTAATAAAAATTTTATCATTTAGAGAATACTTTTTCCCATCATTAGGTCCAATATTTGCTTTAGTATTTATGGAATAACTACCCCAGGTTTTTTCTAAATGAAAGCCACCATTAACTGCCAAGTATCCATATGTAGAATTTTTGGTTGATATTATATCTATTTGATCTTCTTCATCTAAAGTATAACTTTTATAACACTCACCATCTTCTTCTTCTAAGTTTTTTCTAATAATCTTAAAAAGTATATCTCCAGATATTGCAAAATTAATTTTTCCATTTTTTAATTTTAAAAGAGGACCTTGGTATGCAAATTCAATTACAGCCTCATTTAATTGATTTTCAACTAACTTATTAGATAAGATGTAATTTCTTTGATCTATTGCACCACTTACTGCTATTCCAACATGATATAGCTGATTTCTACCCTTATCTTGAATAGTAGTGTTAACCCCTGCTCTTAAAATTTTGAAATATGCTTTATTCATTCCAATCTAAATATTCTTTTTTTGTTATTTGATAAAACCTTACTTTGTCCCCTGGGTTTACTAGGGCTGGTTGATCTAAATTTTTATCATCAAAAATTTTTATTGGAGTATTGCCAATAATATTCCAACCACCAGGACTTTCAAAAGTATAGATATTCGCAAATTGTTCGGTTATTCCAACAGACCCT
>CAJQRS010000012.1 GCA_905612375.1 uncultured Candidatus Pelagibacter sp.
CCTTATAAATAATTGAAGATTTATTAAAATTTCGTTCTAAATAACATATGACCCTAAGCTCTTCAAGTCACACATTGTCTAAAATTGTTATTTTTCTATATTAATTAAAGTTTATTGGGTCAACATCAACCGTTAGTTTCATTCCAGCAGGAAATCTGAATTTTTCAATGATATTTGCCAGTGAATTTTGGACTTTTAAAGACTTACGGCCCCTGATCAAAAGTCTAACTCTAAACATTCTTTTTAACCTAAATATAGGTGCATTCACGGGCCCAAGAACCCTACCTTCCACAGCATCTTCTATAAAACTTTTGAATCTATAGGCTTCTTTTTCAAGCTCTCTTTCGTTGTTGCCAGTGATTATTAAAGCAATAAATCTCTGAAAAGGAGGAAGATTATTTTCCCTTCTAATTTCAAGTTCTTTGTCTAAAAATATATCAGGATCTTTATTGGTAATGTCTGTAATCATTTTGGTATCTAAGTTATAGGTTTGGAAGTAAACAGTCGCCGGTTTTCCTGTTCTGCCCGCTCTACCTGATAGTTGGTGATACAATTGTAAATTTTTTTCTGCACCTCTTAAATCATGACCTTGTGATGATAAATCAATATCAACTACTACAATACAATTTAAACTAGGAAAATGGAATCCTTTTGAAATTAATTGAGTGCCAATTAAAATTTGAATTTCATTATTTATAATTTTTTCTAAAATTACTGATGAACTTTTTTTATTCATAGTATCACTAGAAAAAATAATTGTTTCTTTATTGGGGAAAATTTTTTTTACCTCTTCTGATATTCTTTCGACACCTGGCCCACTAAAAATAAAATCACATTTTCCTTCTTTTGAGCATTCTCTATTTAGTAGGGCTTTATAGCCACAGTAGTGACACAATAAATTTTGTTTATTTTTATGATACACTAAATTTATCGAACAATTTGGACAAGAATAACTGTTAAAACATTTTTTACATAAAACATGTGGAGAAAAACCTCTTCTATTTAAAAAAAATAGAACTTGGTCTTTTTTTTTTAAGTGAAGATTTACTTTTTCAATTGTTTCTTTTGATATCCAGGATTGAGATTCTAATTTTGAGTTATTTAAATTAATTATCTTATAATTAGGTAATGATGCATTTAAATATCTTTGGTCCAATTTTGATAAGCTATATTTACCTTTTTTAATATTATCATAAGTTTCAATTGAAGGAACTGCTGTTATTAAATTGATTGGAATATTTTCAAAAGAAGCTCTTGAAATTGCCATGTCTCTTGCGTTGTAAGTTACTCCTTCATCTTGTTTATAAGATTGATCATGCTCTTCATCGACAATAATTAATCCTAGTTTCTTAAAAGGTAAAAATAATGAAGAACGAGCACCAATTACAACTTTAATTTTATCATTGGCAATTCCACTCCATATTATCTCTTTATTTTTTTTAGTTATTCCTGAATGCCAGACCGCAGGTTTAAAACCAAAAAATTCTATAAATTTATTCTGGAACTGTCCTGTTAAACCAATTTCTGGTAAGAGAATTAAGCTTTGAAAACCCTTGTTAATTATATCTTTTAAGGCCTCAAAATAAACCATAGTTTTCCCAGACCCTGTTGTACCTTGTAAAACGTGAACTCTAAACTTTTGGTTAGAGACATTCATTTTTTTTAAACAATTTTTTTGCTCTTTTGAAAGCTCAATTTTATTTTGCTTAATATCAATTTTAAATTGTACATAAACCTCACCTGGAATCTCCTCTATGGCGTTACTACTTAATAACAGAAGTTTTAAGGCCATACCTTTAGGGATCATATTGTATTCAGAAAACCAATTTAAAAACTTAATAGTATTTTTTTTTAAGGATGGAACATCTAGCTTTTTTGAAACTTTCTTAATTGCAAAATTTTTATTATTTTTTCTTTCAAAATCATCCCAAACTACCCCAGTAAGTTCAGATTTTCCAAAAGGAACAACAACATAGTCCCCTACATTGAGCTTCAAATCAGAGTCATAAGTAAATGGATGATTAAAAATATTTGGTATAAGAATTGGAACTTTCATATCTTTATAATATGAAAATAAATTAAGAGTGTATTGCTCTTTTATCTACTGATAAAGCTGCTTCTTTTACAGCTTCTGAGAATGTTGGATGTGCATGGCACGTTCTTGCAATATCTTCAGCACTTGCACCAAACTCCATTGCAACTCCAATTTCACCAATTAATTCACCTGCATGAGGTCCAATAATATGCGCTCCTAAAACTCTATCTGTTTTTTCATCAGCTAAAATTTTAACAAAACCTTCTGCTTCATCAATTGCTTTAGCTCTTGAGTTCGCCATAAATGAAAATTTACCAATCTTATATTTTATATTTGCTTCTTTTAATTGCTCTTCAGTTTTGCCTATTGAGGCAACTTCTGGTGTTGTATAAACAACACCTGGAATAATATCATAATTAACATGGCCTGATTGTCCTGCAATATTTTCTGCGACCGCTATTCCTTCATCTTCTGCTTTGTGCGCTAACATCGGCCCATCTATTACATCTCCAATTGCATAAACATTACTTACATTTGTTTGAAATTTCTTATCTGTTTTAATTCTTTTCTTTTCATCTAATTTAACACCAATTGCATTTAAATTTAAATTATCTGTATTTGGTTTTCTACCAACAGATATAAGTACGATATCACAATCAAAATTAATTTTTTTCCCATCTCTGTCAGAAGTTGAGACATTAGCTCCATTATTATTTTTAGTAATTCCTTCTACTTTAGTTTGCATGTGGAAGTTGATTCCCTGTTTCTTTAAAATTTTCATAAATTCTGCAGATACTTCTCTATCCATTCCTGGCGTAATATGATCAAGAAATTCTACTACATGAACTTCAGCACCCAACCTAGACCAAACAGACCCCATTTCTAACCCTATATAACCTCCACCAACTACTACCATTTTTTTTGGAACTGCTTGTAAAGTTAATGCGCCTGTTGAAGATACAATTATCTTTTCATCAAATTCCATTCCTGGCAATTCTACTGGAATAGATCCTGTGCTAATTACAGTTTTTTCTGTTTCTATAATCGTTTCTTTTTTTTGATCATCTAAAATAGAAATTTTGTTTGCTGACTTGAAGCTTCCAGTACCCTTAAAGTATGTAACTTTATTTTTCTTAAATAAAAATTCCACACCTTTAGTTAAGATAGTTACAGCTTTATCCTTATTTTTCATCATTTTCTCAAGATTAAGTTTTACTTCACCAACCTCAATCCCAAGTTTAGAAAAGTTTTGCGCTTTATGATAATTCTCTGAAGTGTTTAATAAATTTTTAGAAGGTATACACCCAACATTTAAACAAGTTCCACCCAATGAACCTCTAGATTCTATGCATGCAGTCTTAAGACCCAACTGTGCTAGCCTTATAGCGCAAACATAACCCCCTGGACCTCCACCTATTACCACTGCTTGAAATTTATCTGACATTTATATATTTAAAAATAACCTTCTTGGATCTTCTAAGTTTTCTTTAACCATCTTTAAAAATGAAACTGACTCTTTTCCATCGATAATTCTGTGGTCATAAGATAGTGCAAGATACATAATGGGTCTAATTTTAATTTCTCCATCAACCACCATTGGTCTTTCAACTATATTGTGCATTCCTAACACTCCAGATTGGGGTAAATTTAATATAGGAGTAGATAACATTGAGCCATAAACGCCTCCATTGCTAATAGTAAAAGTGCCACCCTGTAAGTCTTCAATAGTTATCTTTCCATCTCTTGCTTTTTCAGAAATAGTTTTAATATTTTTTTCAATATCAGAAAATGATAATTGATCAGCATCCCTTAGGACTGGAACAACTAATCCCTTTTCAGTTCCTACTGCAAAACTTATATTATAATAATTTTTATAAATAATTTCATCTCCATCAATTTCAGCGTTAACAGATGGAAACGTTTTTAAGGCAGCTACACACGCCTTTACAAAAAAAGACATAAATCCTAATTTAATGCCATACCTGCTTTGAAAATCCTCTTGATTTTTTTTTCTCATTTCCATAATGCTAGTCATGTCAACCTCATTAAATGTTGTTAATAGGGCAGCATTCTCTTGTGCTTGTTTTAATCTTTTTGCAATTGTTTGTCTAAGCCTAGACATTTTAATTCGCTCTTCTTGACCATGTTTGATTTTTCTCTCTGACGGCTCTGGGTTTACCCCCATCATACTAATTAAATCACCCTTGAGTATTCTACCTTCTTTGCCAGAGCCTCTAACTTTTTCTAAATCAATTTTATTTTCAACAACAATTTTTCTTACTGCTGGTGAAAGTATTTCGTTATTTATATTTGGAGAATTAGGTTTGTCTTCTTTAGCCTCATTAGTTAATATTAACGGCTCTTCCTCCTCAGATTCCTTAGAAACCTTTGGTGCTTCTTTTTTAATTTCTAAATTAACAACATTAATATCTACTTTTTCGGGTTTAATTTTAGTTATTACTATTTTTTCTGATGGTTGAGTTCCATTTTGACTTATTGTACCAAGTAACGCTCCTACTTCTACGGTTTCTCCATCCTTAGAGTGTATTTCTGACAATACTCCATCTATAGGAGATGGGACTTCTAAGTTAACCTTATCAGTTTCTAATTCTACAATTGCCTCATCTACCTCAACAATGTCGCCTTTTTTTTTAAGCCACTTAGCAACTGTAGCTTCGGTTATACTTTCACCTAAAACTGGTACTAAAATTTTTTCAATCATTTTTACTCAAAAACCTTGTTAATAATCTCTTGTTGTTGTGAAATATGTCTTTTTGCATATCCTGTAGCAGGCGATGCATCTGGACTTCTTCCTATATAAGAAATTTCCCTATTATTAGCGTTAATAGTTTCTAAAGTCCATTGTATATAATCTCTCACCGAAAACCATGCACCCATATTTTTTGGTTCTTCCTGACACCAATAAAATTTGGCATTTTTTGCATACTTTTTGATTTCTTTAACTAAACTTTTAACTGGGAATGGGTAAAGCTGTTCGACTCTATACAATACTACGTCATCTTTTTTCAATTTTTCTCTAGCATCCAACAGATCAAAATAAACTTTTCCTGAACACAGAATCACTTTTTTAATTTTTGAGCTTTCTTTTAATTTTATAAATCCATTTTTTTCATCAAGCGCATGATCCCATAAAATTCTGTGAAAAAAAGTATTCTTATCAAAGTCTCCTATGTTTGAAACACAATGTTTATTTCTTAATAAAGATTTTGGAGACATTATTATTAATGGCTTTCTAAATTCTCTATGCATTTGACGTCTTAAAGCATGAAAATAATTGGCTGGTGTTGTACAATTTACTACCTGCATATTATCGTTAGCACATAATTGTAAAAATCTTTCTAGTCTTGCTGAAGAATGTTCTGGCCCCTGACCTTCGTATCCGTGTGGTAAAAGCATTACTAGTCCAGATGCTCTTGTCCATTTTCTTTCTCCTGATGCAATAAATTGATCTATCACTACTTGTGCCCCATTTGCAAAATCACCAAATTGCGCTTCCCACATAGTTAGGGTATTTGGTTGAACTAAACTATAACCATATTCAAAACCTAAAACTGCTAATTCTGATAAAAAACTATCTACTATTTCATACCGTTTTTGATTTTTTGAAATATTATTTAGGGGAACATATCTAGAGTTACTCTCTTGATTTCTTAAAACTGAATGTCTTTGACTGAACGTTCCTCTTCCTGAATCTTGTCCAACTAATCTTACTGGATAACCTTCTTCCAGTAACGAACCGAATGCCAAAGCCTCAGCTGTTGACCAATCTATACCTTTTCCATTTGCTACTGATGTTCTTCTAGCATTTAAAATTTTAATTATAGTTTTGTGTAAATTTAATTCTTCTGGTGTTGAATTAATTTTTTCAGAAATTTCTAAAAGCTTTTCCTGCTCAAAACCACTTATACCTCTTTTATCTTTTCCTTTTTCTGGTCTGTATCTTGACCAAGTTCCCTCATACCATTCTATTTTTGGTTTATAATCTTTTGCATTTTTGTATTGATCATCCAGTAAGTTTTTAAAGTCAGCTTTAAACTTTTTAAGTTCATCTTCTGATAGTGTACTTTCGTTTACTAATTTGCTTCCATAAACTTCTACTGGCGTTGGGTGAGATCTAATCTTTTTATACATTAATGGCTGCGTAAAAGAAGGTTCATCTCCCTCATTGTGGCCAAACCTTCTGTAGCAAATTATATCAACTACAACATCTCTATTAAATTTTAGTCTAAATTCTGTTGCAATTCTTGTTGCATAAACAACTGCTTCTGGGTCATCTCCATTAACATGAAGTATTGGGGCATCTACCATTTTTGCAACATCTGATGGATATGGTGATGATCTTGCAAACCTTGGGCTTGTTGTAAAACCAATTTGATTATTAACTATAAAATGAATTGTTCCACCTGTATTATGACCTGGCAAGCCTGACATAGCAAAACATTCCGCCACAACACCTTGGCCAGCAAATGCTGCATCACCGTGTATTAAAATAGGTAAAACCTTATTTCTTTCTTTATCTAGGTGAAAAAATTGCTTTCCTCTAGTTTGTCCTAATACAACGGGATTAACTGCCTCTAAGTGTGAGGGGTTATCCGTAAGACCAACGTGTATAGAATTTCCATCAAATTTTCTGTCTGATGATGCTCCTAAATGATATTTTACATCTCCCGCTCCCTCTTCTCCTGTTGTTTGAACATCTCCAGCAAATTCATTAAATATTCTTTTGTAAGATTTTTGTAAAACATTTGCTAAGACATTAAGTCTACCTCTGTGAGACATTCCAATCTTAACCTCTTTGGCTCCAGATTGACCGGCAATTTTAATAATTTGTTCTAAAGCAGGGATTAAGCTTTCCCCTCCATCTAATCCAAATCTTTTTGTACCAACATATTTTGTATGCAAAAATTTTTCAAATCCCTCAGCTTGAATAAGTTTATTTAAAATAGCTTCTTTACCGTTTTTGGTAAATTGAATAGAATTTTCATCATGTTCAATTCTGTCTCTAAGCCATTTTCTTTCAGTTGGGTTTGATATATGCATATATTCATAACCAATTGGCCCACAATAGGTTTTATTTAAAAAACTTAATATTTCCTTTACAGTTGAATGCTCTTTGTTAGTAACACCATCTAAATAAATTTTTTCATTATAATCTTCTTTTTTAAAACCGTGGTAATCAGGATGTAATTCATCTAGATATTCAGTTTTCATCATTCCCAGAGGATCAAGTTTTGCCAATAGATGCCCCCTTTGTCTGTAGGCTCTAATTAATGCAACAGCCCTAATCGAGTTAAGGTTACTTTTGATTAAATCTTTTGATTCAATTATTTTATTGTCACTTCTTTTAGATGGTTTTTTTTCATCCTCTTCAATTTTTTTCTGGATTTCATCAATATCAATTTTTTTTTTTAAACTCCATGATGGACCATTAATTTCTTTAGCAATAGTATTAATATCTTCATCCATGCCTTCAAAATAATGTTGCCAACTTTCAGGAAGATCTGAATCTTTGTTAATAAACTTTAAATACATTTGTTCTATAAATGCATTATTAGATTTACTAAGAAATGAAGTTTTTTCGAATTCGAGATTTTTTGGTGATAGCATCTATTTTATTGATATAATATCAGAAAAATATTTTTCAATTAGATAATTTATTAAATAGCGTTTTCCCCAATTCAGATGGTGATTTAGCTATAGTAATCCCGCATTCTTCCATCTTTTTAATCTTATCTTCTGCACCACCTTTTCCACCTGATATAATTGCTCCAGCATGACCCATTCTTCTTCCGGGGGGTGCTGTTATTCCTGCTACAAAACCAACTATTGGTTTTTGAATTTTATGATTTTTTATAAATTCTGCTGCCTCTTCTTCTGCAGAGCCACCAATTTCTCCTATCATAAGAATAGATTCTGTTTCCTCATCATTTAAAAATAAGTCTAGACAATCAATAAAATTTGTTCCATTCACTGGATCTCCACCAATGCCTATGCAAGTAGATTGTCCCAGTCCATTTTCACTTGTCTGTGCAACTGCTTCATACGTTAAAGTTCCAGATCTTGAAACAATTCCAACAGAACCTTTTTTGTGAATATTGCCTGGCATAATTCCAATTTTACATTCATCAGGTGTAATTATTCCTGGACAATTTGGTCCAATTAGTCTGCTTTTTGAATTATTTAGTTTTTGTTTAACACGTAGCATATCTTGAATTGGTATGCCTTCTGTAATGCACACTATAAGTTCAACTGAAGCATCTATTGCTTCAATTATTGCAGTTGCTGCAAATTTTGCTGGAACATAAATCATTGTTGCATCAGCACCAACTTCTTTTTTTGCTTCTGCTACAGTATTAAAAACTGGACGATCAAGATGTTTTTGACCTCCTTTTTTTGGGGTAACTCCTCCAACAAGGTTGGTTCCATATTCTATTGCTTGTTTAGAATGAAATTCACCATGTTTTCCTGTGAACCCTTGGCATATAACTTTTGTATTTTTGTTAATTAAGACAGACATTTTATTTTATAGCCTCTACTATTTTTTTTGCAGCATCATCTAAGTTTTCTGCTGAAATTAATTTTAGTCCTGAATTATCTAAAATTTCTTTTCCTTCTTTGAAGTTAGTTCCAGCAAGTCTAACCACTAATGGAATGTTTATGCTTATTTCTTTTGCAGCGTCCACAACCCCTTGCGCAAGAACATCACACCTCATTATTCCACCAAAAATATTTATCAGAATTCCTTTAACATTTTTATCTGAAAGAATTATTTTAAGAGCTGCAGAGACTTTTTCTTTTGAAGCTCCACCTCCAACGTCTAAAAAATTTGCAGGTTCTTTTCCATATAATTTAATTATATCCATTGTGGCCATTGCTAATCCAGCTCCATTGACCATACATCCAATACTTCCATCTAATTTTATATAAGCAAGATCATGTTTACTCGCTTCAATTTCAGCAGGATCCTCTTCATTTAAATCTCTTAATTCAATAATTTCGGGATGTTTAAATAAAGCATTTGAATCAAAATTAACCTTTGCATCTAAGCAAATTATTATTTTTTCTTTAGTCAAAATTAGAGGGTTAACTTCAATCATATTAGCATCAGTTCCAATAAACATATTGTATACTGATTTAATTAGCAGTATTGCTTGTTTTTTGGCATCATCAGTTAAATTGTAAATTTTAATTATTTTTTCACAATCTTCATTTGAGATTTCATCTGTGATGTTAATTTTTGTTGTTATAATTTTTTCTGGTGTATTATTTGCCACTTCTTCAATGTCCATTCCACCTTGATCACTTGATATGAATGCAATTTTTGAACTAGCTCTATCTACTAAGCAAGATAAATAAAATTCTTTGTCTATATTTGAAGATTCTTCAACGTATAGTCTCTTAACTTCTCTACCTTCTAGTCCAGTCTGATGTGTTACAAGAGTTTTTCCCAAAAGCTCTTTGGCTGCGATACTTAATTCTTCTATAGAATTTAAAATTTTAACTCCTCCAGCTTTACCTCTTCCACCAGCATGGATTTGTGCTTTTAAAACAAATTTCTCAGTTTGTAATGATTTTGCTTTTTCAACTAAATCCTCTACAGTAAATGCAAAAACACCTTCTGGCACAACTGCTCCATATTTTTTTAAAATTTTTTTAGCTTGATGCTCATGAATATTCATTCTTATTTAGACAAATCTGGATCTATCTTAGAAGCTGCTTCCCATAACGCTTTAACAGCGTCAATAGAATTCATAAATTCTTTTTTTTCTTTTTCATCTAAATCTATTTGTTCTATTTTTTCAACACCCTCTTTTCCAATAATTACTGGTACTCCAGCATAAACATTATTAACTCCATACTCTCCATTTAAATGAACTGCACATGGAAGTAATTTTTTTTCATCATTTAAGTATGCTTCAGCCATTTGAACTCCTGATGCTGCTGGCGCATAAAATGCTGAACCTTTTTCTAAATATTTAACAATTTCAGCACCACCATCTCTAGTTCTTTGATTGATCTCTTCTAATCTCTCTAAAGATATTTTTCCTTCTTTTACTAAATCTAGAAGTGGTTTTCCTGAAACTTTTGTAAATCTTGGCAAAGGAACCATTGTATCTCCATGACCACCCATGACAGTTGCTTCAATTTCTTTTACGGGAACGTTTAACTCTAAAGATAAGAATAATTTGAATCTTGAGCTATCTAGAATTCCAGCCATTCCAACTACTTTGTTTGCTGGCAAGCCTGAAAATTTTTGAAATGCCATTACAATAACGTCTAGTGGATTTGTAATGCATATAACAAATGCATTAGGTGCATTTTTTTTAATACCTTCTGCTACTTGTTTAATAATTTTTAAATTAATACCTAGCAAATCATCCCTACTCATACCTGGTTTCCTTGGCACTCCAGCGGTTATTATTATTACATCAGAATCTTTTATATCTTCATAATTGTCTGTTCCTGAAAATTTTACATTAAAGCCATCCACAGAAGAAGATTGAGCAATATCTAAAGCCTTGCCCTTAGCTATGCCACTTGCAACGTCAAACAATACAACTTCATTAGCAACTTCTTTAGTTCCAATTAAGTGAGCTAAAGTGCCCCCAATTTGACCTGCACCTATTAAAGATATTTTTTTCATTTTTTTCCTTTATTTCATTGTTGGCATGATAAATTCTGGATTAGATCTTATTCCAGATGGCCATCTTGATGTTACTGTTTTAAGTTTTGTATAAAATTTAATTCCTTCAGCTCCATGCATCCCACTGTCTCCAAATAATGATCTTTTCCATCCACCAAAACTATGAAATGCCATTGGCACAGGTATTGGAACGTTAATTCCAACCATACCAACTTGAATTTTACTCGCAAATGTCCTCGCTGCATCACCATCTCTTGTATAAATACTTACTCCATTTCCGTATTCATGGTCATTAATCAACTTTGTTGCTTCTTCAAAAGTTTTAACTCTTATTACTGATAAAACTGGTCCAAATATTTCTTCTTTATAAATTCTCATATCTTTTTGAACATGGTCAAATAAACAGCCACCAATAAAGAAACCATTTTCGTACCCTTGAAGTTTTATGTTTCTTCCATCAACAACTAATTTAGCACCTTCTTCAACACCCAAGTCTACGTAATCTTTTACTTTTTCTAAATGTTCTTTAGTAACTAATGGACCCATCTCAGATGTTTTATCCATGCCAGGTCCTACTTTTAATGCTTCAGCTTTTTTTGATAATCTTGCAACTAGCTCGTCACCTATATCACCTACAGCTACAGCAACTGATTGGGCCATACATCTTTCTCCAGCTGACCCATATGCTGCTCCCATTAATCCGTTTACTGCACCATCAAGATCACAATCAGGCATTACAACTAAATGGTTTTTTGCACCTCCTAATGCTTGAACTCTTTTTTCATTTTTGGCAGAATTTTCATAAATATATTTTGCAATTGGAGTTGAACCTACAAAGCTTACAGCTTTAACATCTTTATTTGTTAGGATTGCATCTACTGACTCTTTATCACCATTAACTACATTGAAAACACCATCTGGTAGTCCAGCTTCTGTTAGCAACTCAGCTAATCTCAGTGGACAAGATGGATCTTTTTCTGATGGTTTTAAAATAAATGTATTTCCACATGCTATGGCAATAGGAAACATCCACATAGGTACCATTGCTGGAAAGTTAAAAGGTGTAATACCAGCAACTACTCCAAGTGGCTGGCGCATTGACCAGCTATCAACATTAGTTCCTACATTTTCTGAAAATTCTCCTTTAAGTAAATGTGGAATTCCACATGCAAACTCAACCACTTCTAGTCCTCTTGTTAAAGAACCTTTTGCATCTTCATAAACCTTGCCATGTTCTGAAACTATTAATTTTGTAATTTCGTCTGTATTTTTTTCTATTAATTCTTTAAACTTGAACATTACTCTTGCTCTTTGAAGAGGAGGTTTTAATGACCAAGTTTCAAAAGCTTTTTTTGCTACTTCTACAGCTTGATCGAGATCAGTTTTGTTAGCTAATCTTACCTCAGATTCTTGTTCACCTGTTGCTGGATTAAAAATTTTACTTTTTCTATCAGATGAGCCTGAAATAAGCTTACCACCGACGAAATGTTGTAATAAATTCATGAATGTTGCTATTTAAAGGGGTAATTAGCTTGTTGCAAGCATTTTTTTCAATTCTGCTATAGCTTTTGCTGGATTTAATCCCTTAGGACAAGCATTAGTGCAATTCATAATAGTATGACATCTATAGAGCTTAAGTTCATCAGCTACTTTTTTTAATCTTTCTTTTCTTTCATCATCTCTACTATCTACTATCCACCTATAAGCTTGAAGCAAAACTGCAGGACCTAAAAATTTATCCTCATTCCACCAATAGCTTGGGCAGGAAGTGGAACAACACGCACACATGATACATTCATATGCACCATCTAATTTTTTTCTATCTTTTTGAGATTGAATAATTTCTGTAGTTTCAACTTTTGTATTTGTTTTCAACCAAGGCTCAATTGATTCGTATTGTTTATATAATCCACTTAAGTCCCCAATTAAATCTTTTTTAACTTTTAAATGAGGTAGTGGATAAATATTTATATCTCCTTCAATTTCTGAGTGAGGTTTTGTGCATGCTAAACCATTTTTACCATCCATATTCATTGCACAAGATCCACAAACACCATGCGCACAAGATCTCCGATAAGCCAATGATGGATCAATTTCGTTTTTAATCTTATTTAAAATATCTAATACTTTTGAAGGACAGTTATCCATATCAACCTCATAAGTATCTTCTCTTGGATTTTCTCCATTTGAGGGATCCCATCTATAAACATTTACTTTTCTAATATTTTTTGATCCAGTTTTATCTTGATAATAGATACCTTTTAGAACTTCTGAATTTTTAGGTAAATTTATTTGAACCACTAGTAAACTCTTTCTTGTGGTGGAAAATATTGAACTTCATTCGTTAAAGTTGTTTTTGTAACTGGTCTATAGCCAATTTTTGTATCTTTTCCATTACACCAAGCAATAGTATGTTGCATAAATTTTTCATCATCTCTTTTTGGGAAGTCTTCTCTAGCGTGCGCTCCTCTGCTCTCTTGCCTATTATAAGCAGAATCTACAGTGGTAATTGCCTGTCTTATTAAATTATCAAACTCCAGTGTCTCTACTAAATCAGTATTAAAAATAAGAGACCTATCTTTTACAGAAATAGAGTCCATTCCATCATAAGTTTTTCTAATCTCATCAACGCCTTCTTTAAGTGTTTTTTCTGTTCTAAAAACAGCACACTTTGATTGCATAGTTTTTTGCATTGAAAGTCTGAGTTCTGAAGTATTATTTTCACCATTAGAGTTTCTTAATTTATCAAATCTTTCTAAACATTTTTCTGTTTCAGACTCCCCTATATCTTCATGTGGGGTTCCTGGTTTTACAAGTTCTGCGGCTCTTCTGGCTGCGGCTCTTCCAAATACAACTAAATCAATTAAAGAATTAGATCCCAATCTATTTGCCCCATGAACAGAGACACAGGCAGCCTCACCAATTGCCATTAATCCTGGAACTGTTTTATTAGAATCGTTTCCAGTAAGTACTTCAGCTTTATAATTTGTTGGAATACCTCCCATATTATAATGAACAGTGGGCACAACAGGAATTGGCTCTTTAGTTACATCAACGTTTGCAAACAACCTTGCTGCCTCTGTAATTCCTGGGAGTCTACTTTCAATAATACTTTTGTCCAAATGACTTAAGTGTAAATGAACATGATCTTGCTCTTTTCCAACACCTCTACCTTCGTTAATCTCAATTGACATTGATCTACTTACTACATCTCTAGATGCCAAATCTTTAGCATTTGGAGCATATCGTTCCATAAATCTTTCACCTTTTGAATTGACTAAATAACCACCTTCTCCTCTAACACCCTCAGAAATTAAAGTTCCATGTCCATAAATTCCTGTTGGATGAAACTGTACAAACTCCATATCTTGTAATGGTAGACCTGCTCTTAAAACCATAGCATTTCCATCACCTGTACAAGTATGTGCGGACGTTGCTGAATAATAAGCTTTTCCATAACCACCTGTTGCAATTATTGTACTATGAGCTCTAAATCTATGAATGGTACCGTCATTTAAATTCCAAGCTATAAGACCTTTACATTCACCATCTTTCATTAATAAATCTAAAGCAAAGTATTCAATAAAAAATTCAGTATTATGTTTTAAGGCTTGTCCATAAAGAGTGTGAAGTATTGCATGACCTGTTCTATCTGCGGCTGCACAAGTTCTTTGAACAATTCCATTACCATAATTTTTAGTCATTCCTCCAAAGGGTCTTTGGTAAATCTTACCATCTTCGGTTCTGCTAAATGGCACTCCATATTTTTCCAATTCTATAACTGCTGCAGGAGCCTCTTTACAAAGATATTCTATACTATCTTGATCACCTAACCAGTCAGCACCTTTAACAGTATCATACATATGCCAACGCCAATCATCTTCACCCATATTTCCCAAAGATGCCGATATACCTCCTTGAGCTGCAGATGTGTGACTTCTAGTAGGAAAAACTTTTGAAATACAAGCTGTCTTTAAACCAGCTTCACTTAGGCCAACAGCAGCTCTTAAACCTGATCCTCCAGCACCAAGTACGATAACATCGTATTCATGATCTATAATTTTATATGAACTCATGTATTTAAATTAAATATTATTATAATTGTAATTAAAGGAATTATTATAGCAAATATATTCAAAGTTTTGTTTGCGACATTTTTGATTTTTTCATCCTGTATATAGTCTTCAAATACCTCACTAATACTTAAGGCTGAAAAAAAATAGGCAAAAACTAACAACAAAGAAACTAAAATTTTAGATGGCTGATTTGAAAAAAAATTAACAATATCAACATAATCTTTATTGAAAACTGAAACTAAATTTAAAATAAACCATGTCATTAGTGGTATCAACACCACAGAGCTTACTCTCATTAATACCCATTTTTTAGTCACATTATTCATGCTAAATAAACTGCTTTCCAATTAAATAAATTAAAATTGTTAAAAAAAACGAACCAATAATCACGATTAATCCCGTTATCTTTGTTACTTTTAATTCAAACCCATATCCTAGATCCATAATTAAATGTCTTATTTCACTTAATATCTGGAAACTAAATGACCATGTTAAACCTAAAATTATGAATTTTCCTAAAATAGAATTTAAAAATACCTTAGTAAACTCATAACTATTTTCACCTAGCAATAATGATGCAATCCAAAAACAAATTATTGTTATACCAGCTATATTTATTATTCCTGTAATTCTATGTGAAATAGATACTAAAGAAGATATGTGCCATCTATAGATCTGAATGTGTGGTGATAAAGGATTATTATTATCCATTAAGTTCATCTTTAATTAAAGTTTCTGCAATTTCAACAGCATTCAATGCTGCTCCTCTAAGTAAGTTATCAGAAACAATCCATAGGTTTAATGAATTTTTATTAGTTTTATCTTCTCTTATTCTTGAAACATAAGTTTCGTCTCTACCTTCTGCTTCGATTGGAGTACTATATCCTCCATCTTCTCTTTTATCATAAACCTCACAGCCCTCTGCTTCACTAAGGGCATCTCTAACTTTTTCTAAAGAAAATGGTTTTTCAAATTGAATATTTACTGACTCTGCATGAGAAATCATGACTGGAATTCTTACACATGTTGCTGTTAATTCTATTTTGTCACCAAGAATTTTTTTAGTTTCATTGGTCATTTTTAATTCCTCTTTAGTATAACCCTCATCTGCAAAAACATCGATTTGAGGAATGGCATTAAAAGCTATTTGTTTAGTAAAATTTCTAGATTTAATTTCTTTATTTTCTAGAGATGATTTAGTTTGCTCTATTAGTTCATTCATAGGGTCTTTGCCACCACCTGAAACCGACTGGTATGTCGAAACAATTATTCGTACAATATTAAATAAGTCATGTAACGGTTTAAGAGCAATTACTAATTGAGCCGTTGAGCAATTAGGGTTAGCAATTATATTCTTTTTCATGCTCTTAATTGCTTCTGGATTTACCTGTGGAACAATTAATGGCACATCAGGATCCATTCTAAAAAAACTAGAATTATCTATAACTTTTGAATACTTTGCTGCTTTTGGAGCATATTGTTCTGAAATTTTTCCACCCGCTGCAAAGAAAGTAATTTGAATTTTTGAAAAATCAAATGTTTCAAGATTAAAGACCTCATGTTCTCTGCCATTAAAATTTATTTTTTGACCAGCACTTCTTGGTGAGGCAACTAAAAATAGTTCCTTTATAGGAAGTTTTTTTCTCTCTAGAACTTCGAGAATTTTTCTTCCAACATTACCTGTGGCTCCTACAATTGCTATATTCATGATGTTATTAGGCTTTTATACTAGATGAAGGGTAAATCGCAAACTTTTCCACTAAAAGTGTTATCATTTATTTGAATTTTAAAGGTTTGAGATACTTCCCAGTGGGACTTCTGGATCATTGCTATTCCAATAACCATTTGAAAATGAGGTGAATAACAAGATGACCTTAATTCACCAATTATATTATTTTTCTCATCATATAAATTTTTTGATCCTGTGAGACTAATTTCTTTTATATCAATTTTAATACCCATTAACTTCTTTTGGGCTCCTTTTGATTTAACTTCTTTTAATTTATCTTTTCCTAAAAAATTTATATCACTATCTAAACTAACATATTGATCAAAACCACATTCAAATGGATTGTCATTGTTATCAAAATCATTTCCATAAGATAGTAATGCACTCTCAATTCTCTCTATTAAGTTTGGACACCCAGGTCCTACATTAAATTCTTTTCCAACTTCAAAAAGATAGTCATATAATTTTTGTCCTGACTCTGTATTTTGAACATAAACCTCATATCCACCTTGCTTAGACCATCCTGACCTTGCTATTAAATGTTTAGTTTCATCAAAATCAAAATAGTCAAATCCGAAGAATTTTAGTTCAGTAATTTTTTTTCCAAAAACTTTTTCCATTAATGCAAATGATTTTGGACCCTGTATTGCCATTATATCCACCACTGGTTCTATAATTTTAACATCAAATTTATGTCCAGATGCTAAACCTTTAGCAAAAAAGATTACATCCGAGTCTGCTATTGATAGCCACCATCTATTTTCATCCAGTTTTAGAACAACTGGATCATTAACCAGGTTTCCATTTTCATCTATTATTGGACAATAATAACATCTCCCAATTTTAGATTTTGATAAATCTCTACATGTCATCAATTGTACTAATTCTGCAGAGTCTTTTCCTGAAATCTCTACTTGTCTTTCTGCAGCAACATCCCATACTTGAACATGCTCTTTTAAATGTTTGTAACTATTTTCTATTGATCCAAAAGCAGCAGGTAACAACATGTGATTATAAATTGTGTATGCTGTAACTCCTTGTTTCTCTATTCTTGAGGTATACGGAGTACTTCTTAGTCTTCTAGATTTTGCAATTGAAAAATTTTTCATTTTTTTAGAAATTCAGAGATCTTTTCTCTCATTTCAAAAGCTTTTTCAAACATAATCATATGTCCACAACCTTTTATTGTATGTGTTTTTGAATTCGGAATAAGTTCAGCGAATTTCTTGCCTTTTTCAAGGTTAACCATCTTATCTAACTCACCAAAAATAAATAATGTAGGGCAATTAATTGACTTTAGAGCTTCAGATCCATTTTTATAATTATTACAAGCTACAAGATCAATAGCTAAAATTTCTCTAATATCTCTTGAAGAATTAATAATTTTTTGTACAGGATTGCCTCCGATAAATTTTTTAGAGTTCTCGTAACTCCATTTCATCATCAGTTTAACTGCTTGATTATCTCCATCTTCAGCAAGATCAATTAAGTCTTGATTAACTGGCATTCTATATGATCCACCAACAAATACTAAGTTTTTAACTTTTTTTGGGTATTTAAAACAATATTCAAGTGCCTCCAAACATCCTTGTGAGTGTCCAATTATTGTTATCTTAGAAATGTTAAGTTTATTAAAAACTTTTTCTAACCAATCAGAAATTTCTTCTATTGATCTTAAACTTTTACCTTCTGAATTTCCGTGCCCTGGTAAATCAATTGCTAAAACATTATAGTTTTGATTTGATAAATATTGTTCTGTTAAAGACCAAACAACATGGGAGAGACCACTTCCATGAAGTAAAACTATAATATCTTTATCTTTATCTATACCTTGACCTGCATCTGAAACAAAAACTTTTTTATCTTCTATTTCAAGAATCAACTCAAGTCCTTTAGTTTTTTTCTAAGCTCAAATTTTTGTATTTTTCCAGTTGATGTCTTTGGTAACTCACAAAATATAACTTTTTTTGGAAGTTTAAATCCTGCTAAAGTTTCTCTACAGAAATCTATGATATCTTTTTCTTCTGCAGACTTATCCTTAATTAACTCAACAAAAGCACAAGGTGTTTCTCCCCACTTTTCATCTGGCTTAGCAACAACTGCAGCCAAAGATACCGATGGATGGTTTGCTATTGTATTTTCTATTTCAATCGAAGAAATATTTTCACCACCTGAAATTATTATATCTTTAGATCTATCTTGAATTTTAATATATCCATCTGGATGCATAACCGCAAGATCTCCTGAGTGAAACCATCCACCAGCCATTGATTTTTCTGTTTCTTCTTTATCTTTATAATAACCCTTCATTACAATGTTTCCCCTAATCATAATTTCACCCATGGTTTTTCCATCTTTAGGAACTTGCTTCATAGTTTCAGGATTCATAACAACTGCAGCTTCAGTATTAGGATATCTAACACCTTGTCTTGCTTTAATTTCATTCTTTTTATCTTTTTCTAAAGTATTCCAATTTTCGTTCCATACACACTGCAACATATGACCATAAGTTTCTGTTAATCCATAAACATGCATCACTTCAAAGCCAAGGTTTTCCATTTTTTCAAAGATAATACTTGGTGGGGGCGCGCCCGCAGTTAAAACATTTACTTTTCTTTTTAAAGCTTTTTGATCCTCTTTTGGAGCATTAACAATCATATTTAATACTATTGGTGCTCCACCAAAATGGGTTACTTCATATTTATCAATTAATTCAAATATCTTTTTTACATCAATGTTTCTTAAACAAATTACCCTTGAATGCAGCATCGCCAGTGTCCAAGGATAGCACCAGCCGTTACAATGAAACATTGGTACAACACATAAAAAATTTAGTCTATTAGGCATGTTCCAAGCTGTTACACTGCCTGTTGCCATTAAATATGCACCCCTGTGATGATAAACTACTCCTTTTGGTTTTCCGGTTGTTCCAGATGTGTACCCTAATGAGATTGCCTCCCACTCATCTTGAGGCTTTTTCCATTCATAATTTTCATCACCTGTATTTAAAAAATTTTCATACTCAAGTTCTCCTATTTTTTTGAAAGAACTTGTGTCTATGTCTTGGTCGTCAATATCAATAATTATAATTTTATTTTTAACATTTTTTAAAGCTTTCTCAATTACATCGTAAAATTGTCTATCTACAATTAAAACTTTTGCATCACTATGCTGTAAAATATAACTTATTGTATTTGGATCTAGTCTTGTATTAATTGCATTAATTACAGCTCCCACCATTGGTATTGAATAGTGAGCTTCAAAAATTTCAGGGGTATTGAAGGCCATTATAGAAACTGTGTCTCCAGTTTTTACACCCAGTTTGTCTAATGCACTAGCAAACTTAACACATCTTTTATAAACCTCTTTCCAAGTATAAGATCTACTTTCATAAACTAATGCTTCATAGTTTGGATATATATCCTTGGTTCTTTCTAAAAATGTTAAAGGAGATAGAGGAACATAGTTAGCCTTATTTTTATTTAAATTTTTATCGTAATGACTCATGTTAATTGAATTTAAAATTCATTATGTAATCACTTCCTGATGTGGCAGTTTTAAAATGACTTTCAACTCTTGGTAAAACTCTTTTGAAATAGAAATTTGCAGTTTGTATTTTATCATTATAAAAAATTTTATTTTGTTCGTAGTCTTTAAAACTTACCTCTAAAACCTTTATCCATGCATGAGCTATAGATACAAAGCCTAATGCTTTTAAATAGTCATTACATGCTGCACTTGCATCATCTTTTGAGTTTTGTGTTTTTTCTTTAATCCAGGTAGTAAATTTAGATAAAATTTCTAAATGTATTTTTAATTCTTCTATGAAGGGTTTTAATTTTTCATTTTCAATGTTGCAATCATTCTTGATCAATTCCAAATATTTATTAATTATATCACCATTTTTATTTACTAGTTTTCTAAAAACTAAATCTGCTGCTTGAACCGAATTTGTTCCTTCATATATTGGAGTAATTCTATTATCTCTATATAATTGCTCTATTCCTTGGTCTTTTGTATATCCATAACCACCATGAATCTGCATTGCATCACTGGTTATTTCCATGCCCATATCTGTAAACATTGTTTTAACAACTGGAGTCATTAAGGAAACAAGGTCAGACGCTTCTTGTTTTATTTTTTCATCTGGGTGATAAAGGCTAACTTCTGTTTGTTGTGATAGCCAAAAACATAATGCTCTTTCTCCTTCAATAATAGATTTCATATTAAGCAGAGACTTTCTAATGTCTGCATGTTCAATAATATAATCTGCTCCATTTTCAGATTTACTATAATTTGTTTTTCCTTGTTTTCGCTCTTGTGCATAGCTTAATGAGTTTTGATAAGCTATTTCAGAAATTCCTAGGCCTTGTATTCCAACAACTATCCTCTCTAGATTCATCATAGTAAACATTGAGCTTAAACCTTTATTTTTTGGTCCAATCATATAACCAGTTGCACCATCAAAATTTAAGACACAAGTTGCCGATCCTTTAATACCCATTTTACTTTCTATTGATCCTGTAGAAACTCCATTTCTTGAACCTATAGAGCTATCTTCATTAACTATAAATTTAGGAACTAAAAATAAACTAATACCCTTGGTTCCAGCAGGAGAATCTACGACTCTTGCTATCACTAAGTGAATAATGTTTTCAGTAAGATCTTGATCACCTGAAGTGATAAAAATTTTTTGTCCACTTATTTTATAAGTTCCATCAGGTTGCTCTTCTGCTTTTGTTTTTAATAAACCTAGGTCAGTTCCACACACTGGTTCTGTAAGACACATTGTGCCACTCCACTTACCTTCTACTATTTTTGGAAGATATTTATCTTTTATCATATCTGTTGCATGATGTTTTATACAATTATAAGCACCAATACTTAATTCGCTATAAAGCTTAAATGATAGACTTGCAGAAGAAAGCATTTCATCAAAAAAAGCACTTACTGTTTTTGGCATTCCTTGACCTCCATATTTTGGATCACAAGAAAGTGAGGTCCATCCATCCTCAATATATTTTGTATAAGCCTCTTTGTATCCAGGAGGTGTTCTAACTACTCCATTCTCCAAAACTGATGGATTTTCATCGCCTGATTTTGCTAATGGTAAAATTAGATTCTCATTAATTTTAGCTGCTTCAACCAATATATCTTTTACTAATTCTGAGTTAACCTCTTTATATTTCTCGATTTCATTATAATTTTTATTGTTTCTCAACTTATCAAAAAGAAACATCATGTCTTCAACTGGTGCTATGTAATTTGGCATTATGGAACTCTAGAATAAATTTTTAATTATTGCAATTTTGAAATTATTGCATCACCCATTACTGATGTTGATACTTCTTTCATGCCTTCAGAAATTATATCTTTAGTTCTAAGACCATCATTTAAAACGTCTTGAACTGCTTTTTCTAAGGCATCAGCCTCATTATCTAGGTCTAGTGAATATCTTAATGCCATTGCAAAACTTAAAATTGATGCAATCGGGTTTGCGATTCCTTGGCCAACTATATCTGGTGCTGATCCATGAATTGGTTCATACATTGCTCTCATCTCTCCATCTTTATTTTTTGCACCTAGAGACGCTGAAGGTAATAAACCTAAAGATCCTGTCAGCATTGAAGCTTGGTCAGAAAGCATGTCTCCAAACAAGTTATCAGTAACAATTACATCAAACTGCTTTGGATTTTTTAATAATTGCATTGCACAATTATCGGCAAGCATATGACTTAATTCTACATCTTTATATTCTTTATCATGAAGCTCTTGAACCTCTTCTCTCCAAAGTTGTCCTGCCTCCATTACATTTGATTTTTCACATGATGTAACTTTATTTGATCTTTTTTTAGCTAAATCAAAGGCTACTTTTGCCACTCTAACTATCTCGCTAGTCGTATATGTGTGGGTATTAACACCTTTTCTTTCACCATTTTCTATTGGCTTAATTCCCCTTGGCTCTCCAAAGTAAATTCCACCAGTTAACTCTCTAACAATCATTATATCTAATCCTGAAACAATTTCTGGTTTTAGAGTTGAGGCATCGACTAATTGTTCAAAGCAAATTGCAGGTCTTAAGTTTGCAAACAATTTTAATTCTTTTCTTAATTTTAATAATGCTCTTTCAGGTTTTTTTGAAAAATCTAAATTATCCCATTTAGGACCACCAACAGCGCCTAACATTACAACTTCACATTCTAATGCTTTGTAAAAAACTTCATCTGTGATCGGGGTTCCATGTTTATCAAAAGAACAGCCACCTGCTAAATCTTGATCAATTTCAAAGTCTAAAGATTTATTTGAATTAAACCATTGGATAACTTTTTTAACTTCCTGAATAACTTCAGGCCCAATGCCATCACCAGGTAAAAGTAAAATTTTTCTTTTTTTAATTTTAATCATTAAATATCCAAGGTTTATTTTCTTTTAATTTTTTTTCATAAGTGTCTATTTGTTTTGATTTTTCTAATGATAAAGCAATATCATCAAGCCCTTCTAATAAACATTTTTTTTTAAAAGGATCAATATCAAATTTTGTCTCATTATTTCCATAGACAATCTTTTGCTCGTTTAAATCTACTGAAATTTCTTCTTTTCTATTTGAATACTCTGAAAGTTCTTTAATTTTTTCCTCTTCTAAAATAATTGGTAAGATGCCGTTTTTAAAACAGTTGCTGTAAAAAATATCAGCATAGCTTGAACTAATTACACATGTAATACCAAAATCTAATAAAGCCCAAGGAGCATGCTCTCTTGATGACCCACAACCAAAGTTGTTTCCTGCAATTAATATTTTTGAATTATTAAAAGGTTCATTATTTAATGAAAAATTTTTAATTTCATTTCCATCATCATCATATCTCATTTCAAAAAATAGATTTTTTCCTAGTCCTGTTCTTTTAATAGTTTTTAAAAATTGTTTAGGAATAATCATATCCGTATCAATATTAACTATTGGCAAGTAAGCTGGAATACTTTTAAGTGTATTAAATTTCTGCATTTTAATTTTGGTACTTTCTAACATCATCAAGGTTACCAGCAATTGCTGCAGCTGCAGCCATACCTGGGCTTACTAGATGTGTTCTTCCACCTCTACCTTGTCGGCCTTCGAAATTTCTATTTGATGTTGATGCACACCTTTCTTTTGGTTTTAATTTGTCTGCATTCATTGCTAAACACATTGAACATCCAGGCTCTCTCCACTCAAAACCTGCATTAATAAATATTTTATCTAGACCTTCTTGTTCAGCTTGCTCTTTGACTAATCCAGATCCTGGGACAATCATTGCATGAACATGTGTTGCTTTTTTTTTATCTTTCAATATTTGTGCTGCCTCTCTAAGATCTTCTATTCTTCCGTTTGTGCAACTGCCAATAAAAACTGTATCAATTTTTATATCTTTTATGGCAACATCTGGTTCTAATCCCATATATTTTAATGATCTTTCTATCGAATTTTTTCTATCTACATTACTTTCATTCTCTGGGTTTGGAACTTTTCCATCAATTGAAACCACATCTTGAGGCGACGTTCCCCAAGTTACCATTGGAACAATGTCTTCAGCTGATAGATTTATCTCTTTATCAAATTTTGCATCAGAGTCAGTTTTTAAAGTTTTCCAATACTCTACTGCCTTATCCCAATTCTCATTTTTTGGAGACATAGGTCGACCTTTTAAATAGTCAAAAATTTTTTGATCGGGTTGTATAAGTCCAGCTCTAGCTCCACCCTCAATAGTCATATTACAAATTGTCATTCTATTTTCTACTGACAAATCAGAGATCAAGCTTCCTGCATATTCAATTACATATCCTGTACCGCCTGCAGTACCTATATTTCCAATTATTTGAAGAACAACATCTTTAGAGGTAACACCAACTGCAAGCTTACCATTTACATTAACTCTAAAATTTTTAGCTTTTTTTTGAACTAATGTTTGTGTTGCTAAAACGTGTTCAACTTCAGAAGTTCCAATTCCAAATGCTAATGATCCAAAAGCTCCATGTGTAGCAGTGTGACTATCACCACAAACTATTACTGTTCCTGGTTGGGTAAATCCCTGTTCTGGTCCAACTATATGTACTATTCCTTGTCTTTTATCATGAACACCAAATAACTGAACTCCAAATTCTTTGCAGTTTTTATCAAGTGTTTCAATTTGAATTCTAGAATCCTTATCATCAATACCTTTTGATCTGTCGGTTGTTGGAATATTATGATCAACTACTGCCAAAGTTAAATTTGGTTGTCTTACTTTTCTATTAGAGTTTCTAAGACCCTCAAATGCTTGTGGACTTGTAACCTCATGAATTAAATGCCTATCAACAAATAATAGAGCCGTTCCATCTTCTTGTTGATGAACTAGATGTTCCTTCCAAATTTTATCGTAAAGAGTTAAAGGCATTGAAAAAAAATTATTTTTTTTCTTCAGAACTTTCTATTTTTTGTTCTACTTGAACTTCAGGTTGTTT
>CAJQRS010000013.1 GCA_905612375.1 uncultured Candidatus Pelagibacter sp.
GTTTGGTAAGTATCCAATCGTAATAATGATGTTATCTGTATGTCCAGTTCCAAGAGCTTGATTACGCTCATATATTAAAAAGACACTCAAGCTATTAAGTAAAATTATATCTATACCCACTTCACCATTTACATTATGTAAAGCCCCTGAGTATAATTTTTCCTGAAAATCTTCGGTATTATCTAAAGCATAAGTATATTCAAAATCAGAGGAACGACTTAAATCAGCCATATATTCTAATTTACCATGTTTTTTTATGGAGCATGTTTTAGCTAAGTCTAAGCAAAAAGTAGATTCATTTGCTAAATCATCCACCACTCCTATCGATGTTCTTAGTTTGGTTGTTATTATGTGCTGATCTTTAACTTTAATTGCACCAATACCAGATTCTGTATATCCATCTAATATAGTGTGTCCAACATCAACTTGTAAAGAAGGGATTAAAATAAAGTTATCTTTTTTAATTTCATCATTAAATTTATTAGTAAAATACACTTGTCTACCATCTCTCCTAGCTTTTATATGTTTGCCGTCTAAAACAGTTAGAATATCATACTTTAATTTACCAAAACCAATAATGATATCCTCAGATTTTGTGTCATTTTCTAGTGGGGTAGTAGAATAATAAGTAAGGTTGAATGTATCGGTATCTATATTGCTTCCTCCCATTCCAACATCGACATTATTGTTACCTATTCTAAATGCCAATCCTTTTATTCCATTATTATCAGTAAATTTATCAGCTCCAAGTGTAATTGCTTCAGTTCCAATTTTTTTAAATGAAGAAATATTTGTGTCTCCTACTCTTCCAACTGAAATACTTCCTTCACTCCAATAAAATACGTCTTGTTGTTTATCTTCTGTCTTTTTTTCAAGAGATGCTTGACGTGCAGTTATTTTTTCTGGAAGTTTATCCATCCAAGAATTTAATAATGGGTTATCTGATTTAATTGTAGTGGTAAAATTATTTAATTTTCTATTATCTATATCTTTCTGACTAATAGTTATAGACTGACCATCTTCTACTTTTTCATTAACTGAAAGTATTCTGTCTGGAAGTTTTTTAACCCAGTAATTTAACAATGGGTTATCAAGTTGAGTGGCAGTATTAAAATCAAAACCAATATTAAGATTTGATAAATTTTGATTATCTTTATTTCTTCTTATCCATTTTATACGGTTTAAGGCACTTTTAGTTGAATGATCAATGGTTCTTTTAGCGATCATTATTTGTGCTTCTGCTATTCCAGTTCTGACACTATTTTCTGTAACTGGAGGACATTTTCCTACAATAATATTAAAAGGACACACTAAATCAAATTCCATTATTTGATCAGCGCTGTTCATATTTTTATCATTTCCTATGTACAGCTTTAAACCATTTGCACTAAATGCAACTCCTCGAGGCTCATCATTAGAGGGACTTAATCCCGAATTAATATTTAATCCACCATCTATGGAAAAAGATGATGTGTCATAAGCCTTACTAAGTGAAATTTGAACTATACCTGCATTCGCATTATTATGACTAATTATAAAAATTCTTTTTCCATTTGTACTAAATCTCATTCCAGCCGGGTTTGTTACACCATTTAATGTAGGGGGGATCGCAATCCCTGCAGTAGTTACTAATGATAATGTTGATACATCATAAGGAGTTGAAAGTGTATACTCATACAATCTAGCTCCAGTTACTTTATTACCAGCGTCCATAAAAGTTAAAAATAACTTTGTACCATCGTCATTAATTTCTATAGCTTGAACTCTATGTTTGCTATTATTTGATGAGTGATCAAAATCTCCAGCATTACTTCCATTCGTCAAAGCAGGAGTATCTAGAGCTAAGTGTGATGTAGCTAATGCACAAGTTGAAACATCATAAGGCGAAGTTAAATCAAATCCATAAACCCTGTCTCCACCAGAATTAGTTGCAGCCGATCTTTGTACTGTGAAAAACTTCATTCCATCACTACTGAATTCTAAGTCATATATTGGAGAACCATTATGTGCTGTAGTGCCAGTTAATTCACATCGTTGACCATCTCCTGCATAAATTCTTGTGGAAATATCATAAGGTGTAGATAAATTATATTCTTGTATATAAAAAGCTGATCCATTCATTTGGGAATAAGATGTAAACATTTTAGTTCCATCATTG
>CAJQRS010000014.1 GCA_905612375.1 uncultured Candidatus Pelagibacter sp.
AAGATATTCTAGAAAGTTAATATTTATCTTTAAAGTTTTTTAAAGAAATGTTTTAATCTTTAAATTAATGAAGGAGATAACAATGACTAAATTTATAATTATGGGATGTTATACGGCTAAAGGTCTTGGAGGTTTTGTAAATAATCCAGACACTGACAGAGAAGTTGCAACAACCGCTCTTTGTGAAGCTGCTGGAGCAAAACTCACTGGTTACGCTGGCCTTAGAGGAAAGTATGATTTTATGGTGGAAGTAGAAGGTACTTTTGAACAGGCTTCTGCATCTGGGATGGTAGCGGTATCTAGTGGAGCTGTTACAAATTTTACAATTCATGAAGTAATTAATCTGAATGCAGTAGCAAAAATTGCAAACAAAATGGCTTCTGGATACAAAGAGCCAGGAAAATAAAAAAATTTAACTTCCAGTTTGAAAGAATTGGGAGTTAATTAATTTCAAATAAAGTTGGAAACATTTTACCAGATAAATCATCACCATTTTTATAACCATTATCTTCCATGATGGCTCTTTCTTCTCTGGCCCAACCTCCTCTATAAATAATTTTAGAATTTTCTTTTGCCATTCTTAATGTGTATCTATGAACATCTTTTTTAGGTGTAACAGTATTCAATCCTCCATGCAGCGTTCTAATATCAAAATAAATGCAGTCACCAACCTCTAGATCCCATTGTAGAAATTCATAATCATCTTTGTTTTTTAATATATTTGGAGTTAATTCGTATTTTTTTCCATTAACAATTCCAGCTTCACCATCAACTTGGTGGCCATCATTAAATCTAGTTCTTAAAAATAATCTATTCCATAAATGAGATCCTTTAACCCAAGCAATACCCTCTTCTTTTTTAACAGGCTCAAGTGGTATCCATAATACACACATCGATCCCTCAAAATCAAAGTACGATATATCATGATGGAAAGGTGGTGATGACTTAGAGCCCATTTCTCTAAAAAACCAGTTATCCATTACTAAATTAATTTTTTTTGCCTCTAAAAGTTCAGCTGCAATTTTAGATGTTGGTGAATTAAAAACAAAATCCTTAAACTCTTCATGTAAGTCCCAAGTCCAAAAATCTTCATAATATCCAGGTAATTTTTTATCTTTGGTGTGATTTACAAATCTTGGGCTGGGGCTATCTTTGGCTTTTTTTATTCCTTTTTTTAACTTTTCAATCCATGCGTTATCAAATTTACCTTTAATTAGAACAGCACCATCTTTTTTAAATTGTTCTACCTCTGTATTGTTGATAATTTTACTCATTCATTTAAATATAATATAATATAATATAATAACAATTAGATGAAAGCACTTACTGATACTTTTGGGAGAAAATTCCCATACATAAGACTGTCTATAACGGATGTTTGTAATTATAGATGTACTTACTGTTTGCCCCAAGGATACAAAAAAAATCCTGGAGATATGAGAAGTTTTATGTCTGGTGAAGAAATATCAAGACTGGCAAAAGCTTTATCTGAACTAGGTGTTTGTAAAATAAGACTAACTGGTGGAGAGCCAACAGTTAGAAAAGACTTTTTTGATATTCTTAAGGACATGAAGCAGAATTCAAATATTCCTAAAGTAACAATGACCACTAATGGCTATCAATTAGATAAGATTGCAGAACAATTATATGAAACTGGTTTAGACGGAATTAACATCAGTATAGATAGTTTAAACAGAGAAACGTTTAAAAAATTAACAGGACACGACAGGCTTCTTGAAATTTTAGAGGGTATAAAGATTTTACAAAAATTAAACTTCAAAAGTATAAAAGTTAATGCTGTTTTGCTTAAGGGTGTCAATGATACTTATGAGGATTTTAAACTATTTGGAAATTTTATAAGGGAAAATAAGATTGATTTCAGATTTATAGAATTAATGCAAACTGGTGATAATTTAGATTATTTTAAAAAAAACCATGTTTCTTCAAATGTATTTAAAGATTATTTAGAGAAAAATAATTGGATTTATCAAACACATGGAAAAGATGCGGGTCCTGCATTAAACTTTATACATCCCCAGTATAAGGGTAAATTTGGAATTATTGCCCCCTACTCTAAAGATTTTTGTAAAACTTGTAATAGATTAAGAATTACATCCAGAGGTGATTTAAGATTATGTTTGTTTGGAAACACGGGAATTAGTATCCGGCACTTATTGCAAAATGATAATCAAAAAGAAGAGCTTGTAGATCTTATAATAAAACAATTACATCTTAAGAAAGAGTCTCATTATTTAGAGCTTGGGGATACTGGTATTACCCCAAACCTATCAAGCACTGGTGGATAAATGAAAAATTTAAAAGTAATAAATAAAAAAAAATTAAAAGATTGGGCTGAAGAGATTTTTAAAAAAAATTCTTTTAATATGATTGATGTTTCTTCTAAAGTAGAAACTTTTCGAAGAGCTTTAGCATCAGGGAAAATTTATGTTGGCGAAGAGGTTTTTAATTTAATCAAAAATAAAGAAATGCCTAAAGGTGACCCTATTACGCTAGCTGAAGTATCTGCTGTCCTAGGTGTCAAAAAAACAAGTGAATTAATACCTTTGTGTCACCCTCTTCCAATAGATCATACTGCAACTAAAATTGTTATGCATGAAGAAGATAGCTCTTTAGAGGTATTTTGTGTCGTGTCTGCAGTTGCTAAAACAGGTGTTGAAATGGAAGCTATAATGGGAGTTAATGCTGCATTAATTACAATTTATGATTTGAGTAAAATTGTAAATCCACATCTTAGAATTGATAATGTTAGATTATTAATTAAAGAAGGTGGAAAAAGTGGACTATGGACTAACCCTGATGGTCTTCCAGAATTTTTAAATAATATCTTTTAATCATGAAAATAAAACTTGAGCTTTTTGGTGCAAGTAGAGAATTTAGCAATAAAGATCATTTAGAATTTGAAATTAAAGAAAATATTGAAATTAAAGATTTTAGAAAAGAATTGATTAATTATTTAGATAAAAACTTTAAAGGGAATAAAAATTTTATACGAATTGTTGAAAGTTCTGCTTTTTGTTCAGAGAGTAACAATATTATTAATGATAATTACAAAATTACTAAAGATCAAAAAATAGGAATTATACCACCAATAGGGGGTGGGTAATGTTACATGTTAGAATAATTGACATAACAAATGATAAAATTTCAATAGCTAGCGCTGAAAAATTTATTTCCTCCTCTAAATTTGGAGCTTCCATTTTTTTTACAGGAACTGTGAGAGATGTTAATGAAAATAAAAAAGTAACTGGTATCACTTATGATGTTCATGACGAGATGGTTATAAAAAGTTTTGAAGAGATATATCAAGAAGCTAGTGAAAAACTTAAAATAACAAATAAAGCAGTTTTTATAGAGCATACAAAAGGGTATCTAAGTTTAGGTGATATTAGCATTTTAATTGCTGTGGCTTGTAAACATAGAGATCAAGCATATGTCTTATCTAGATATATTATTGAGGAGATTAAAAAAAGATCTCCTATTTGGAAAAAAGAACACTACGAAGATCAAACAACTGAATGGTTAAAAGGCAAATCTATTATTAATGAAAAAATATAAATATTCTGAAATAACACCAGAAAAGGTTTACAACAAAAGACGAAAATTTATTAAATCAGTTGGTTTAGGTCTTGGATCACTAACACTAGGTTCAATGTCTTTATTAAATAACGCTCAATCTTTAGAAAATAATTCAAAATTGACCAGTTATAAAGATATCACTACATATAATAACTATTATGAGTTTGGAACTGGTAAAGGTGATCCTTATAAAAATTCTCAAGAATTTAAAATTAAACCATGGAATATTTCAATTGAAGGAGAGGTGGAAAGCCCTATTACCCTTTCTGCTGAAGAAATACTTTCGTTATACCCTTCTGAAGAAAGAGTTTACAGGCTAAGGTGTGTTGAAGGATGGTCAATGGTTATCCCTTGGATGGGTTTTTCATTAAGTAAATTACTTAATAAAGTTTCAATTAAAACTGAAGCAAAGTTTATCGAATTTGAAAGTGTTTATGATCCAGAAAAAATGAAAGGCCAAAGATATCCCGTGTTGAATTGGCCTTATAGAGAGGGGTTAAGAATTGATGAAGCTATGCATCCTTTAACAACTATTGTTACTGGTCTTTATGGAAAAGCTTTACCAAATCAAAATGGTGCACCTTTAAGAATTTTTGTTCCATGGAAATATGGATTTAAAAGTGCAAAAGCAATTGTGAAAATAAAACTAGTAAAAAAAATGCCAGTATCTTCTTGGATGAAAGCTTCACCAAGAGAGTATGGATTTTATTCAAATGTTAACCCAGATGTTTCGCATCCTAGATGGTCACAAGCAACAGAACGTGTCATTGGTGAAGGTATTTTGTCCCCCAGAATTGAAACAGAAATGTTTAATGGGTATGGTGATGAAGTTGCAAATTTATACTCAGGTATGGATTTAAAAAAAAACTTTTAAATACATAAAATTTTTTTTATAAAATATGCAGAAATATATAAAAATACCAATTTTCTTTATATCTTTAATGCCTATATTAATTATTTTTTATCAAATTATCTTTAATCAGTTAGGCCCTGAGCCTGTAAAAGAAATTACACATGTAACTGGTAATTGGACTCTTCGTTTTATTATAATAACTCTTGCAATGACTCCTTTACAAAAATTTACTAAGTTAAATTTCTGGATTACCTATAGAAGAATGTTTGGCTTGTTTGTCTTTTTTTATGCATCCGCACACATGATGACTTATGTAGGAATAGATTATCGCTTTGATTGGTCTAGTATTAGTGATGATATTATTAAAAAAAAATTTATATTTGCTGGATTTTTAGCTTGGCTTTTATTAGTGCCACTTGCTCTTACTTCGTCTAAACGAATGATAAGATTATTAAAAGATAAGTGGAAGAAACTACACAAACTTGTTTATATAATTTCTTTATTGGGAATTACCCACTACTTGTGGTTAGTAAAAGTAGTTACTGCAGAGCCTTTAATTTATCTTATTATTATAGTGATTTTACTTACACTAAGAGTTAAAGCAAAATTTAATTAATTAGATTTACTTTTTTCAGGCACACAGATTTCTGACCTTGTTAGAAACCTTCTTCCGGTACCATTGTCTAGAGAGAACATTCCACCCATTCCTTTAATACAATCAATGATTAAATCTGTATTTTTCCATGCTGTGTGTTGAGTTTCACTTATGTAAAAAGGAATACCACCAATTTTTCCAACTAATACATCGTCATCACTTATTAAGAATTCTTTCACTGGGTAACACATGGGAGCACTACCATCACAACATCCACCTGACTGATGAAAAAGTAGTTCTTTACCATGATCTTTTTTAAGATCTTCTATTAATTCTATTGCTAAGGGTGTTGCTGATACTTTCATAGTTATATGGCCTGTAGTTTAATACAGGCCATTATAATATATCTGTTAAAAGAAGCCTAATTTTTTCTCACTGTATGACACGTGTAAGTTTTTCACCTGTCTATAGTGATCAAGCATCATTTTATGAGTTTCTCTACCAATTCCAGACTGTTTGTAACCTCCAAAAGCAGCATGAGCTGGATAAGCATGGTAACAGTTAGTCCAAACTCTTCCCGCTTGGATTCCTCTTCCCATTCTATAAGCAATATTTCCATTTCTAGTCCAAACACCTGCTCCTAAACCATAAAGAGTGTCATTAGCAATTTCTAATGCATGAGCTTCATCTTTAAATTTAGTAACTGATACAACTGGACCAAAAATTTCTTCTTGGAATATTCTCATAGAGTTATCACCTTCAAAAATAGTAGGTTGGATATAATTACCTTTTTCCAAACCACTGTTCAAGTTAGCGACTTCACCTCCACATAGAACTTTAGCTCCCTCTTTCTTACCTAAATCTAAGTAAGATTTTATTTTTTCCATTTGCTCTAATGATACTTGAGCGCCGATCATGGTTTCCATTTTTAAAGGGTTATCTTGTACGATAGCTTTTGTTCTAGCTACTGCTCTTTCCATAAATTTATCATAGATAGATTCTTGAACTAGTACTCTACTAGGACAAGTACAAACTTCACCCTGATTAAGAGCAAACATTGTAAAACCTTCAAGACATTTATCAAAGAAGTCGTCATCTTGATCCATGACATCTTCAAAGAAAACATTTGGAGATTTTCCACCTAATTCTAAAGTTATTGGAATTAAGTTTTGTGCAGCGTACTGCATAATCAAACGTCCAGTTGTAGTTTCACCTGTAAAAGCAATCTTTCTAATTCTTTTAGAAGATGCTAAAGGCTTCCCTGCTTCAAGACCAAAACCACTTACAACATTAAGAACTCCTGGAGGTAATATATCTCCAATTAATTCCATTAAAAGTAAGATGGATGCTGGTGTCTGTTCAGCTGGCTTCAATATAACGCAATTTCCAGCAGCTAGTGCTGGTGCAAGCTTCCATGTAGCCATTAATAATGGAAAATTCCAAGGTATAATTTGAGCAACTACACCAAGTGGCTCAGGGATATGATAAGAATACTCACTATTACTTATCTCTGAAACAGAGCCTTCTTCTGCTCTAATAACTCCAGCAAAATATCTCCAATGATCAACAACTAACGGTAAATCAGCTGCCATACATTCTCTGATTGGCTTTCCGTTATCCAAACATTCAGCTGTAGCTAATAGTTCTAGATTTTTTTCAATAACATCAGCTATTTTAAGTAGTAGATTTGATCTTTCAGTTATTGATGTAATTCCCCAAGTAGGAAAAGCAGCATGCGCAGAGTCTAATGCAGCCTCAACATCACTTGCATCCGATCTTGCTATAGAACATATTACTTCATTGTTAATTGGGCTTACGTTGTCAAAGTATTTACCAGACTTTGGTTCTACAAACTTTCCACCTATAAAATTTCCATATTTTTCTTTAAATGGAAATTTAACTTTTAAGTGAGACGTATCTAGCATTGGAGATCGTCCACCTTTTACCGTTTCTGTGCTCATTTTTATCCTCTCTCTCTTATTGTTATCCTTTAGCTTATTTTTTTCATGGCAAAAGTTTTAAAGATATTGAGAAAGCTAAATCTGAAAATAAAACTGCAGTTTTTTTTGGGTTTCAAAATTGCTCACCTATAGAAGATGACATTGGATTAGTTGAAAAAGTTTACGACTTAGGCTGTAGGTTTATGCAGCTTACTTATAATAACCAGTCATTACTAGCTACAGGGTGTTATGAAGCGGTAGATAGTGGTGTTACTAATTTTGGTAAAGAGGTAATTAAAGAAATGAATAGACTAGGTCTTGTAATAGACATGTCACATTCTGCAGAAAAAAGTACAATTGATGCAATCGAGATAAGTGAAAAACCAATTGCAATAACTCATGCAAACCCATCATTTTGGTATCCAGCTAAGAGAAACAAATCAAATGAATTGTTAAAGATTTTATCTGAACACAAAGGAATGTTGGGTCTATCTTTATATCCCCATCATTTAAGAGATGGGACAGATTGCTCTTTAGAAGGTTTTTGTGAAATGACAGCTAAGACAGCTGAGATTATAGGAGTTGAAAAAATAGGAATAGGTTCAGATCTTTGTTTAAACCAACCGGATACTATTGTTGAGTGGATGAGAAATGGTACTTGGACTAAAAGTAAAAACTATGGAGAAGGGTCAAAAAAAAAACCTGGTTTTCCAAAACAGCCTGATTGGTTTTTAGATGCAAGAGGGTTTGAAAACTTAGAAGTAGGACTTAAAAAAGTTGGTTTTTCAGAAAGTGAAGTTAATGGAATTCTTGGAAACAACTGGTACAATTTTTACAAAGAAATGAACAAATGAATATCTCCTTAAGAGATCCAAATGTAGTAATGAAGCTATCCAGACTAGGGTCTTTTCATCAATCTAAACTTTCATTTTTAAGAAGCTTTTTAAAAGAGTTTAAAGATTGGGATTATAAAAGAGATTTATTTGAATTAAACGAACATGGATATGGTACGGCAGTTTATTCATTTAAGAAAAAAAATAGAGTTTATTCATTAATTTGTTTTGCAAACGAATTGGATGAAAATGAAAGATCGGATAGAGTTATAGCTACTAAATGGGATGCAGCCTTTACACTTTTTGATGGAGTTCCATTAAAACAAGATATTGAAAGATTACAAAACGAAGTCCCAAGACAAGAATTTGGTAGACTATCATATAAAGAGCTTACGCTCTCAAGAGCGAATAAATCAGTTAGAGTTTTTAATCATGTAGTCGAAAGTTTAAGTGAAGGTAAACAGCCTGATAATG
>CAJQRS010000015.1 GCA_905612375.1 uncultured Candidatus Pelagibacter sp.
CAATTAAAACAAGACAATACGCCAAAAGACAAGCCACATGGGCTAGAAGTAGGATGACTTCATGGGAAAAAATTAATCCAATCAACATTGCTGACTACATTAAAAAATTAAAAAAATCATCGCTTAAACTTGACCAATTAACATAAAGTCCGATAGATTGCATGAATGCCAAAATTATTTACAGGAGCGGAAATTGTATATAAATGTCTTGAAGACCAAAAAGTCGAACACATTTTTGGTTATCCAGGTGGAGCAGTACTCCCAATTTATGATGAATTAAAAAACCATCCATCAATAAAACATATTTTAGTTAGACATGAACAGGGTGCTGGTCATGCCGCTGAAGGCTATGCAAGATCGACTGGAAAGACTGGCGTTGTATTGGTTACATCTGGCCCAGGTGCCACCAATGTTGTAACCGCATTAACGGATGCCTACATGGACTCTGTTCCTCTAGTTTGTATTTCTGGTCAAGTCCCAACACATTTAATTGGAACAGATGCCTTCCAAGAATGTGATACAACCGGAATTACTAGACCATGTACGAAGCATAATTGGTTAGTAAAAGATATTAATGACCTTCCTAGAATAATGCATGAAGCATTTGAAGTTGCAACAACTGGAAGACCAGGACCAGTATTAGTTGATATCCCCAAAGATATTCAATTTGCTAAAGCAAAATATTTTAAACCTAAAAAAAAAATAAAATTAAAAGGAAAAACTCTAAATAAATTTAACCAAAAAGAAATTGATCAGTTGGTTGACTTAATGAAAAAAGCTTCCAAGCCAGTTTTTTATACTGGTGGAGGGGTGATTAATTCAGGTCCAAAAGCAAGCGTTCTATTGAGAGAACTTGTTTCTATAACTGGATTTCCAATTACATCAACTCTTCAAGGCCTTGGTGCTTACCCGGGAGATGATAATCAATTTTTAGGAATGCTTGGAATGCATGGAACCTATGAAGCAAATAATGCAATGCATGATTGTGACTTATTAATTAATATAGGTGCAAGATTTGATGACCGTATCACAGGAAAGATAGATGAGTTTTCTCCAAAATCTAAAAAAGTTCATATTGATATTGACCCATCATCAATAAATAAGATTGTAAAAGTTGATTTATCTATTGTAGGCGATGTTAGTGATGTCATTAGATCCATAACAAAAACTTTAAAAAAGAAGAATTTAAATTTAGAAAAATCTAACAAACAAAAAATTTCAAAATGGTGGCAACAAATTCAAAAATGGAGAACAAAACAATCTCTAAATTTTGTTAATAGTAATAAAATTATTAAGCCACAACATGCCGTGCAAAGACTTTATGAACTAACAAAAAATCAAGATACCTACATAACAACAGAGGTTGGTCAGCATCAAATGTGGGCCGCACAACATTATAAATTTAATAAACCTAATAGATGGATGACATCAGGTGGACTTGGAACAATGGGCTATGGATTACCTGCTGCAGTAGGTGTTCAAGTTGCTCATCCAAAAAAATTAGTGGTTGATATTGCGGGTGAAGCATCAATATTAATGAACATACAGGAGATGTCAACGGCAGTTCAGTATAATTTGCCAGTTAAGATATTTATTTTAAACAATCAATATATGGGCATGGTTAGACAGTGGCAGGAACTTCTTCATGAAAAAAACTATTCTGAAAGTTATTCAAAAGCATTGCCAGATTTTGTCAAATTAGCTGAAGCTTATGGGTGTGTTGGAATTAGAGCAGAAGACCCAGATGAATTAGATGAAAAAATTGAAGAAATGATTAATACAGATGGACCAGTAATTTTTGATTGTCATGTTGATCAAGATGAAAATTGTTTCCCCATGATACCATCAGGAAAACCTCACAACCAAATGTTGCTAGGCCCTAAAGACCAAGAAGAAAATAAAATCACCAGTAAAGGAAAAGCATTAGTTTAAATGACAAAATCTAAATCAGCATACAGCACTCCTAGCAAATTAGGAAAAATTGATACCCATATAATTGTTGTTTGGGTTGATAATGAAGCAAGTGTACTATCAAGAGTTGTTTTCTCTTGGTGGATACACAAAAGTTAATTTGGCTATATCAGTGTCATCTACCCCATTAACACCTGAAACATCTCTAGATAAATCAAATTGTAGTGATGGGTTAAGAGCCATCTCTAAAGAGTAAACCCTACCTTTAGTGTCTTGTACAGCTTTTTCATTTTCCCATCTATAGCCTTGAAAATTAAAAACTGTCCATGGGATGTAAGGCACCTGTGAACTAATGTTATAATCTAATCCACTCAAGGTTTGTTCTTCATCACCATTTACAACTTTCATATTGGTTGTTTTTTGATATTTATTTAATGTAAAATCCAATATTGATGCTTTTGCTTCAAGGCCTAAACTTGCTCTAGAATGACCTTCTTGAATATCTCTGTCATAAAATGAGTTAACACCAAACATCATAGATTTATCAGAATTTAAAAATCTATACCCAAGACCTAAGTTTCCAATATATCTATTATCTCCATTAACTTCATTATTATGAATACTAAATTGAGTGAATAAATTTGAATTCTCTTTTGATAAAATATCTCTTACACCTAAAATTTCAAAGTCAGGATTATCTTCTTCTCTGATTTCAACTGAAACTTCTGTTACACCTTCACCAGGTATTAAATTTCCAATTGTAGATGATATTTTTTCTGAAGCTTTAGATAATGACTGTCCTATTACATCAGCATTAGTTGCTGTGAAGAATAGTGTAGCAATAATTGATAGAAGAATTTTTTTCATTAAGGTAGTATTTACTGTAAGGGATTATATTAAACAGGAAAAAAAAACCCATAATAGGTTTTTTTATTTTGGTTGCTTAATGTTTTTAAGGATTTTAGAAACTCCACCATTCTTTTCAATAGCCTTTATGGCTTTTTCAATTGATAAAAGATCAATAGGAGCTATCTTTTTTGCCAATACTTCGAACTCATCTCCAACAGTTACTCCACCTGTAACTGAATAACCTAACTGTTTTTTTTTACATAGTGCGTCAACTTTTCTACGAACAGTTTCTTTTGGCATATCCAGTATGTAAGATAGAGAAAAAAGTGATAATTTATCTAAATATTTTTTTTTATTTTTTGATAAGCCTTTTACAAGTGGATACATTTCACCCCACTCCAAATCTTCATGTTGGTATTTTTTATGTGATGGGTTGAGAGTTCCATACAAAAAATGTGTAAACACTGCGATTGTTATCATGTGTGAATCATAATCAGTCTTGAATATTTTTTTGGTTTGCCTGTAATGATCAATGTGATGCGATAACACATGATAAACTACTTCATTTGGTTTATTTTTTACCATTAACTTTTTGGTTTAAAGGTTAAACAAACACCATTATTACAATATCTTTTTCCAGTGGGGTTTGGTCCATCTTCAAAGATATGACCATGGTGGCCACCACATTTTTTGCAATGATACTCAACTCTTTCGTACCCTAACAGGGTATCTGTTTTAGTTTCAAAAGCTTCAGGTAAAGATTGATAAAATGAAGGCCAACCTGAACCACTTTCATATTTCGAATTTGAATCAAATAATTTTTCACCACAATTAGTACAGTGGTAACTACCTACTCTCTTCTCGTGATTTAATTCACTAGTACCTGGTGCTTCAGTACCCTCTTCAAATAAAACTAATTTTTGTTCAGTAGTAAGGTCTTTATTAATTTTTTTTGTCATTTTTTTTTCTTTCAAATATAAATGAATATTTATTTTTCCAAACTATTTTATATTTTTTGTTGACTAAATACTTATAAATATTGTTAGATTTTAGATAATCATAATTTGTGTCATACATGTTTTTAGAATTATGTATTTCAATGCATATTAATTGAGGTTTATAATTTTTGAAATTTAAAGATTTTAACACGTTTAACTCAGCTCCTTCAACATCTATATTTAGAAAATCAATTTTTTTTTGTTTTTTAAAATTTTTAGAAATAAAAAAATCTAAATTATTTACTTGAACATTTCTTTTTTTGTAACCATTTCTAAAGTGTATTTTTGCTATCTTTTTATCAAGGGTATTTAGCATATTAATTTCTTTTCTATAATACATGGTTAACATGCCCTTCTTGTGTGAAATACCAGAGTGAATGTTTAAATCTCTTTTTCTTAAAAAATCAAAAAGTTTAACTGAATAATAATTAATATCAAAATTTAAGCCAGACCAACCATTTTTATATAATAGGTGAGTATTGTTGCCATCTAATGGGTGATAGCAACCTACATCTACATAGAAGCCTTTTGGCTTGCTTTTAAAATATTTTTGAATGAATATGTCTTCTCCAAACATTGAATAGCTTTTTTTTGGAAAAAAAATTCCTGGTCTGTAGAATATAAAATATAGTAATTTTAAATATTTAAGCACTTTACTCAATTATACGAATTGGTTTGCCACTCACACAAGCTTCTAGACCTTCAATCATCTGTGTATAAAACATACTATAATTTTCTGCAGTTACATAACCAACATGAGGCATTAATAATGCATTTGGTAAAAATCTTAGTTTATTACCTTCAGGCAAAGGTTCTTTTTCATAAACATCAAGACCGGCACCAGCAATAACATTTGTTGATAGTGCAATAATTAAATCATCTTCATTAATAATTGACCCTCTTGATGTGTTTATTAAAAAAGCAGTTTTTTTCATCATATCTAACTCTTTTAATTTTATTAAATCTTTATATCTTTCACCACCTTGAACGTGAATTGAAATAAAGTCAGAATTTTGCAATATATCTTCTTTACTGCATGGTAAAACACCTAATTCTTTACAGGTGTCCAAATTTAAATTTTCACTCCAAGCCATAACTTCCATCCCAAAAGCTTTACCAATTTTTGCAACTTGAGAACCCACTCTTCCAAGTCCCACTAAACCTAAAATTTTTCCTTTAAGTTCAAAACCAATAGTTGATTGCCAATAACCTTGGTACATATTATCAATTTCTTCTTTGAAGTTTCTAGCTAAACCCAAAATTAAAGCCCAAGTTAATTCAGATGTGCCTGCAAAACCGATCTCTGTTCCACATACTATAATTTTTCTTTTTTTTGCTGCAGCTAAATCCACAGCTTTATTTCTTGATCCACTTGTTAAGATGTATTTAAGATCATTAAGGTTATCAATTAAATTTTTAGTAATAAGGGTCCTTTCTCTCATTACTAATAATGCCTCAAAGTCAGATAATTGCTCTATGGCATCTGCTTCGTCTGCAAAAGGCTCATTAAATATTTTAAATTCATATTTCCCGGATAGTTTTTGTAAATCAACAAACTCATGAGATACATTTTGATAATCATCTAAGATGGCAACTTTAAGCATTTGTAATTTTTCTGTTTGATAAAAGGATTCCAGTTAAAATAAAAATTGCCCCTAACATATGATAAAACATGAATTTTTCATTAAAAATAATCATCGCCATAATTGCACTTAATATAGGCATCATATGTAAAAAAACACCTGCTCTATTAGCTCCAATTAAAGAAACCCCCTTTATCCAAAAAATAAAAGAGGCAAGACCTGGAAACAACACCACATAAAACAAAATCAAGAAAAAATTTTGATCTAGAACAATTCTATAACCCATTTGATATTCTATAAAATAAATTGGAATTAAGAATATAAATCCAAATGAAATTACTACTTCTAATAATGTTAATTGAGATAATTCATGTTTTTTTTTCTTTAATAAAGCTGAATAAGTTGCCCAAGATAGCATTCCAAAAACCATTGTAATATCACCTTTATTAAAATCTAAATTTATTAATATTTCAAGGTCAGCTTTAGTTATGATTAAAACTACTCCAATGAAAGAGCATGTAACTCCTAATATTTGAAAAATATTTGTTTTTTCAATTTTTAAAATTGATGAAATAAAAATAATCATCACTGGTATTGTTGATATCATTAATACTCCACTAATAACTTGAGTAAAATTTAATGAGTAATAAACGATTGAATTAAATATAGTGACGCTCGTTATTCCAAGAACTATATAATATTTATAATTTTCTAAAATATATTTTTTTTTACTTAATATTTCTTTAATCGTAAATGGTGCTAAGATTAACCAGGCAAAAAACCATCTATAAAAATTTAATGAAAAAGGGGGTATTTGATATTGACTAGCAAATTTCCCTACAAGAAAATTTCCAGACCAAAATAAAGTTGCTAAAAATAAAAAAATATAGGCAACATTATTTTTATTTGTCACCTAACTAAACCTGAGAGAGCTATAAGGTTTTAAATCTAAATTTGTATTTTCTTCAGCAATCATTCCTGAAATTATTTTCCCTGAAATTGGTCCTAGAGTCCATCCTAAATGATGATGACCAAAACAATAAAAAACATTTTTATATTTTTTTGAGGGTCCTATTACAGGTAAATAATCTGGTAGTGTTGGTCTAAAACCCAACCATTCATCTTCATGTTCAGGTAAGTCACCCATCATATATTTTGCATTATCAATTAAGTTTTTAACTCTTGATTTAGATAGTGGATTATCTAATCCACCAAATTCAACAGTGCCTACCACTCTAAGCCCTTGCTCCATTGGTGTAATACCAAATCCTCTATTTTGGAAGATTACAGGTCTACTCAGAAGATGATCACAATCTTTAAAATGAACATGGTAACCTCTTTCAGTATCAAGGGGTATTTTTTCATTTAAATTATCTGTTAATTTTTTAGAAAATGATCCACACGCAATAACAATTTTGTCAAAAAGAAAGCTTTGAGTTTCAGTTTTTATAACAGGTTTTTCATCATTAAAAATCACGTCATTGATATTCATCTTTAAAAATTTTCCACCTTTTTTTAAAAAAAGATCAAATAATTTTAAAAGTATTTTTTTAGGGTTTCTGGCATGTCTGCCATGTTGATAATAAACACCCCCATGATAAATGGGTTTTATATTTGGCTCTAGATCATGAATTTCTTTTGGAGTTACTATTTGCTGATCAACACCAAGTTCATCTCTTACTTTAATTTCAAGCTCTCTACTTTTTAAACTTTGATCGTTCCATATATATAAAATTCCTTTTTTTTCAACTAGTCCTCCAAGATCAATTTCATCAAATAATTCATCATAAGCAGGTAATGCTAAGTCCAAAATTTGATGCATATTTTTAGCTGTATGCATCATTTTTTTTGTGGAGCAGTTTCTTATAAATTGTAAAAACCAGGGTATCATTTTAGGAACGTAGTTCCATTTAAGAGCAAGTGGGCCAGTTGAACTTAAAAGCATTGCTGGGACATCCGTTAAAACATCTGGTCTATTTATGGGAACAGACGCGTATGGAGAAAAGTGACCCGCATTACCGTACGATGCAGTAGGACCTCCAGGGGCATCTCTATCAAAAATAGTAACATTAAAACCTTTTTTTTGTAAAAATAAAGCATTAGAAATTCCTTGAATACCAGCACCTACAATCCCAATTTTTAATTTATTAAACATATTCCATTATATAATTCTTAAATTTAAATTTTCTCGCGACAAATTCGACTAATTTATTGATGAAATATTTAAGCTATTAGCTGTTTATAGTTAATTTTTGCACTCATAACAATTGCAAACCCAATCATTGTTGCTAACATTGATGATCCACCATAGGACATGATGGGTAGCGGCGATCCAACGATAGGTAGTAATCCTAAGACCATACACATATTCACTGTAACATAAAAAAATATTGCAGAACCATAGCCATAACAAAAAAGTTTAGCAAAATAACTTCTTGAAATTGAACCAATTCTTAAAACTCTATAAATAATTATTATATAGATTAATAATAAAGTTAATGATCCTAAAAAACCATGTTCCTCGGCGAATAAAGTAAAAATAAAATCAGTATGTTTTTCTGGTAAAAACTCTAAATAGCTTTGAGTGCCTTTTAAAAAACCCTTTCCACTTAACCCTCCTGACCCCACTGCTATTTTAGATTGAATAATTTGATACCCCGCTCCGAGAGGGTCCCTATCAGGGTTGAGAAATGTTAAAATTCTTAATTTTTGATATGGTTGAAGAAAAGCAATAGCAAAAGGCATTGAAATTAATATAGCTATAAAGGAGTAAACAAAATATCTAATATTAATTCCAGCAAGCCATAAAACAACCAAGCCACTTAATGCTATTAAAATTGAAGTTCCTAAATCAGGCTGTGTAATAACCAGCATAATTGGTAATATTAAAATTACTAGAGCAATAAATATAGTTTGAAAAGTGTTAACTTGGTTAAGTTGTATCCGATGATAATATTTTGCAAAGCATAATATTATTACAACTTTCATTAATTCAGAAGGTTGTAAATTGATAAAATATAGATTTATCCATCTTTGAGACCCTGAAGCTTTGATGCCATACAAAGAGGCCAAAACTAAAAAAAATAAAACAACAACATAAAATGAATAAGCAAAATAATGCCAGAATCTAATATTAAGAAATGACAAGAAAATCATCATTGTAAAAAAAATTAAAAATTTTATTATATGACTTTTGCTATGAAATAAAATTTCTCCTCCATCAGTTGAATACATAGACAGAGCACTAATCAATCCAAGTAATAAAATACAAGCTATCAAAACATAGTCAAAGTTTTTTAATTTTTGAAAAAAAGTAGGCTTTGTATTAAATGAGTTTTGAGACATTTATACCTTAATAACTTTTTGAACTCTATTTTGCTCTCTAAGTTCGTGCCTATCTATAATTAACTTAAAGAGTTTTTTTGCAATCGGTGCTGCCGTCGAACTGCCTGATCCACCATGTTCAATAACGATACTTAATGCGTATCTTGGATTTATATATGGTCCAAAAGCTATATATAAAGCATGATCTCTGTCGTTATAGGGAATTTCAAATGTTTTTAGATCAAGCTCTCTTGCTAGTTTTGTAATCCTTTTAACCTGAGATGTTCCAGTTTTTCCAGCAAATTGATATTTTGGATCTTCAATTCTGGATGAGTAAGATGTACCTCCGACTTCATTGGTTGAGGCAAACATTGCCTCTCTAACTAATTTAATATTTTTTGAATCATCAAATAGACACTCATGTTCTTTTTTATTTACAAATCCTAAAAGTTCACTTGTTTCCTGCGATCCTTTTTTTTTTTCATTTAAATCTTTAAAATTTGTATTCATTATAAATTTAATATCTTCTTCTGTTTTACTATTTTCATCTACTATTATTTTTGGGTAAATTTTGAAACCACCATTTGCAAGTTGAGCTGTCATTTGACATAATTGTAGTGGTGTGGTTTGAGTGTAACCTTGACCAATACCCGTAATCAATGTTTCTCCTATAACCCAGCTTTTTCCTAATTTATCTTTTTTCCATTTGGTATCTGGAATCAATCCTTTTTTTTCATTGTTAAAAGTTTTATTTAAAACTTTTTCACCAAGTCCAAATTTTATAGCCGTCTCTTTTAAACGATCTACACCAAGCTTTCTTGCAATTTCATAAAAATATGTGTCACAAGACTGTTTCATAGCTTTTTTTAAATTAACAACACCATGTCCTTTTTTTTTCCAACAATGATAAGTTTGTCCATACATCTCAATCTTTCCCATACAATTTACTTTAAAGTTTTTATTAATAGTTCCGTTTTCTAGAGCAGAAAGGGCTACCATCGGCTTAAATGTTGAGCCTGGAGAATATAAACCTGATAATGTTTTGTTAACTAAAGGTTTTAAAGGATTGTTTCTAATTAATTGCCAATCATCTTGATTAATTCCAAAAAGAAACAGGTTTGGATCAAATGATGGTGAAGACTGCATGGCCACAATTTCTCCTGTATAAATATCCATTACACTTATTGAGCCAGCTAGATCTTTTAAAAGCTCACTACATAGCTTTTGAATTTCTGTATCTATTGTGAGTTTAATAGTTTTACCATTTAATCCCTCTGTGTGATCAAGTTGATTAATTCTTTTTCCATATGCATTAACTTCATATCTTTGAATGCCATTTGTACCAATCAGTTCATTTTCAAAAGTTTTTTCTAACCCAGTTTTTCCAACTTTAAGTCCTGGCACGTGCTTGCTTTTTATTACTTCATTATTTAGAATATCTTTCTGACTAGCTTCACTAACATAGCCCAAAATATGAGTATAATTCTCACTAAAAGGGTAATTGCGTGAAACAGATAAAACTGGTTTTACCCCAGTTAAGTCATGTAAAAAATAATTAACTTTTGTAAACTGTTCCCAAGTTAAGTTTTTAGAAATAATTAAAGTTTCCCAAGATTTTTTTTTATTTTTCTGCTTTATGATTCCTTTAAACTCTCTGTTAGTAAGACTTAAAATTTTTTTTAACCTTACCATCAGATATTTAAAATTTTCTACTTCTTCAGGGATTACATGCAATTGATATACCTTTAAATTACCGGCAATAACATTTCCAAAATAGTCTAGGAATTCTCCTCTGACTGGAGGTAATCTCCATTCACGAAGTCTATTTTTATCAGATAGAGTTAAATATTTTTTATTTTCTGTAATTTGCAAGGAAAATAGTCGAGCTATTATTCCAGTAAATACAATAAGCTTGGCAGCACCAATAATAAACATTCTACGATTGATGGTCTGGACTTTTTTTACACCAGAGTTTTCACCTAGCATGAATATTACCAACAAAATGATTTTCAAAAAAATCAAATAAGTTTGAAAATAAAAAATATAATAAAAATGTATGTACAATATTGATTATTTGATCAAAATAATCTAACTCAAAATTATAAATAAGATTTAAAGTTATGAATAATAATGAATTTATAATTAAGATTGTTATAAGAAAAAAAATACAATCTTTAACTAGACTTGGTCTTAAAGTAATATTTCTAAGATAGGCAGCAGCACCACAAAGTATCAAATACATTAAACTACTCAATCCAATTGGAGTGCCAACAACAACATCATTAAATAAGCCTGCAATAAAGATATAAGTGTAACCTAAACCTTCACTTTTTTTCAAGCTATAATAAAAAATTAATATATATGAAAAATTAAATGAAAAATACTTTAAGTCCAAAAAATTAAAATTATAATCATTTAAAACAGATACAAAAAGTAGAATTAATGGCATTCCTGATAATAATTTTTTAATAAATTTTTTATTTCTTAATTCTGTCATTCGCTCTCACTTTTTATAAATGAAATAATTTTTACAAATCTTAATTGAGAGAAATCTGAAAAAAATTCAACTCTTTTTTCATCACTATAATTAGTATTTATTCGACCAATTGGTATTCCAGCTTCAAATAAACTGCCTGCTCCAGAGGAGTAAATAACTGATTCACTTTGAATATTATCATATTTTTTACTGTATTGAATAACACCATGATCCTTACCTGTTCCTGATAATATTGAGAATATTTCATTTGGTTCTATGATAACTGGTATTTTACTATTCAAATCTGAAAGCAATAATACTCTTGCCGATAAATAATTAACTTCGACAACTTTTCCAACAAGATATTCACCATCCATAACAATCATTCCAAGATTAATGTCATGTTTACTACCCTTATTAACAATGATTGATTTTAGGAACGGACTTCCTTTATCGCTTAAAACTTTAGCAAATATAGTGTCTGATTTAACTAGGTAGTCATCAATTATATTTTTTAACCTTTTATTTTCCAAGACAATAAATTTATTCAATAAATCTTTTGATCTTAATTTTACTAGTTCAGATTTGTTTTTTTCGTTTTCCTCATAAAGATCTAAATGATTTTGAACCACCAAATAATTATTTTTTATAAATTTTTCTGGTGTCGAGACTATAAAAGAAGACCTATAAACTATTTCATTAATAGCTATTTTTACATAATTTATAGCCTTAAAATTTAAACTACCTAAGATTAAGAATATTAGGGAAAAAAATATTAGACCTAATAATGAAAATCGTTGTTGTGTTCCTTTTTTTAAAAAAGCAGACCTTATTGCTATTACAAAATCATCTCTGCTTGTTTCCATTATTTTTAATATTCAGATAACATGGTAGAAAAAGTTTCTTCTTGATCTAAAGCTTTTCCGGTACCAATTGCAACGCATGCTAAAGGGTCATCCGCTATATGTACTGGTAGCCCTGTTTCTTTAGAAAATCTTTTATCAATATTTTTTAATAAAGCTCCACCACCTGTAAGTGTTAATCCCATATCCACTAAATCAGCTGATAATTCTGGTGGAGTATTTTCTAAGGCATTTTTTATTCCATCAACCATTTCTTTTAAAATATCATTTAAGGCTTCTGCTGTGTCTTCTTCGGTGATGTTAACTTCTTTAGGTGTGCCGGACCTTAAATCTCTTCCTTTTACCGCAAATGTGTTGGTGTTTGATGGGATTGCTGTACCAATTTCTTTTTTTATTTTTTCAGCAGTACTGTCTCCGATCATAAGATTATATTCTTTTCTCATGTAGTTAACTAGTGCCGTGTCCATTGCATCTCCCGCAATTCTCAATGATCTAGAATAAACAAGACCTCCTAAAGACATAACTGCTATTTCTGTAGTTCCTCCACCAATATCAACAACCATTGAACCAGTTGCTTCTGAAATTGGAAGACCCGCACCAATTGCTGCTGCAATAGGTTCTTCAATTAATTGTACTCGTCTTGCTCCTGCAGCAAGTGCGCTGTCTTGAATTGCTTTTCTTTCAACTGGAGTTGATCCAGTTGGAACGCAAATTAAAATCCTAGGGTTTGAAAAGGTTTGATTCTTATGAACTTTTTTAATAAAATGTTTAATCATTTCCTCCGTAACAATAAAGTCAGCAATTACACCATCTCTTAAGGGTCTAATTGCACTAATGTTGCCAGGAGTTCTTCCAAGCATAGTTTTTGCTTCGTCACCTACAGCTAATACAGTTTTTTTTCCCATATTCTCGGCTATAGCAACAACAGATGGTTCGTTTAAAACTACACCTTGCCCTTTTAATACAACAAGCGTATTAGCGGTACCAAGATCAATTGCCATATCTTGGCTCCAAATATTAGTTAAATTTTTAAACCAATTAGACATTTTATATTCCCTTCACTTTCTGAGTTTCGTGCTCTATTGGAGCGGTTTTTTTTCTCTTAATTATCATTTTATTTAAAGCGCTTAAATAAGCATTAGCTGACGCTACTAATGTATCTGTATCCGCTGCCTGTCCTACTGTAGTTTTGCCTTCTTCTTCAATTCTGACACTTACTGTTGCCTGAGCATCAGTTCCTTCTGTAACCGCATGAACTTGGTACAATTGTAATTTAACATCGTGTGGATACAAGACTTTTATACATTTAAAGATTGCATCTACAGGGCCGTCACCTGTTTCTGTAGTATTTTTAACTTCACCATAAACATCAAGAGTCATCTCAGCTTTTTGTGGTTCTCCAGTGCCAGCAAACACTTTTAGTGATTTTAAATTAATTACATATTTATCTAAAACCATACTGTCATCAACTAAAGCTGCAATATCATCATCATAAACATGTTTTTTTTTGTCTGCTAAAATCTTAAATTTACCAAAAGCAGTTTGAATAACATCATCTGTAACATCGGCATAACCAAGATCATTTAATTTTTCTTTAAATGCATGTCTTCCAGAATGTTTTCCCATTACTAAAGAGGTTTTTTTAACACCCACACTTTCTGGTGTCATAATTTCATATGTTTCTCTGTGTTTAAGCATACCATCTTGATGAATACCCGCTTCATGAGCAAATGCATTTTTTCCAACAATCGCTTTGTTAAACTGCACTGGAAAAGTTGCACTTGAAACAACTTTTGAAGCCTTACTCAATAACTCAGTTTTAATTCCTGTTGTGAAAGGCATTAAATCATTTCTAGTTCTTATAGCCATTACAATTTCTTCAAGTGCAGCATTACCAGCTCTTTCACCTATTCCATTAATTGTACACTCAACCTGTCTTGCGCCTGCAGAAACTCCTGCTAAAGAATTTGCAACAGCTAATCCTAGATCGTTGTGACAATGAACGGACAATATAGCTTTATCAATGTTTGGAACTTTATTTTTTAAAGTTGTAATAATTTTAGTAAATTCTGATGGAGTCGTATAACCAACTGTATCTGGAATATTTATTGTTTTGGCACCACTATTAATTGCAAGCTCAACTATTTTACACATAAAATCCATGTCAGTTCTTGTTCCATCTTCACAAGACCATTCAACATCATCAGTAAGGTTTCTTGCATAACTTACACTTTCTTTTATTGCCTCCAAAACTTGTTCTGGAGATTTATTTAACTTAAATTTCATATGAAGTGGGCTGGTTGAAATAAATGTATGGATTCTAAATCTTGAGGCAGCTTTTAGTGCCTCATGACATGCATCAATATCTTTTTTGCTAGACCTTGCTAATCCACATGGAATTGAATTTTTTAAAATTTTACTTATTGCTGTTACAGATTCAAAATCTCCTGGAGACGCAATAGGAAATCCAGCCTCAATTATATCTACGCCCATTTCATCAAAAATTCTTGCAATTTGAATTTTTTCTTCAAGACTCATTGATGCCCCTGGTGATTGCTCACCATCTCGCATTGTAGTATCGAATATAATAACTTTATCTTTGTCGCTCATAGCCAATAATTTAAGAAAAACTATAATACAATCTATAATAGAGATTGCAAAATAATTGTCATATTTTGGCTATACTTTTGATCCAGTTTGGGTTTTTAGTAAAAATTAACTCTTATCACTATCGATTAATTTCTTTTTTCCAATCCAAGGCATCATTGCTCTAAGCTCTGCACCTACTTTTTCAATTGGGTGATCTGCAAGATCTTTTCTCATTTTTAAAAAATTCTTCTGTCCACCTTCACACTCTTTCATCCAATCTTTAGTAAATTTACCAGATTGAATGTCTGTAAGAACTTCCTTCATTCTTTTTTTACTCTCACTATCTACAATTTTTTTACCAGATACATACTCACCATATTCTGCCGTGTTTGAGATAGAGTAATTCATATTAGCAATTCCACCTTCATAAATTAAATCTACTATTAGTTTTACTTCATGCAGACATTCAAAGTATGCCATTTCAGGTTCGTATCCAGCTTCAGTTAAAGTTTCGAAGCCATTCTTAATTAGCTCAACTAATCCACCACAAAGAACAGTTTGTTCTCCAAATAGATCTGTTTCCACTTCATCTTTAAATGTAGTTTCAATTATACCTGATTTTCCACCACCAATTGCTGAAGCATAAGACAGCGCAAGGTCTCTCGCTTTACCTGTTCCATCTTGATGAACAGCAAATAAACATGGTACTCCACCACCTCTTTCAAATTCACTTCTAACTAAATGTCCTGGTCCCTTTGGTGCAACCATAAATACATCTAAATCTTTTCTTGCTTCAATTAGCTTATAATGAATATTTAATCCATGAGCAAAAGCAATGCTTGTTCCTGCTTTAATTCTTTGCTCAATATGATTTTTATAAATAGTTGCTTGTAATTCATCTGGTGTAAGTATCATTGCGACTTCTGCCCACTCAGCGGCATCTGACATATTCATTACCCTTAGTCCTTTTGATTCTGCTTTTGCTTTACTTACTGAACCATCCCTAAGAGCAACAACAACTTCTTTAGCTCCACTATCTTTTAAGTTTAATGCGTGTGCATGTCCTTGACTACCATAACCAAAAATTGCTATTTTTTTACTTTTTATTAAGTCTATATCTGCATCTTTTTCATAAAACATTTTCATTTTTTTTCTCCTTATAATTAATTAAAAATTTCTGCACCTCTAGTCATTGCAACCGCTCCAGTTCTTGAGGCACTTACAAGACCAAACAGTTTTAAATTTTTTGTCACGCTGTCTATTTCTTTTCTTAATGCTGTTATTTGAATTACAGCAGATTTATTTGTCTGATCTAATATAACTGGATTGTATTTTTTACAAGCATTTAAAGCTTTCTTAATTTTACTAGGATTTGCAACAATTTTTAACAAAGCCATCTCTTTAAATATAACATTTTTATCTTCTCTTTTAAAATTTCCAACTTTATGAACAGGAACTAGCTTTTTTAATTGTAATACAATTTGTTCAATAACCTGTGGTGTACCAGTAGTTACAATTGTAATTCTAGAAAGATTATTTTTTTGATCTACTTCTGCTACCGCTAATGATTCAATGTTGTATCCTCTACCAGAAAATAACCCAACAACTCTTGATAGTACACTTGCTTCATTATCAACCCAAACAACAATTATATGGGTATCAATTTTTCCTAATTTGCTAGGAGTGCTGTATGCTGATTTAGATTTTGTCATTTAAACTAATGCTTTTCCTTTACTGGTGATTTTATTTTCTTCTTGGTCTTTAGGGCCTAGCAACATTTGGTTGTGAGGTTTTCCTGATGGTATCATGGGGAAACAATTTTCATCTTGATCAACATGACAATCAAAAATTACTGGTCCATCTGTATTAATCATTTCTTCAATTTTTTCATCTAATTCATCTGGGTCTTCTCTCTAATTCCAACACACCCATAAGCTTCAGCTAATTTGACAAAATCTGGCAATGCTTTTGAATAACTTTCAGAATAGTTTTTTTCATGAAGAAGTTCCTGCCACTGTCTAACCATGCCCATATATTGATTGTTTAAAATAAATATCTTAACTGGCAAATTATACTGAACTGCCGTTGACATCTCCTGTATGTTCATTAATATTGATGCTTCACCCGCAATATCAACCACTAATTTTTTTGGATGAGCAACTTGAACACCTACTGCAGCAGGTAATCCATAGCCCATTGTTCCAAGTCCACCTGATGTCATCCATCTATTAGGTTTATTAAATTTATAATGTTGTGCGGCCCACATTTGATGCTGACCAACCTCTGTTGTTATGTAGGTATCTTGATTTTTTGTTAGTTCATAAAGTCTTTGCACGGCATGTTGTGGCTTAATAATTTTATTACTATTAACAAAATTTAGAGATTGTTTTGTTCTCCATTTTTGAATTTGTTGCCACCATTTTGAAATTTTTTGTTTGTTAGATTTTTCTAAATTTAAATTCTTCTTTTTTAAAGTTTTTGTTATGGATCTAATGACATCACTAACATCGCCTACAATAGATAAATCAACTTTTACAATCTTATTTATTGATGATGGGTCAATATCAATATGAACTTTTTTAGATTTTGGAGAAAACTCATCTATCTTTCCTGTGATACGGTCATCAAATCTTGCACCTATATTAATTAATAAGTCACAATCATGCATTGCATTATTTGCTTCATAGGTTCCATGCATTCCAAGCATTCCTAAAAATTGATTATCATCTCCCGGGTAAGCACCAAGGCCTTGAAGAGTTGATGTAATTGGAAATCCAGTTATAGAAACAAGTTCTCTCAATAGAACGCTTGCTTTTGGACCTGAATTAATCACCCCTCCACCAGTATAAAAAACTGGCTTGGAAGCTTTTTTCATTAAGTCAACCAACTGATCAATTTCTTTTTGGTTAAATTTATTTAGAGTTTTTCCTTTTAATTTTATTTTTTTTTTAGGTTTAAAATATTTTGCTTTAGCAAATTGAATATCTTTGGGGATATCAACTAATACTGGTCCTGGTCTTCCAGTTGTTGCAACTTCAAATGCTTCATGCATTATTCTAGGAAGGTCATTAATATCTTTTACTAACCAATTATGCTTCGTACATGGTCTAGTAATTCCGGTTGTATCACATTCTTGGAAGGCATCTGTTCCAATTAAATGTGTTGGGACTTGACCAGAAATACAAACTAGAGGAACAGAGTCCATGTAGGCATCCGTTAATGCGGTTACAACATTGGTGGCACCTGGGCCAGATGTAACCAATACAACGCCAGTCTTTCCAGTCGATCTTGCATAGCCTTCAGCGGCATGACCAGCACCCTGTTCATGTCTAACTAAAATATGTTTTATTGATGGATGGTTTTTTAATTCATCATAAATTGGGAGTACTGCTCCACCTGGATAACCAAAAATGTGTTCGACTTTTTGGTCTTCAAGACATTTATATACAATTTCCGCTCCTGTAAATAATTTTGGCATTCATGCAATCTATCGGACTTTATGTTAATTGGTCAAGTTTAAGCGATGATTTTTTTAATTTTTTAATGTAGTCAGCAATGTTGATTGGATTAATTTTTTCCCATGAAGTCATCCTACTTCTAGCCCATGTGGCTTGTCTTTTGGCGTATTGTCTTGTTTTAATTG
>CAJQRS010000016.1 GCA_905612375.1 uncultured Candidatus Pelagibacter sp.
TGTTCTTTTATTTTTTTTAATTCTTTAACTTTATCCAATACTTCAGGTATAAACTTTTGCCCACCAAACCCGGGATTTACACTCATAATTAAAACTACATCAATTTCATTCAACAAATCAGCTATCAAATCAATTTTTGTTTTAGGATTTAATGAAACCCCTACTTTTTTATTTAAGCTTCTGATGTGTTGAATAGAGCTTTTCAAATCTTTTGTAGCTTCTGGATGTATTGTAATAATGTCTGCTCCAGCATCAGCATAATCTTGAATATACTTATGAACAGGAGATATCATCAAATGAACATCGAATGGTAATTTTGTATACTGTCTTAAAGCTTTAATAATTGGAGGTCCCATAGTTAAATTTGGAACAAAATGACCATCCATTACATCTACATGAATCATGTCAGCACCACCGTCTTCTAATCTTCTAATCTCATTTCCTAGTTGACTAAAATCAGCAGATAAAATGGAAGGTGAGATTTGTATTTTTTTCATTGATTACTTCATCAGTAGTATCAATTTATTTTTAATTTGAATTAATTATTTACCAAAAATACGATAAATTTCTGTAGCTATTTCACTTTCTAAAGGAAAAGATAACATTCCCATGACAGAATATCCTAATAGGTAGGGCATAAGGTAAAATCTGATCATATAAAAAAACCAAGCCACATAAAGTGGAACAAGAGGATCTATAATGAAAGAGGGCGTGATGGGTTTAAATAAACTGATTAACGGGTTTGTTAACTTTACAAATGCTTTCATAAAAAAAAACTCTGAGTTCTCTCTTTGAAAAATATTCATCGCAACTCGTCCAATAAGAGTCCACATAACAACACCTAAAATATAATCAATTATGAGAATAGAAGGATGCATTTCTGGCATAAGTATAAAAAGGAATTTTGTTTTTTAACTTAACTAAGGGGCGAAATGAATCGCCCCTCAATATAAAATTTAATTAGTGTTGTTTTCCAAGAATTGTTTTACCACTTGGAATACGAAGCTCATCAATCATATCTTGAGTAGCTTGGTTTGGTGCCTTAGTCGCTAAACTAACAACCACCATTGAAACTAAACTCACTAATGCTCCGACGATACCGAATGTAAGTTGAGTAATACCCCAGAATCCAGCTCCACCAGTACGTACCCAAATTAGATACCAAGTACCAGCTGCCAATCCTAGAAGCATTCCTGCAACAGCACCAGGACCATTCGCTCTTTTCCACCATACACCTAATACAAGTGGGAAGAACAATCCTGACATCGCAAAGTCAAAAGCCCAGATTACTGAACCTAATATACCTTGGATACCCATTGCGGCAATAGTTGCTCCAGCAAAACCAATTAATACAAGTAACACCCTTGCAACAATCAATCTTTTCGCAGCTTCTGCTTTTGGATCAATGATCTTGTAATACAAGTCATGAGACAAAGCATTTGCAATTGCTAAAACTAAACCATCAGCAGTAGACATGGCAGCAGCCATACCTCCAGCAGCAACCAGACCTGAGATTACATAAGGTAATCCAGCAATTTCTGGTGTAGCTAACACAACGGCTTTACCACCCATGAAAAACTCATTTAATTCAAGAGTTCCATTTCCGTTAAAGTCGCTAACAAACATTAAGTTAGCTTGGTTCCAGTTTTGATACCAATCTATCGCTTGAACGTCAGCTATTGATTTACCAATAATCCCTGTTGAAAGTGTCGGATCAATCAGTGATAGTTTTGATAATGTCGCTAACATCGGTGCAGTTGAGTATAAAATAAAGATGAAAAGTAGCGACCATGCTACTGATCTTCTAGCTGATTTTACACTTGGAGTAGTAAAGTATCTCATCATAACGTGAGGCAAAGAAGCTGTTCCTGCCATCATACAAATTGCTAGAGAAATGAATCCCCAGTTTGTTCCATTAACTGATGAGTGTGCTTTAGTTATTCCAGCTAAACCTTTTGGTACTGTAGCTAAGTCGGCAGCAGAGTTTTTCACAAAACCAAACTGACTTTCTAGTTCAGCAATTCTAGCTACCTCATCTCCCAACATCAAATGTGGAAAGAATCCGGCACCCATTTTACTACTGATCCAGAATACAGGAAGTAAGTAAGCAATAATTAAAACTATGTATTGCGCAACTTGCGTCCATGTAACTGCTCTCATTCCACCAAGCATAGAACAAAGTAATATACTTGCTAATCCAACATACACAGCAATTTTAAAAGGAATATCTAAAGCTACCGAAGCGATAGTTCCTGTTGCATTGATTTGCGCAGTCACATATGTGAATGAAGCTACTGTTAATACTAGTACTGCAGAAAGTCTTGCTGCGTTACCACCATACCTTGTACCGACAAAATCTGGAACCGTGTAACAGCCAAATTTTCTCAAGTAAGGTGCTAACAAAGTAGATACAAGTATATATCCGCCTGTCCAACCAACTAGCAGTGCCATATATCCATAGCCCTTAAAGTAGATACCACCTGCCATTGCAACGAATGATGCACCAGACATCCAGTCTGCTGCAGTAGCCATTCCGTTAAACACAGTAGGTACCTGTCTTCCTGCAACGTAGTACGCATCCATTTGAAGTGTACGTGATAACCAACCGATTATTGCGTAGATAGCAATAGTGAATACAACAAAAGAAATTCCAATTGCTTTTGCAGTCATTCCCATTTGTTCAGCAATCGCCATTAATATTATGAATCCTATAAAACCACCTGTATAGATTCCATAAACCTTTGGTAGATTGTCTATAAATTTACCTTTTATCATTAGCTATCCTCTCTTTCAGTGAAACCAAACTCTTCATCTATTTTCTCTTGTCTACCCGCAAACCAGAAATTCAAAATTACAAATGCTAATAATGAACCCTGACATGTCATATAATATGACAGTGGATAACCAAAAGGTCTAAAGCTAGATGCTTCCATTTCAGTTCCGAAAAAAAAGATGCCAATTGAGAATACAAACCAGATTGCTAAAGTTATAAACAATAGCCCTCTAGTTTTTTCCCAGTGTTTTGCTTTATTTGACATTTTACTCTCCCTATATAGTTAAGAGAGAAACATTACCTATAATGAGATAGATTGAAAGCCTTTAAATAGCTCGAATTAGGGCCATTTTTATAATATAAAGCGCCCAAAAAGAAGGTAAACTTGCTTAAATATAAACTTAAAATAAAAGACATAAAACTAGAAGATATTAGAGTCTATCTATTTGCTTTGTTTAAGGGAGTACTTCCAAAGAAAAAAATTAAGAATATTGAAGATCTTACATCATTTGTTCAAAAACAATCAGCTTGGGTATCGCAGGTTACTTTATATAATTATTTAAAAACAAGAATGGGGACAAAGTGGGTACTGCATTTTGATGATGAAATATTTTTAGCATCTATTAATGAAGCTAAATGGAACATTTATTCTATAGCACTTCAGGATCTTACTTTTTATAGCCTATCATATTTAAAAGTGTTTTGTAACTATCAAGACATGGATAAATCCAACAAAATTTATGATGAAATTTTAATTAAAGAAACTGAAAATGGGATGCCAAAAAAAATTATTTTACAAGCAAAAAAAAAATTTACAGAACGATTAGAAAAGATAGATTGGAGTACATACTATAAATCTTGGCCATTTAATGAAAGTGCTCTGACTTTATATAAGTGGGCACCAGTGGCTGAAGAATTAAAAATTTTAGATAGAAAAATCGTATTAAATTCTATGATATTAAAATGGGAAAATATCGAAAAAGAATTTAAAGAATTAATTAAGATTTAAATATTTTTTCTATTGTCAACTAAGCTTTGAACAACACTTGGGTCAGCTAAAGTGGATGTGTCACCCAATTGATTATGTTCATTGGCGGCAATTTTTCTTAAAATTCTTCTCATAATTTTTCCAGATCTAGTTTTAGGTAGTCCAGGTGAAAAATGTATAATGTCTGGTGTAGCAAGGGGTCCAATTTGTTTCCTAACCCAAAGTTTAAGATCTCTTTCAAGATCTAAATCTGATCTTTCCCCAACATTTAGAGTTACATAGCAATATAGACCGTTACCCTTAATATCATGTGGGTATCCAACTACAGCAGCTTCAGCAACTTTTGGATGAGCAACAAAAGCACTTTCTATTTCAGCAGTTCCTAAATTGTGACCAGAGACAATAATTACATCATCTACACGACCAGTTATCCAGTAGTAGCCATCTTTATCTCTTCTAGCCCCATCGCCTGTAAAGTATTTTCCATCGAACTGAGAAAAATAAGTATCAATAAATCTTTGATGATCACCATAAACAGTTCTCATTTGTCCAGGCCAAGATTGAGAAATACATAGTTTACCTTCACCAACTCCTTTAATTTCTTTTCCATTTTTATCAACTATAGAAGGTTTAATCCCATAAAAAGGTTTACTTGCAGAACCAGGTTTTAAATTCATAGCTCCTGTCTGAGGGCTAATTAAAATTCCACCTGTTTCAGTTTGCCACCATGTATCAACTATTGGACATTTGGAGTTACCAACTGTTTTATAATACCACATCCAAGCCTCAGGATTAATAGGCTCTCCAACAGTTCCTAATAATTTTAAGGATTTTCTTGAAGTTTTCTTAACAGGTTTATCACCCTCTCTCATTAATGCTCTAATAGCAGTGGGTGCTGTATAAAAAATATTAACTTTGTATTTATCAATAATTTGCCACCATCTTGAACTGTCAGGGTAGGTTGGAATTCCCTCAAACATTATTGTTGTTGCACCATTAGCAAGTGGTCCATAAATAATATAACTATGGCCCGTTACCCAACCAATATCAGCGGTACACCAATAAATATCTTTTGGTTTATAGTTAAAAATATATTGATGTGTCATGGATGCATAAACCATATATCCACCTGTTGTATGCAAAACTCCTTTTGGTTTTCCAGTAGAGCCAGATGTGTAGAGAATAAATAAAGGGTCTTCCGCATTCATTTCTTCAGGTTCACATTTATTTGGTACATCTTTAATCAAATCATTGTACCAAACATCTCTTCCTTTAACCCAACTAACTTTATTTCCAGTTCGTTTTACAACGATACATTTTTTAACATCTGGACATTTTTTTAATGCTTCATCAGTGATTGCTTTTAGAGGAATAGTTTTTCCACCTCTAACTCCCTCATCTGCAGTAATGATGTACTGTGACTCACAGTCATTAACCCTTCCAGAAATAGAACCTGCTGAAAATCCCCCAAAAATAATAGAGTGAACTGCACCAATTCTAGCACAAGCCAGCATTGTTACCGCCAGTTCTGGGATCATAGTTAAATAAATCGTAACTCGATCACCTTTTTTAATTCCCAGTTTTTTTAAACCATTTGCAGCTTTAGAAACCTCAGTATGCAATTGTTTGTATGAAATCTTTTTAGTATCTTTTGGACTATCACCCACCCAAATAATTGCCGTTTTATCTTTTTTATCTTTAAGGTGACGGTCAATACAATTGGCAGAAGCATTTAATGTTCCGTCTTCATACCATTTAATTTTAACTTCTTTTTTACTGTATTTTACATCTTTAATTTTTTTGTATGGCTTAATCCAAGATATTCTTTTTCCTTCTTTTTTCCAAAAGTCATTATTATTTTTAATCGAGTCTGAGTATTTTTTTTGATATTTTGATTTATTTACTAGAGCACTTTTCACCCACTCAGGTTTAGTTTTAAAAACTAATTCTTTATCTTCAATTTTTTTTAAAACTTTTTTTTTGATAGGTTTAATCTTTTTTTTAACCTTAGTCTTTTTAGGAATTTTTTTTTTTACTTTTGTTTTAACTTTATTTTTTTTTGGCATAAAATTTTTTAAACAATACTCATCTTATTTAAAATTTTCCAGCTTTTAGAATCGATTGGCATGACAGACAATCTGCTTTGCTTAACAAGTGATAAATGCCCAAGAGCCTTGGTTTTCTTTACTTCTTCAAGGGTAACACTTTTCTTTAGTTTTTCTTTAAATTTTACTTGAACAGCTACAAACCTTCCACCTTTGTCAGTTTTATCTAAAAATGCCTCTTTAATTATCTCAACTATTCCAACAATTTCTTTGCCAATATTAGAATGATAAAAAAAACAAAGATCTCCTTTCTTCATACTTTTTAAATTTTTGGCTGCTTGATAATTTCTCACACCATCCCAAGGAGCACCTTTGGCGCCAGCTTTTTTTTGCTGATCAATAGACCAGACATTAGGTTCAGATTTCATTAACCAGTAGGATTTTGTCATATTTTTTAGAATAAATTTTTCTCCAATGCTTATTATTTTCTCTTAATTAATAACCAGTATTGCATAAGTGGTAATAACTATTTATATTAATTTTATGCGAGAAGCCACATACTCATACGTAAAAAATTTATTTAATATCGAGCAGATTAAAGAAATTAACATTAATATTAAAATAAATCTTAATGTTAACGCAGAAGATGCACCTGCGATAAGTGCTAAAAAAACCTCAGATGTAAAATTTCTTAAGCTTGGTACAATACAAAGACATATATTTCCATTTATTGACTATTGTCAAACAGCAAATATATCTAGTTTTGGATTTGATTTACATCAATTAACTTCTCAAAAAATTTTAAATTATAATTCTTATGAACCAGGAAGTGAATATACCTGGCATATAGATGCGACTCCAAAATCTCCTATAAAAGATATAAAACTAACCTGTCTATTAAATCTCTCAGAGGAAAAATACGAAGGAGGAGAATTAATTTTATTTAAGGGAGAAGAGGTTTTATGTAAAGAGTTTAATGAACCAGGTAGTGCAGTAGTATTTCCTTCTTTTACAAATCATAAAGTAAATAAATTAATTTCAGGAACTAGAAGCACTTTAGCACTATGGATGTCAGGACCAAAGTTTAGGTAACATTTATTGAAACTTAATTTAGTATTAGTTTTTAGATTAATTGATCAAATATCATGTACAAACTTTATTAACGAGTACTGAATTATAATCTGACTCCAGCACCCTTTAAAAAAGCAGCATCTTCATCTAAAGGCCACCTAGGTTTTGCTGGATGATCTAGCTCACTAAATTGACTTAATTTAAATTTTTCTAATCCAACCATTGCAATCATTGCAGCATTATCCCCACAAAGATTAATTGGAGGAAAGATTGCTTCAAAGTTTTCTTCCTCACAAAGGTTAGTTAATACCTCTCTAATTCTTTTATTTGCAGCAACACCACCCGCAACTACAAATTTATTTTTATTTGTTTGATTTATTTTTTTAAATTCTTCAAAAGCAATTTTACTTTTCTTATATAGTATTTCTTCAATAGTCCTTTGAAAAGATGCTGCTAAATCATATTTTTCTTGATCAGTTTTAATTTGCTTTGAAATTTTTAAAACAGCAGTTTTTAATCCTGCAAAAGATAAATTGCATCCACCTCTATGAAAAATTGGCTTAGGTAATTCATATTTTTTTGGATTACCTTTTTTTGCATATATTTCTATCTGGGGTCCTCCAGGAAATTCTATACCTAATAATTTAGCTGTTTTATCAAAAGCTTCACCCACAGCATCATCAATAGTTGTTCCTAATCTTTTATAATTCCCCAAACCTTTAACACTTAAAAATTGAGTGTGTCCTCCTGAAATTAAAAGTAATAGGTAGGGGTAATTTAATTCAGAATTTAGCTTAGGACTTAATGCGTGACCCTCTAAATGATTAACAGCAATGAAAGGTTTGTTAAGTGAAGAAGCCATAGCTTTTCCAAAACTTAAACCAACTGATAAACAAACTATAAGACCAGGACCAGCCGTCGATGCTATGGCATCTATCTCTTCCATTTTTACTCCACTGTCATCAATAGCTTTTTTTGTGATTGAATCTATTTTTTCTATATGTGATCTTGCAGCAAGTTCAGGAACAACTCCCCCAAATTCTTTATGAACATCAACCTGGCTCGAAACAATACTTGATAAAATTGTTGGGATGCCTTGCTCATTTTCAGTTATGATAGAAGCAGCTGTTTCATCACAGCTTGATTCAATTCCTAGTATTATGGGCTTTTTATTCATTAAATTAGTTTTTATTAATAATACAATCTCAATATAAGTATGAAGTATAAAGCAAATAAATGAAAAATAAAAAAATTATTATAGGCTCAAGAGGAAGTAAATTAGCCCTGATCTACGCTGAAAAAGCTAGGGAAAAAATTCTAACCTATGCAAAAGATTTTGGAATTGAAGAGGTAACCATTAAAAAAATTGTAACTAAGGGTGATCAGGTAAAAGATAAAAGATTATCAGAAGTAGGTGGTAAGGGACTTTTTTCCAAGACTATAGAAGATGAATTACTAGATAATAAAATAGATATAGCTGTTCATGCATTAAAAGATATGCCTTCTGAGGAAACTAAAGGATTGTTAACAAATTGTTTTTTAGAAAGAAATGACCCAAGGGAAATTTTAATCAGCAAAGATAATAAACATTTAAAGGATTTGGCCTCAAACGCAATTGTTGGAACCTCTTCATTTAGAAGGGAGTTTCAAATAAAACAAATAAGAAAAGATCTTGAGTGTAAATTAATACGAGGAAATGTTGATACAAGGATAAAAAAACTTAATGAGAATTTATATGATGCAATCATTTTATCTTATGCGGGAATTAATTCTTTAGGTTTAAATCAAAATATATCTCAAACCTTTTCTACTACTGAAATAATTCCTTGTGCAGGACAGGGTGTTATTGCTTTGCAATGTAGAAATAACGATGAAGAGTTAATTCAATTATTAAAAAAAATTAATCACCAACAAACATACAGTTCCATAAAAGCAGAAAGAAATGTTTTAAAAGTTTTGGAGGGAGACTGCGAAACAGCAGTAGGAGTATTTGCTGATATTAATGGTGATAAAATTAATCTTGAAGCTGAGCTTTTTTCGCTGGATGGTAGTAAAAGGTTCCATCTAAAATTATCTGAAAATATAGATAAAGCTGATGAATTAGGAATAGAGATGGGAAAAACTCTCAAAAAGATATCTAATAATTCTTATAAAAAATAATATGCATATCTTGTTTACAAGACCACTAGAAGATTGTCATGAAATGATATTAAAATTTCAATTACTTGGTCATGAAGTTTCTCATCTACCTTTAATTAATATTGAGGGTTTAAAATATGAGCCTTTAAATTATTCTGATTTTAGAGGGATTATTTTTACAAGTGCTAATGCTGTTAAATTTTTAGATATAAAAAATATTGATAAAAAGATAGCATGTTTTTGTGTGGGAAGTGCCACTGAAAAGAAAGCCAGAAGCATTGGCTTTCAAAATGTTTTTGCTGCCGATGGGAATGTAAATAATTTAAAAGAATTAATTTTACTAAATTTTAACTCTTCTGAAGGAAAGCTCCTTTATATTAGTGGAGAGGTCATCTCTAGTAATTTAGATCAGTATCTAATTTCAAATGGTTATACTCTAAAAAGAGTAATTAATTATAGAGCCAACCCAATTGAAAAATATGATGAAGACTTTATTGAGAAATTAAAACTAAAAATGCCAGAAATTACTTACATTTACTCACAAAATAGTGCCATTAACTTTTTAAAAATAATTAAAAACTATCAGCTAGAAACCCTGTGGATGAATACTAATTTAATGTGCATTGGTGAAAAAACCTCTTCAATTCTTAATGAAATTAAGTGGAAAAAAATTTTTCTTTTTAACCCTGGAGAAGAAGAATTTTTGCTATATAAAATTTAATCATGGATATATTTAGTAATTTTAGCGACCTGTTTATCTCTGTTTGGTCTAATGGAATTCGTGGAGTTGATATTTTTCAAATACTTATTGGTATTGGAATATTTTTTATTTTCTTAGTTTTTAGAGGAATAATAAGTAAAGTTATTATTAAAAGATTAGAAGCCATCGCAAAGAGAACTACAAATAAATTAGACGATACTTTCGTTCATGCAATGGTAGGACCTGCTAGATTTTTACCAATCGTTTTGGGATTTTTTATTGCAAGTTACTATATGTCTTTTGGTGAAGATGCTAGAGCTGTAGTTGATACAATTAACAGAACACTGATCACTATTTTAATTTTCTGGTTAATCCATCAAATTGTTGAACCAATTTCTTATATCTTAAGTGGATTGGATAAAATGTTAACTCGTGAGTTAATTGGATGGATTATTAAATCTTTAAAAATTTTAATTTTTATTTTAGGTTTAGCTGCTGTTCTTGAACTTTGGGGAATAAAGATAGGACCAATTATTGCTGGACTTGGTTTATTTGGTGTTGCAGTTGCGTTGGGTGCGCAAGATTTATTTAAAAATTTAATTTCAGGAATTTTAGTATTAGTAGAAAAAAGATTTAAGATTGGAGACTGGATTTTAGTAGAAGGTATCATTGAGGGTATTGTTGAGAAAATTGGCTTTAGATCAACTGTCTTAAGAAAGTTTGACAAGTCTTTAGCAATAATTCCTAATTTTCAGTTTGCAGAGAATGCAGTTATAAATATTAGTGAAACTACTAATTGGAGAATAGATTGGGCGATAACTCTTCAATATGACACTACAGTTGATCAACTAAAAAAAATAAGAAATGAAATTGAAGACCATATTATGAAAAGTGATGATTTTGATAAAGCTGTAGGGATTGCGGTGCGAGTTGAAAAGTTCTCAGATAGTTCTATTGATATGAGGGTTAGATGTTTTACTGACTCTAATAGCTTTGCCACATGGTTGGAAGTTAAGGAAAAACTTGCAATTGAAATAAAACAAATTGTAGAAGGAAATAGTGCAGCTTTTGCTTTTCCAAGTCAGTCAATTTATATTGAAAAGAAATGATAGCCATTTTTTACTTAGCTCTTCAAATATTAAAGCTTTATTCTTATGTGGTAATTGCAAATGTAGTTATCAGCTGGTTAGTTTCCTTTAATATTATAAATACTCAAAATAGGTTTGTTTATTCAATACTAGAAATGACTTATCGATTAACTGAGCCAATGCTTAATAGAATAAGACGATTTCTTCCTAACTTAGGATCACTAGATATTGCACCGGTAGTATTACTGTTATTGATTTGGTTTATAGAAATGTGTATGAAACTTTACATTGCACCAATGATTTTTTAAGGAAATTTATGATTTTAATAGACGGAAAAAAAATAGCAGCTGAACTTAGAGAAGAATTGAGACAAGAGGTTGTAGAACTAAAAGCTAAACACAATAAAATTCCAGGGCTTACAGTAATATTGATTGGAGATATGGCTCCTAGTCAAATTTATGTACGTATGAAAGAAAAAGCTGCGAATGAAGTTGGGTTAAAATCTGAAGTAATAAGATATCCAGGAACTGTGGAAGAAAAAACAGTATTAGATAAAATTGAAGAGCTAAATAAAGATGAAAGTATTTCAGGAATTTTAGTTCAATTGCCTTTACCAAAACACATTGATAAGCAAAAAGTTATCGAAACTATTTTACCTGGAAAAGATGTTGACGGGTTTCACCCAATGAATGTTGGAAACCTTTCATCAGGCTATGAAAGTTCAGTGCCTTGCACCCCCTTAGGATGCTATCTAATGATTAAAAAAATTGAACCTAACTTGAGTGGAAAAAAAGCAGTTATGATTGGTAGATCAAATCTAAATGGTAAACCAATGGCACAATTACTTTTAAAAGAAAATTGTACGGTAACAATAACTCACTCAAAAACTAAAGATTTAAAAGCAGAATGTTTAGAAGCAGATATTATCGTTGCTGCAGTTGGTATTCCGGAACTTGTAAAAGCAGACTGGGTTAAAAAAGATGCAATTGTAATCGATGTAGGTATCAATAAAACTGATAAAGGAATAGTAGGAGATGTTGCTTTTGATGAAGTTTCAAAAGTTGCAAGAGCTTTAACCCCTGTTCCAGGTGGAGTAGGACCAATGACAATTGCTTGCTTGTTAAAAAATACTATTGAGTGTTTTAAAAGATTCCAAAAATAAGTGTTAAAAAAGATAATAAGAAAACTTCATATATTTCATAGTATTTATATAAAGCATAAATTTTTTATTAAAAAAAAATCCTATGCAATGGATAATGAGGACTTAGCAGTAATAGATTATTTTAAAGATAAAAAAAATGGTTTTTATGTTGATGTTGGGTGCTATCATCCTACACATAGAAACAACACCTACTTACTCCATAAAAAAAATTGGAGTGGTGTTAATATAGATACAAGTGAATTTTCTATTGATTTATTTAATCACATGAGACCTAAAGATCTTAATTACAATTGTGCAATTTCTAATAAGAATGAAATTATAAAGCTGTTCTACCAAAAAGAACTCAGCCAACTAAGCACAACTGAAAGAGATCAAGCAGAGACCGTTTTTCAAGGCAACATTAAAGAAAAAGAAGTACAAGCTTTTACTTTGGATGAAATATTGGATAGAGATAAATTTAAAGACATCAAAATCGACTTTTTAGACATTGATGTTGAGGGAGCTGACCTTAAGGTTTTAGAAGGTCTATCATTTGACAGGTTTAAACCTGAATTAGTATGTGTCGAAATTCACGCTAAAGAGATAAAACAAAGTGATGTCTATAAGTTTTTAATTAAAAAAAACTATGAATTACTTTGGTCTGGTGTTTTTAGTCACATTTTTAAAAAATAAAAATAAGTGATAAAATTTATAACTTTTTTTAATTTAAGATAATTTAGATCTTCCGCCATCAACAGCAATTATCTGTCCAGTTATCCAAGAACTTTCTTCAGTAATCAAAAATTTAGCAAGTGCGGCAGAATCTTTTCCTTCCCCCAGTCTCTTAAGAGGATGTGCTTTAGCAATTCCTTCAGCAATTGCAGGATTTTTCAACATTGGTTCTGCAATCTTAGATTTAGATAAGCTTGGTGCAATACAATTTACTCTAATATTTGGAGCAAACTCTGCAGCTAACGTTACAGTCAACCCTTCTACAGCAGCTTTCGCAGATGCAATAATTGTGTGATTAGTAAATCCTCTTTGAGCCGCAACAGTTGAAAATAAAACAACTGAGCCTTTATTTTTTTTTAAAGTTTCTTGATAACCCTTTATGGCTTCAATTGCTGAATAAAGGTTTAATTTCATACATTTATTCATGTCAGCCTCCGTAACCATTCTTAATGGTTTTAAATCAATTGAACCTACGCAGTAAGCCATACCTTTGATTTCATTAATATCAGATTTTATTTTTTCTATAAAGCCATCTTCTAAAACATCAGCAACAGTATAAGAGCAACCCAATTTATCTGCGATCACTTTAACTTCACCTTCATTTCTAGCAACTAAGTGAATATCACTTCCTGAATTTTTCAATAGTTCGGCCAAGCTAGAACCAACAGAACCTGTCGCACCAAAAATAAGATATTTTTCTGACATATAATTTTTATTTAGTTATATTTAACTATGAATTTGTTTTTTATACTTGGCAACCAATTATTTCCATTAAAATATGTAGACCGCTTCAAAAAGGACCACCTATTTTATATGGCTGAAGACTACGAGTTATGTACCTATGAGAAGCATCATAAGCAAAAGATACTGCTATTTCTATCTTCTATGAGGTCATATGCGGATATGCTTAAGGTGAATAAATACAAAGTTGAATATTCTAAAATTGAGGACAAAGATTTTAAAGATACTTATTTTAAGAAATTAAAAATTATCATTGATAAAAAAAAAATTACTGAAATTAAAAGCTTTGAGGTTGAGGATAAATTTTTTGAAAAGAAAATTTCGCAATTTTTAAAAAAAGAAAAAATTAACTGGAATATTGTTCAAACTCCAATGTTTCTAAATTCAAGAGATGAGTTTAAAAATTATTTAGCAAAATCAAAAAAACCTTTTATGGCAACATTTTATAAGGAGGTTCGTAAAAAATCTGGAATATTAATGGGAGCAGATGGAAATCCTATTGGAGGTAAATGGAGTTTTGATGAAGATAATAGAAATAAGTTGCCGAAAGATATATTAATACCAAAATTTCCAAAAATTAACGAAACCAGTCATACTAAAAAATTAAAACCTATTATTGAAAAGTTTTTTAAAGATCATCCTGGTAACACAAGTGATTTTTGGCTTGCAACTGAATACAGGGATGTCGTTAAACTTTTAGATTTTTTTATTAAAGAAAAATCAAATTTATTTGGTGACTATGAAGATGCTGTTAATCAAAAAGATAATATTTTATTTCATAGTGCATTAAGTCCGTACATTAATTTAGGATTGATAACTCCTGAAATTATCATTCAAAAAATTTTAGAATTTCATAAAAAACACAAAATTAGAATGAACTCGCTAGAAGGTTATATTCGTCAGGTAATTGGCTGGAGAGAGTTTATGCGTGGAATTTATCAAGGGTATTCCAATGAAATGGAAACTAAAAATTTTTTCAAACATGAAAGAAAAATGAAAAATTCTTGGTATGAGGGCACAACAGGTTTGCCACCACTTGATCATGCAATTAAGAATGCAGTTAACCACGGCTGGTCTCATCATATTGAAAGATTGATGATTTTATCAAATATAATGAACCTTTGTGAGGTGAAACCAACTGTTGTTTACAAGTGGTTTATGGAGATGTTTGTAGATTCTTCTGACTGGGTGATGGTTCCCAATGTTTATGGAATGGGTCTGTTTAGTGATGGTGGTATTTTTGCAACAAAACCATACATCTGTGGATCAAGTTACTTTATGAAGATGATGGATTTTAAAAAAGGCGAATGGTGCAATACGATGGACGGCCTTTATTGGAGATTTATAGATAAAAATAGAAAATTTTTTTTAAAGAACCCCAGATTATCAATGATGGTTTATGTATTTGATAAAATGAAAGATGAAAGAAAAAAAATGATTTTATCTGAAGCAGATAAATTTATTAAATTAAATACTGCATAATGTATATTTCTATAACAGGTATAAAAGTTAAAGGCTTTTTTGGAATGTTAAGATTTATGAGATACACAACACCAAGTTTTGCAGCAGCAAGAAAAGCGAATGGTAATTTGTTTTGTGACTCAAAAAAGATCAATAAGTATTATCATACTCTAACTGCTTGGGAGAATAAGAATAAGATGATGGATTACTTAAGAGGTAAACATCATGCGTTGGCAATGAAGAATTTTAGATCTATTGGAACAGGTTCTGTTTATGGATATGAAGACGACTTAATGCCGAGTTGGGAAGATGCAATAAAAAAATGGAAAAAAAATTTTAAAGAAATTTAAATTGAAAAAAGAAAATCTACCCTCAAAGATTTGTATTACCTGTAAGAGATCTTTTACATGGCGAAAAAAGTGGAAGCTAAATTGGGATAAGGTTAAATATTGTTCTAAGAAGTGTTCTGGATGATTTATTTATCTTTATTTTTAATATCCTTTTTAGCAGCGACTATCCTACCATTTTCATCTGAACTGACATTGGCTGGCTTAGTTTCAACATCTAATTATGATAATTTATTGTTATTAGCAGTTGCAAGTTTGGGAAATGTTTTGGGCTCAGTTGTTAATTGGATTTTAGGTTTTTATTCAAGAAATCTTTCAACAAAAAGATGGTTTCCATTTAAAGACAAACAAATAAAAAAGTCTTCTAAGTGGTTTAATAAATTTGGAAGATGGTCATTATTATTTGCTTGGGTACCAATTATTGGAGACCCTTTAACTTTAGCAGCAGGATTGCTTAGAGTTAAATTTATAGAATTTTTAATCTTAGTAACAATTGGAAAAGTTAGTAGGTATCTAGTTATTTTTTATTTACTTAGTTAATTGTACTGATTGTGTTAAGTACTTAAATGCTTGAAATATTTATTCAAACTTTTTTCTTGTATTTTATTGTTATTGATCCTTTGGGAACAACTCCATTATTTTTGATAGTTACTCAACACATGGAAACTAAAGATAAGATTAAAACTGCTTTAAGTGCCACAACAATTGCAGCTGTTATACTACTATTTTTTGCATTGCTTGGCAGTTCTTTATTAAGATATTTAAACATATCTTTCCCAGCCTTTACAATTGCTGGTGGGATTATTTTATTTTTAATTTCTATGGAGATGCTGTTTGATAAGAGACAACAAAGAAAAGAAGACGATCTTGATTATAACTCTGAAAGAGTAAGTGTATTTCCTTTAGCAACACCCTTAATAGCTGGGCCAGCTGGGATTACCTCTGTTATTGTTTCTGTTTCAGATATAGGTGATAGCTTTACAAATCAAGCAGTAGGAATATTAGCGTTAGTTTTAGTTTTGCTTTTAACTTTTACAATTTTTTTTATTGCTTCAAAATCTTCAAAAATAATTAATAAAAAAATAATTAGTGTAATTTCAAGAGTAATAGCAATCATTCTAGCTGGGCTAAGTGTTCAATACATTTTAGATGGGTTGAAAACTTTTTTAGTGTAGGTACCTATGAGTAAAATATCTAAAAACAATATTTTTTATAAATTGTATTTATATTACAATTTGTACATCCGGCATAAAGCCCTAAAGTTAAGAAGCACATATTCCCAGCATCAAGAAGATTTATTTATTAATGATTATTTTAAAGATACAAACAATGGTTTTTATCTTGATGTGGGGTGCTACCATCCGATTAAGTATAGTAATACAGCACTACTTAATAACCGGGGTTGGCAAGGAATAAATATTGATATGAATCAAACGTCGATAGATTTATTTAATATATTAAGAAAGAAAGATAAAAATATATGTGCAGCTATTTCGAACGAAAATAAAGAAGCTATACAATATTTGGATCACGCATTTAGCCCAATAAATACATTGGTAAAAAAATTTTCCGATATGACTTCTAAAACTATTTCTTTCAATAACCATTCAGAAAAAAAAATTTTCATACATAAATTTAGTCAAATTGTTCAAGCACAAGAATTAAAAATAAATCAAATAGATTTTCTTAATATTGATGCAGAGGCTCATGATTTTGAAGTTTTAGAAGGTATTGATATAAGCTTTTATAAGGTCAAACTGATTTGTATAGAGATGTTTGATTCTCAAAATCAAATTAATGAGGTAAAATTCAAGGATTATTTGATCAAATATAATTATCATCTAATAAAAATAATTGGCCCAAATGGTTTTTTTGAATTTAGAAGTTAATTTATTTTTTTTTAACTTTTTTTATATAATATAACTTCAGTGGTAAATATAATTATTCTACAGCATATCAATATTGAAGACCCAGGTTATATCAAAGATTTAATGTTGGCTGATAATGTTAATTTGACCACTATAGAACTAGATGAAGGTGAGAAGATACCAGGTGATTTATCAAAGTTCGACGGTATGTTTTGTATGGGAGGACCCATGGATACATACATGGAAAAAGAACATCCTTGGCTAGTTGGGGAGAAAAAAAAAATTAAAGAATTTGTTGTTGATCTTAAAAAACCCTATTTAGGATTTTGTTTAGGCTGTCAGCTGTTAGGTGAAGTTGTTGGTGGTAAAGTTGTGCAATCCGAAACCCCAGAAATTGGAATAATGGATATAAATTTTTCTAGAGAAAAAGAGAATGATATTTTGTTTTCTGCTTTCCCAGAAAAAATTAAAAGTCTACAATGGCATTCTTATGAGGTTGATGGTCTTGACAATAATAAAGATGTAACAATTTTAGCTTCATCTCCAGTTACCAAATATCAAATTTTCAAATACCAAAATCATGCTTATGGAATTCAATTTCATATAGAAATTAAAGATACAACAGTTAATGAATGGGGCTGTGTTCCTGAGTATAAACAGGCTTTAGAAGATCAATTAGGAGATGGTGCTCTAGATAAATTTGATCAAGAAGCAAAAGATAATATGCAAAGCATGAACGATTACTCTAGAATTTTATACTCGAATTTTAGGGATAAAATTATTTCTAAATAATATTTATTTTTTTCTTTTTTTAAGACCCAGCTTATCACTATGTCTTAGTCTTAAAATAACTATAGCAGATGCTATTAAGACGATTGCAACTGCCTCATAAACTAATGCAGAAGGATCCATTTCTTTTCCTTGCAATATAATAAACCGTGCTAATGCAGTGATAGCAATCAAAAGAGGTAAAGTAATACTGATTGATTGTTGAGACCAAAAAACTCTAACCATTGCTAATACCTCTAAGTATAGAAACATCAGTAGTAGGTCAGCTAACATTACAGATTGATTTAGAAACATATTCTTAATCTCCATAACAACAGCTATTACTGTGCTAATTAAAATAATACTTAATAATACTAGCTGTAAGGTTTTAGCAATTTTTTCCATTATTTTACTTTACTAAAAGGTAGCCATTTTTCAAATGCTGATTTAGATGGTCCATCATAGGGAATAGAATAAGAGTTAGAGTGAGGGCTTGTTAATATCTCTATCCCTTTAGAAAATACAAAAATAAATACGATCACAAAAACTATTACCATTATCTTAAAAGGATCAAAATTTTTTGTTTGAAATACACTATTGGATTTTTGCTCAGCCTTATGAAATTGTTTGAAGGTCATGTAAACTGCAAATATTAAACCGACGTGCGCAACGTAGAGACCAGCCCAACCAAATGCAAAGGTTGTATAAGAAAATATATAAAGACTGAAAACAGTTGTCCAAACAAAACTTAGAACCAATAGAATTTGTAACCTTACTGATCTTGGTAATGCTCTTAAATCATTCTTACTGTCATCAAATAAGATGTTGGCACTATCTATCATCCAATTTTTTAATGAATCCATGTAATTATTTTAATTGTTTTCAAGACTAAAACAAAGGTCTATTTGTCCATTTTGTCATTCTAAGTTGGCTTTTATTACATTTTCTAAGTTTGCAGAACTTTGAGCTCCCGAAACAACATCTTTTCCAATTTCAAAGAAGGGGACACCATTAATTTCTTTTTCTTTTGCAATACCAATATAAGAATTAACTTTTTCAACATTGTTTGAATTTAAAAAATTATTTACCTCACTTTCTTTAATATTAAATTCTGTTGCAATATTAATTAAAATTTCTTTATTTCCAATATCAAGACCTTCAACAAAGTATGAGTGATATATTTTTTCTTTAACCTGATTTTGTACATTTGTCTGCCCAGCTAATTTGATCAATAGATGAGAAAGTACTGTATTGGGTGTTTTCTTGATATTATTAAGATTAAAATTAAGATCTTCTTTTTTAGCTTCTTCAGTCATACGATCATACATTGGTTGAGCAAATTCTTTTCCACCAAATTTCATTTTTAAATATTGATTTCTTTCAACTCCTTCTTTTGGCATATCTGGATTTAATTGATATGGAACATGCTCTATCTCAAACTTAGTTTCAGGAAAATTTTTTACAGCCTTATTTAGTTTTGTCTGACCAATAAAACACCAACCACAAATCGTATCTGCAAATACTCTTATAATCATTTTTTAATTAAACTTTGTAACTATCTTGGGTATATAATTTTTAAAATTAAAAAAACCTTTATTACAAAACTGCCATGAAAATTGATCTATTTCACGATAAATAAATTCTATATTCTTTAATTCACAAAGTTGTAAGTAGTCTAAATTCTCTCCAACTGTTGGATAAAGTGCATAAACTGGTTCTTTAATATTCTTAAGTTCATCAATTTTAATTACTTCCGTTGTAATTGATTTTTTTTTAAGCCTATTTAACTGGTCATTAATTAAAAGAGTTTTAAAATTTAGTGTATTTTCACTTAATTGAATTTGTCGTGTTTCATTTGTATTTGAAATTATTAAGATCTTTTTAAAGTTGTGGCCCTTAAAATCAGTAAACTCCATTGCAAGATTGTTATCAAACACTAATAATACCTTGTCTTCTAATAAATGAGGGTTGGTAAAGCTCTTTTCTACAACTGAATAGCTTTTTTCAGTAATTTTTGGAGCAGCTTCTTCATTTATTTTAATATTTTGAAATCGATTATTAGTAAATTTTTTTATATTCCATTCTGTAGCTAGATAATTTTTCCCCTGTGTTTGAATTCCAGCAACCCATCTCCAACCTAAAGTATTAGAAGCGGCATCTCCATCAAATAAATGTTTCATAAAAAATTCTGCACCAAGTTGCCAGGGTAAATTTAATGTAAAAATCCAAATACTAGCAAACCACATTCGTGTATGATTATGAAGATAGTTAAATTCCTTAAGTTCATTTACCCATTGATTAAAACACTCAATACTTGTTTTACCTTCTGTAGCATCAAGGTAATCCTTATTATCTTTCAAGTTTTCTTTTATATCTTTTAATTCTTTTAAGTAGTCTGTCCAAACGTTTGGCCTTAATTCGAGCCAACCTTTCCAATAAACTCTCCAAAGAACCTCTTGAATAAATTTTTCATTTTTTACAAATGAAAACTTTTTTAATGATTTATTAATAATCTCCAGCTCATTAATTAAACCATGGTTTACATAGGGTGATAAGCATGAGGTGTTAACTCTTTTTTGAGGACCAAAATCAAAATTTCTTAACTTAGAATATTCTAAAAGATTATTTTCAATAAATTGATTTAACTCCCCAACAGCCTCAGTCCTTGAACCTTTAAATTTCATAATGAATTATCTTAATTGTTTTTTATGAAAATTAATAAACTTTTCTACGTTTGATTTATTAAAAGTTTTGTTTTCTTCAAAAGAAACTTTTTTCATTGAGTAAGCACTACTTTTTGTTTGTCTAGACATTATAGTTATATTGCCCTTGTATAGTTTGAGTTTAATAGAACCATTTACTTTACTCTTTTTAAGATCCACAATCTTTTGAAGTTTTAATCTTGCTTTTGAGTACCAGTAACCATTGTAAATAAGTGCAGCATATTTTGGCATAATTTCATCTTTTTTATGCATGGTTTCTTTATCTAAAGTAACTGATTCAATAGCTCTATGTGCTGACATCAGTAATGTGCCACCTGGTGTTTCATAAACACCTCTAGATTTAATCCCAATAAATCTATTTTCAACTAAATCAACTCTACCTATTCCATTTTTACCAGCAACCTCATTAAGTTTTTCCAACAAGTTTCCAGGCGATAATTTTTTACTATTTACAGTTATTGGATCTCCATTTTTAAATCCTATAGTTACGAAGGAAGCTTTGTTAGGTGCTTTTTCAGGAGACACAGTTCTTTGAAAAAGAAATTCTGGAGCTGCGTTTTTTGGGTTTTCTAAAACCTTACCTTCAGTTGATGTATGATATAAATTATCATCAATAGAAAAAGGGGGAGCACCTTTTTTATCTGTTGGAATTGGGATATTATTTTCTTTTGCATATTTAATTAAATCAGTTCTAGAGTTTAATTTCCATATTCTCCAGGGAGCAATAATTTTTATCTTAGGACCAAAATAATGATAGCCCAATTCAAATCTTACTTGGTCATTCCCTTTTCCAGTTGACCCATGTGATACAGCATATGCACCATATTTTTTTGCAGCAGCAATTTGACGTTTTGCAATTAATGGTCTTGCAATTGAAGTGCCCAATAAATAAACACCCTCATAAATTGCGTGACCTCTAAGCATTGGAAAGACATAATCTTTTACAAAAACATCCTTTAAATCTTCAATAACAATATTTTTAACACCTAATTTTTTAGCATTCTTTATAATTTTTTTTCTATCAATTTTTTGACCAACATTAGCTGTGTAACAGATAACTTCAGCATCGTAATTTTCTTGAAGCCATTTTAAAATAATAGATGTGTCTAACCCACCCGAATAAGCGAGTACAATTTTTTTTTTGGGTTTCATTTATTTAGCTACAGTTTGCTTTGGTAGCCTTATATGCTTTCGTAAAACCTAATAATGAGTAATGATCAATTGTCTGGGACCCTTTTAGGTTATGCGCCTTAACCATTATTCGGGATCCTTTTTGCATAGTTTTGATCATTTTTTTTTCAAATTTATTATCTGTAATCCAGGCAAAATTTTCTTGAATAATATCGAATATATATTTATTTTTTCCTGATATTGCCTTTATAGAATTTTTATTATTAAAATCATAACCACTAGTAATACTAATTTCATTGGTTATATCTTCCCCCGGTCTAAAACTAATAAATAATCTTGCTTCTCGAGTACTTGTTTTTGGAGCCTGTAACACAGGTTTAGATTGTGCAAAACAAACTTTACCTTTTTCATTATTAATTACATATGTTTCCCAGTCTTTATGGGTACCCATTTTTTTAACTTCTTCAGCATTAACTTGATTAGCAAAAGTAGCTAAGAATATTATAAATATAAATTTTTTAATTATGGACATGGATTAGGATATATAGCCTGTACTTCATTAATTTCATTAAAAATATCGTCTGTTAATTTTATATTTACACTTTCTATATTTGTTTTCAACTGTTCCATGGTTGTAGCTCCAATAATAACTGATGTTACAAAAGGTTGGATTTCTAGAAACTTTAAAGACATTTGGGCTAAATCAAGATTGTGTTTTTTAGCTATTTTATAATACGCTTCTACTACCTTATCAGTGTTTGGTTTTTGATATCTGGTCCAAAAATTACCATCTCTTTCCATTCTAGAGTTTTTTGGTATTTGGTTATTTCTGTATTTTCCAGACAAGTAACCACAAGCCAAAGGAGAGTATGCTAATAAACCAGCCTTTTCTCTGATAGATATTTCTGCAAGACCAACTTCATATGTTCTATTTAATAAGTTGTAAGGGTTTTGAACTGAATGCACTCTTGGAAGATTTTTTTCTTTAGACAATTCTAAATATTTAGATAGTCCCCAAGGAGTTTCATTGGATACACCAATATGTTTAATTTTCCCTTGATCTATAAATTTTTTTAAACATCCCAAGATATCTTCAAATTTAGTCCACTCGCTATCATTATGTTCATATCCCAGTTTACCAAAAAAATTTGTTTTTCTTTCAGGCCAATGCAATTGATATAAATCAATATAGTCAGTTTTTAATCTTTTTAAACTTCCTTCAAGAGCTGTTGTAATATTTTTTTCGCCAAACTGATTTCCACCACCCCTTACATATTCTCTCATGGGCCCACAAACTTTAGAGGCTAAAATTACCTTGTCTCTCTTTTTAGTTTTTTCAAACCAGTTTCCAATAATTACTTCTGTGTCTCCAAATGTTTCTTGTTTAGGAGGTATTGAATAAATTTCTGCTGTATCCCAAAAGTTTACACCATGATCTAAAGCATAATCCATTTGCTCAAAACCTTCTTCTTGAGTGTTTTGCTCACCCCAAGTCATTGTTCCTAGACAAATTGTGCTAACTTTTAGGTCGGTATTTCCTAATTTTTTATAATTCATAATTTTTAACCTTATTAAGACATCTTGAAATAATAGTAAAAGGCTATTATATGTAAGTCATGATATTCAATAAACAAAATTTGCTAAACAAAGTAAAAGAAGCCCAACAATCAACAGTAGTAATGGATGAGGGCTTAAGAGCCTACATGCTTAAAGTTTATAACTACATGGCTTCTGGTATTCTATTAACTGGACTTGTGTCTTTAATATTTTTTAAATTGTCTGTAGTAACAGATGCTAACGGATCTATTGTTGCTTTAACAAGCATAGGAAACACAATTTTTCTTTCAGGTTTTAAATGGATTGTAATGTTAGCTCCGCTTGGAGTTGTTTTTTACATGAGTGCTAAAATTAATAAAATGGCGGCATCTACTGCACAAACAACCTTTTGGGTTTTTGCTTCATTAATGGGAATTTCACTATCCTCTATATTTCTAACTTATACTGGTGCCAGTATTACTAGAGTATTTTTTATTACTTCAATTACTTTTGGTGCAATGAGTCTGTATGGTTACACAACTAAAAGAGATCTTACAAAATTAGGATCTTTCTTGATGATGGGTCTAATAGGAATTATTGTAGCATCAGTTGTTAATATGTTTATGAAATCTACGATGATGGATTTCGTTATCTCAATCTTAGGAGTTTTAATTTTTGTAGGCCTTACCGCTTATGATACTCAAAAAATTAAAAACATGTATGCAGCAAGTGATACAGGTGAGTTGATGGGTAAAAAAGCTGTAATGGGTGCCTTAACTCTTTACTTAGACTTTATAAACTTATTTATAATGTTATTAAGATTATTTGGTCAAAGACGATAATTAAATTTTCAGTTTCTTAAGTGACCTTAATACCTAAAATCATGGTGTTTTTTTTGATAGTTTTAAGCTCACTACTTTATTGGGCTTCTTCGAATGTGTGTAAATACAACCTTGCATTAGAGAGACATACTAATTTAATAAATTCTATTACTGAAGAAATTGATCCTTCACTAGGCAATGTAAAATATTACATTTATAGAGAGTTAGACTGCACAGATATAAATTTAGATTGGGACGCAGAAAGAGTGCTGAATAATTTAAGAACACTATCAGTAATTGTATACCAAGCGCTTACTACCGATATAAAAGGCAATCCAAATTAAATAAGTCAAGCAGACCAGAAGACAGATATAAAGTATTAACTATTTTTATTTCTTAAGGTTTTTCCAATTAGTATTTTTAAGTAGAATTTCTAGATCAAAAGAATTTTTTAAAACTTTACCATTAGAGTCTGTAATTAAATATTTTAGGTTTTTGTTGCTTGGTTTAAAATTTTTACAAATTTTATATAAAGCATTTTCTGCAGCATTTTTAAAAACACTAAAACTCACTTGTCTGCTAGAAATATTTAAACCATAATCTTTCCACGATCCTTCAGAGACCATTTTTGCATATAAGTCCAAAATAACTTTAAGCTCATTTTTTTCAAAAAATTGTCTTTCTTCTATCTGTTTATGTGGATTATTAACGACAAGTTTTAGGTTTCTATTCATTAATTTTATGCTTGTTAATTAAAGATACTTGAAAAATAGTAAAAATTAGTGTGATTGGAAGCATTCCCCAAACTTTAAAGTTAACCCAAAACTCTTCAGTTTGTGTTCTCCAAATACATTCATTTAAGATTGCAAGACCAAAGAAAAAATACATCCATCTTCTATTTAGTAGCTCCCAACCACTATCTGTTAAGGCAATTGATTTACCCATAATTTTTTTAAGGATAGGCTCATTTGTAAAATATCTTCCAAAAAGTAAAGCAATACCAAACAAAGTATTAATAATTGTTGGCTTTATATAAATAAAAATTGGATCATTAAAATAAATTGTAAGACCTCCAAAGAGTGTAATTAAGATGCCACTTATTAATGGCATCATTGGAATTCTTTTTTCAAAAAACCAAACAATAAATAGTGCAATTAATGTTGCAACTATAAGTGGTGGAATAGCTACTGATAAATTCTTATCATTATTGTAATAATAATAAAAGAATATCGCTAAAGGTCCAAAGTCTGTTGCAAATTTAAGAAATGATTTATTCACTTGACAGATATTAACATAATAAAAAAACATTTATATTTTTTTTATTGATTTTTATTTTTTAACCCCCATATTAATACTCATGGCAATTCAAAAAGCAAAATTTTCAATAGGAGACATTGTGAAGCATAAACACTTTGAGTTTAGGGGTGTAATTTATGATGTTGATTTTGAATTTAATAACTCTGAAGAGTGGTACCAATCTATCCCAAAAAATGTTCGTCCAAGAAAAGACCAGCCTTTTTACCATTTACTTGCTGAAAATGATGAGATTACTTATGAGGCCTATGTTTCAGAGCAAAACCTGCTGATGGATGATTCAGAAGACCCTATTAAACACCCTTTAATTGAAGAGATTTTTTCAGGCAGAAAAGGATCTAGCTATTTTAAGCCTTCTAATTAATTCATTTTTCAAACACAATTAATTCAAATCTTAGACACAAATAGTTGTTATCTGTAATTATGTTCTGATCAAGAGTATTAAATAACGTTTTTCGCATTATTGACTCCCTCTACATTCTTGATCAGAATGTTTTTTCATAATAAAACCAAATAATCTTTTTTTAATATATATAATTTAAAAATGTTTAAATCTTTTGAACCTAATAAAGTTTTTGCAATCACGTCTAAAGCTTCAAAATATGTATTATTTTTATTTATTATAGTCTTAACAATTGGTTTAACAGAAGCACTTGTTCTGTCCCCAGAAGATTATAAACAAAGTGATGTAGTAAGAATTATGTATGTTCATGTTCCAGCTGCATGGATATCACTTGGAATATTTTCAAGTTTAGCTTTGTTATCTATTGGAAGTTTTATTTTTAAGAATAAAAATTTTGCTTTAATTGCTAAAAGTTTAGCACCATCCGGGTTTGTGTTTAATATAATTGCACTAGTTACTGGCTCAATTTGGGGTAAACCGACTTGGGGTACATGGTGGGCTTGGGATGCGAGAATAACTTCTATGTTAATTTTAGCTTTATTTTATGGAATGTATCTGTTGGCCTGGAGAATTTATGAGAATAAAGAACAAGTAATAAAAGTGACTTCTTTAATTGCAATTTTAGGAGCAATAAATATTCCTATTATCAAATTTTCAGTTGATTGGTGGAATACCCTTCATCAACCAGCCTCAATTAACATTTTATCAACCAAAACAGCAATTCATCCATCCATGTTAATTCCTTTAGGCATTATGACTGTGGCATTTGCTCTTTTTTCACTACTCATTTTTTTGATGAAATATAATACTGAACTGATAAAAGTTAAAAATAAAGGATTAAATAGATTATGATTAATGAAATAATTTCAATGAATGGATATGAAGCCTATGTATGGTCAGCTTTTTCATTTACGTTGATTAGTTTTATAGCTTTATATTTTGTAACTAAACTACAACTTTCAAAAGAACAAAAAAAATTTGCTTCTAAATTTGATTCTCTAAATGTAGAGAAAGCTAGAGTTGCAAGATCACAAAATATTAATAGAGAAATATTATCCAATATATCTAATATTTAACTAATAAACCATGTACGGTAAAAAAGTTAAATTACGAGTTTTATTTTTAGCTTTATTTTTAAGCTCAGTAATTTTAATAGTTTTTTTAATTTTACAGTCATTGAAAGATAACGTTATATACTTTCAGTCTCCATCAGAAATAAAATCTTTAATAGAGTTGGATAAAAAAAAGATAAGAGTAGGAGGAATGGTTAAAGAACAATCAGTTTTTGTAAATTCTGAGGAAGTTAATTTTATTATTACTGATTTTAAAAATGAGATTAATGTTATTTATTCAGGAGCTGTGCCAAATTTATTTGCAGAAGGAAAAGGTGTAGTTGCTGAAGGTTTTTTAAAGGATAAAAATTATTTTTTAGCTACTAAAATTTTAGCAAAACATGATGAAAATTATATGCCCCCAGAAGTTAAAGAAGCTATAGGAGATAAATAAATTGTTAGCTAGTCAGATAGGTTATTATTCTTTAACTTTAGGTTTACTACTTTCAGTTTTACTTTGTGGTGTTTCAGTTAAAGATCTAAATAGTAGTAGCAAACAGATTAACCAAAATGTGTTATCCCTGTCTTTTTTGCAGCTAGTTTTTGTAATTATAAGCTTTTTGAGTCTGATTTTATCTTTTATCAACTCAGACTTTAGTAACGAAACAGTTTTTAATAATTCTCACACAACGAAACCATTATTTTATAAAATTTCAGGAACCTGGGGAAATCATGAGGGAAGTTTATTGTTATGGTTACTAGTATTAACTTTGTTTATTTTTATTTTTTTAATTAAATCAAGAGGCCAACCAAAAAAATATAGAATTTTAACTTTATTATTTCAACAAATAATAATTATTGGATTTTTTTTATTTGTCTTGATGACATCAAATCCATTTAATTATTTATTTCCAATTCCAACTGAAGGCCTGGGTCTTAATCCGATTTTACAAGATCCGGCGTTAGCAATTCACCCCCCAATTTTGTATTTAGGTTATGTCGGTACATCAATAATATTTTCATCATCACTTGCGGCTATTACGCAAAATTATGTTTCAAAAGAATGGGGTCAACACATTAAAAAATGGATTCTAGTTTCATGGATTTTTTTAACTATAGGAATTATGCTTGGTTCAATTTGGGCATATTATGAGTTAGGATGGGGGGGCTTTTGGTTTTGGGACCCAGTTGAAAATGTTTCTTTAATGCCTTGGTTAACATTAACAGCTTTATTACACTGTATTATAGCATTGGAGAAAAGAGCCGCACTTACATCTTGGGCGGTTATATTGTCTATTACAACATTCACCCTAAGTATGTGTGGAACCTTTTTGGTTAGATCTGGAATATTAAATTCTGTACATACATTTGCAAACGATCCTGCAAGAGGAATTTTTATATTAATATTTTTATTTATTTTAATCATTTTATCTTTAGGAATATTTTTTATATTTCAAAAGGAAAATAACAAAAGTTTAAATAGTTTTTTCTGGCTTAGTAAAGAAACCTCTATCTTAATAAATAATTGGTTTATGATGTATTTTCTTTCTGTTATTTTAATTGGTACAGTGTATCCAATTTTTCTAGATGTAATATCTTCAGAAAAAATTTCAGTAGGACCTCCTTTTTATCAAAAATTAATAGTCCCCTTTTTAATACCATTTCTGCTATTCATGTCACTTGGGCCAAGACTCAAATGGATTAGATCAAAAATTGAGAACAAAAACTCACTAATTATCACCTTTATAATTTCATTAATGTTAGCATTTTTTATAATTAAAAATTTAACGACAGACTTACTTTTTTATACAATTTTAGTTTCAGCTGCCTTTTTTCTTTTTTTTACAACCTTGAAAGAACTGTTTATCAAAAAATTCAATAATGTCTCTCAAACGGTAGCACATTTTGGTTTTAGTTTATTAATATTAAGTATTTTATTTAACAATCTTTTATCTACAGAAATAATAACAAATATAAAGATTGGTGAAAAATATAAATATAATAAAAGTGAAATTTTTTTTAAAAAGATAGAGGAAAGTAAAAAAAGTAATTTTAACTCCATAATAGCTTATTTTGAGATAAAAGATGAAAATGGAAAAACTATTAAATTACAGCCTGAGATTAGAATCTATAATCAGCCTGTAATTATTACAAGTGAAGCAGATATAAAAACAACATTATTAGAAGATAAGTTTTTAGTAATGAACTTTGTAAAAGGTAATGAATATTTTAATATTAGATATCAAGTGAAGCCATTTATGATTTTGATTTGGATTTCAGTCTTATTATTAAGTCTTGGGGGATTAATGAGTTTATTTAAAAAAAAGATATGAAGAATAAGTTTATCTTACTCATTATAATCATATTTTTAAGTTTTTGTTTTATAATTTTTTATAAAGGGTTGGATAACTCAACTATTTATTCACCTAATATTAGCAATAAAAAAATTATACCTACTTTTGAAGCAAAAGATTTTAACTCAATGGCTTACCTTAATTCAGAAAAAATTTTTGAAGAAGATATATACTACATTGTAAATATTTGGGCTTCTTGGTGTGTTCCATGCAGAACAGAGCATCCTCTATTAATGAGACTAAGTAAAAATCAATCTGTTAAATTAATAGGGCTAAATTATAGAGATAATTTAAATAACGCCAAAAATTTTATTGATGAATTTGGAAACCCTTACTCTCAAATTATAATTGATAATGATGGCACTTTAAGTTTTGAGTTTGGAGCTTACGGTGTGCCAGAAACTCTCATAATAGATAAAAATAAAAGAATTATAAAAAAATTTATAGGACCAATTAATAAAAAAATAGTAGAAGAAATAAAATTGATTATCAAATGAAAATTTTAAAAATATTAATAATTTTATTTTTAACGATAGGTTTTTCTCACTTAAAATCTTACGAAAAAAATAATGAATTAAAAAGTAAAATTTTAAAAAATATCCGTTGTCTAATTTGCCAAGGCCAATCTGTTTATGATTCAGAATCAGAATTTGCTACTACCATCAAGTTAATTGTCGAAAGAAAAATTAATAAAGGACTAAAAGAGCAGGACATATATAAATTTTTAAGAGAAAAATATGGTGATTGGATAATTTATGATCCAAAATTAAACAAAAACACTTATATTTTATGGTTATTACCTTTGTTGTTATTTTTACTAGGTGGTGTCATAATGAGAAAAAAATTAAAATTCAAAAATTAAATATTCATTCAATGAACTTAAAAAAGTACAATTTATTATTATTATTATTTCTTCTTTTTTCTCCTGCAAATAGTGAGGAACAAAAAATTTTAAAAAGTGACACGGAGTACTCTTTTTATACAGGCACTTTTGATCTCATTGATAAAGAAGGTGATGATAAAGCCACCATATATGGTTTTGAACACAACAACCCAATTTTATTACGAGAGACTTTTGTGGGAAAATTTTCTCCAATTAGTGGAGGTTTTATTACAAATAAAGATTCATTTTATTTATACACAGGTGTGCAGGCTAAATATGAGGTAGGACCTTTAAACATAGTACCAAGCTTTGCGCCAGGATATTATGACAATGGTAAAGGGAAAGATTTAGGAATGGCTCTAGAATTTAAAAGTGAAATAAAACTTAGCATTGATGTCTTAAAAAACTATACTTTAGGATATTCTTATAGTCATATTTCAAATAATGACTGGGGAAAAAAAAACCCAGGTGTAAATAATCAAACTTTTTCACTTTCAAAAGTTTTTTAAAAAACTGAGACAAATAGCTATATGTTTAATTATCTTGAAAAGGTTTAGTAAAGTCAGATGAATTTAAAAGACTGCCACAATTTTAGTGATTTCAGAAAATTAGCTAAAAAAAAATTACCCTCTCCTATATTTCATTACATTGATGGTGCTGCTGATGATGAAACTACTTATGACAGAAATACAAGTTCATTTAATGATGTTGATCTAGTTCCCAATGTTTTAAGGGGTGTTGATAATGTTGATTTATCTACAACCATCTTTGGAAAAAAATTAGACTTACCTTTTTACCTAGCACCTACAGCATTACAAAGATTATTTCATTATGATGGAGAAAGAGCAGTTGGAAAAGCAGCTCAAAAATTTAACACTATGTTTGGTGTTTCGGCTCTTGCAACTGTAAGTGTAGAAGAAATAGCCTCTTTAGTTGACACACCTAAGATGTTTCAATTTTACTTTCATAAAGATAGAGGTTTAAATGATTCTTGTTTAGAAAGAGCAAAAGCAGCTAAATTTGATGTTATGGCTTTAACAGTAGACACAATAACTGGAGGAAACCGTGAAAGAGATTTAAGAACTGGTTTCACGTCACCTCCAAAGCTTACACCTTCAAGTCTTTTTAGTTTTGCAACAAAACCAATGTGGGGAATAAACTATTTAACAAAAGGTAAATTTGAATTACCTCATCTGCAAGATTATGTGAAAGAGGGTACGGATACTAATACTTCAATAGGACAATACTTTTCTACCATGTTAGATCAATCCATGAACTGGAAAGATGCTGAAAAACTTTGTTCTCAATGGGGAGGTCACTTTGCTCTAAAAGGTATAATGAGTGTTGAGGATGCAAAACGTGCAGTAGATATTGGATGCACAGGAATAATGGTTTCAAATCATGGTGGAAGACAACTAGACGGATCTAGAGCACCCTTTGATCAGCTTGCTGAAATCGTTGATGCCGTTGGTGATAAATTAGATGTAATTTGCGAAGGTGGATTTCAGAGAGGAACTCATATGCTTAAAGCGTTATCATTAGGTGCAAAAGCATGTTCAGGAGGAAGACTTTATTTATACGCTCTAGCTGCTGGGGGACAAGCAGGTGTAGAGAGAGCTATTGAAAAATATAAAGCTGAATTGGTTAGAGATATGAAATTAATGGGTTGTACAAAAATTAGCGACCTAAACAGAGATAATTTAAGATTTAGAAGATAGTGAATTTAAAGGACTGTCATAACTTTAATGATTTTAGAAAATTAGCTAAAAAAAAATTACCTTCACCAATTTTTCATTACATAGATGGTGGTGCAGATGACGAGTTAACACTAAGAAGAAACACTGAATCCTTTAATGACTGTGATTTAATTCCAAATATACTTGCAAGTGTTGGGAAACCAGATTTATCAACAACTGTTTTTGGAAAAAAAATTGATATGCCAATTTTACTATCACCTACCGCAATGCAAAGACTTTATCATCATGACGGGGATAAAGCTTCTGCAAGAGCTGCAGAAAAATTTGGAACTTTTTATAGCATGTCAACAATGGCAAATAATAGTATTGAGGAAATTGCTGATATTTCAAGTGGTCCAAAACTATTTCAACTTTATGTTCATAAAGATAATTCCATTACTGATGACTTGATAGATAGATGTAGAATATCCAAGTTTGATGGAATGTGTTTAACAGTAGATACATTAGTTGCGGGTAATAGAGAAAAAGATCATAGAACAGGCTTTACCACCCCTCCCAAACTTACACTTCAAAGTTTGATGAGTTTTGCTATGAGACCTGAATGGGTATTTAATTATTTTACTCATAAAAAATTTGAATTATCTAATGTTAAAAATAAAACAGACAAAGGTACAAATATTTCAAAATCAGTGATTGAATACATAAATGAACAATATGATCCAGCCATGAGCTGGAAAGATGCAGAATATTGTGTAAAAAAATGGAACGGACCCTTTGCATTAAAAGGAGTGATGTCAGTTGAAGACGCAAAAAAAGCTATAGATATTGGATGCACTGCAATAATGGTTTCAAATCATGGAGGAAGGCAGTTAGATGGGTCAAGATCACCTTTTGATCAGGTTGCAGCCATTAGAGATGCTGTTGGAGATAGATTAGAAATAATTTTAGATGGGGGAGTAAGAAGAGGAACCCATGTTTTAAAAGCCTTAGCCGCTGGCGCAACAGCCTGTAGTTTTGGAAAGATGTTTCTGTTTTCTTTAGCTGCAGGTGGTCAAAAAGGAGTTGAGCATTTATTACAAAATATGCACGATGAGATTAATAGAAATATGGTTTTAATGGGCTGTAAAAACTTAAAAGAATTAAATAATTCTAAATTAATTTATAGAAAGTAAATTTAACCCTTATAATTTTTATTATTAAAAAATATATATATATATAATAAATTTTTTATTAAAAAATAAACCATAAAGTTAGATTATGAAATTAGCAAAAAGTTTAGATAGATTAGGAACAGAGTCAGCATTTAGTGTATTGGCTGAAGCAAAAAAATTAGAAGCTCAAGGTAATCCAATGATTCATTTAGGATTGGGTCAACCAGATTTTAAAACACCCAAACATGTGGTTGAGGCAGCAAAAAAAGCTTTAGATGATGGACATCATGGATATGTATTATCAAATGGAATTTTAGAGTGCAGACAATCAGTTTCTAGAAAGATAAAAAAGCTTTATAATCAAGATGTTGATCCTGAAAGAATTTTAATAATGCCAGGCGGAAAACCAACAATGAGTTATGCAATTCAATGTTTTGGTGAGCAGGGTGCAGAGATAATTCACCCAACTCCTGCTTTTCCAATCTATGAATCCATGATTAATTATACTGGCTCAACGGCAGTACCATATGACCTAACAGAAGATAAGGATCTAAAATTTAACCCAGAAAAGATTTTATCCTTGATTACAGATAAAACCAGATTGTTGATATTAATAAATCCAAATAACCCAACAGGAAGCTTTGTAGAAAAGGCAGATGTTGATGTATTAGCAGAAGGTCTTAAAAAACATCCACATGTAACAATCTTAAGTGATGAAATTTACAGTAGACAAATTTTTGACAATAAAGAAATGCCATCATTTTTTAATTATCCAGAATTGAGAGAAAGATTAATTGTTTTAGAAGGTTGGAGTAAAGCATACTCAATGACTGGATGGAGACTAGGGTGGAGTTTTTGGCCTAAAGAACTAGTTCCACATGTAAATAAACTTTTAATAAATAGTGTCTCCTGTGTAAACGCAGCAGCTCAATTTGCAGGTATTGCAGCTTTAGATGGTCCAGATGACTCAATTAATGAGATGATGAAAGAATTTACTATAAGAAGAAAGTTAATTCATAAAGGCTTAAATAGTTTACCAGGTGTAGAATGTAGTTTACCAGGTGGAGCTTTCTACGCTTTCCCTAAAGTCATTGGCACTGGAATGAATGGTTCAGAATTTGCAAAAAAAGCCATGCATGAAGCTGGTGTTGCTATAGTTCCTGGAACTGCTTTTGGTAAAACATCTAATGATTATGTAAGATTTAGTTTTGCTGCTTCACAAGATAATATTTCTCAAGCGTTGGAGAATATTAAAAAGATGTTGGTTTAAAAATATTTTTAATTAAGGTCAAAAATTTTACCAGGATTCATTATGTTATTTGGATCAAGGCTTCTTTTAATCGATTTCATCAAAGGTAAATTATCCGGATGTTCTTTCAGTAAATAAGCTTTTTTCTGTAAACCAATACCATGTTCCCCTGTAATCGTGCCTTCTAGTTCTAAAGTTTTATCAATAAGTTTGTCACTAAAATCTCTAATTTTTTGATAAGAACCCTCAACTGCTGGGTCGTACATTATAATTGCATGAAAATTTCCATCACCAACATGACCAACCATTGGAGCCTTAAGACCAAATTTTTTAATTTCTGTTTCGGCAAAATTAATACATTCGACTAAATTAGAAACAGGCACACATACATCTGTTGAGTATATTTTTACATTTTTACCTTGTGCTTTTACTGACCAGTAAACATCATGTCTTGCTTGCCATAATTTATTTCTATCCTCCAGTGACTCAGCCCATTTAAAATCACTACCATTATTATTTTTTGATAACTCTTCAACAATTTTAATTGCCTCTTTATTTGATTCTTCACTACCATGAAATTCAAAAAAGAGTGTTGGCTTTGCTTCCATATTGTCTAATTTTGAGTACTCAATACAAATTTCCATTTGG